>CAMFLK010000038.1 GCA_945957135.1 uncultured Rhodospirillales bacterium
GAATAGAACTCGTCGAGGTTGCCCGCGCTGATCGAGACGAAGCGCAGCCGCTCCAGCAGGGGGTGGTGGGTGTTCTCCGCTTCTTCCAGCACGCGGTGGTTGAAGGCGAGCCAGGACAGCTCCCGATTGATGAAGCGCACGGAGGGTTCGGTGGGCGGCGCGGCCTCGGGCACGGCGGAATCGGCGGCCGGCGCGATGGTTTCGGCTGCGATGGAGCTGTCCGCGTTCATGTCTCGCCCTCGTTTTGGAGGGGCGAGATTACAGGAGAGGCGCGGGGGCCGGGGAGAGGCCAGACGGGGCATGCGCCAAATCTTCATGATCCGCCTCCGGCGTCAACTCCGCGAGCACGGCGGCGGCGAGCGGGCGGCTGACGCGGCGGCCGGCGGCCAGAGCGGCGCGGTCCAGCCGGGCGGCGGCCTCGCGCATCGAATCGGCGGTGCGGGGCAGGCGCAGCAGCAGCCAGTCCCGCACCGGCTCGGGCACGGCGAGCTGGCGGTCGGCCAGCAGCCGGGTGAACAGGGCGCGCAGCAGCGCCTCGCCGGGCGGGCGGATGGCGATGGCGGTGATGGCGCGCAGGCGGCTGGCGAGGTCGGGCAGCGCCACGTTCCACCGGGCCGGCGGCGTGCGGGCGGCGAGCAGCACCGGCAGCCCGGCCTCGGCGGCGGCGTTCAGGCTGTGCAGCAGGGCGGCTTCCGGCGCGGCGTCGGCGTCGTCGATGGCCAGCGGAACGGTCGGCGGCACGAAGCGCAGCCCCGGCCCGGCGCGCAGCTCGCCGCCCCGCCGGCTGGCCCAGCGATGCAGCAGGTGGGACTTGCCGGCCCCGGCCTCCCCCCACAGCGCCAGCCGGCCCTGCGGCCAGTCCGCCGCGCGCTCCAGCCAGGCCAGCGCCTCGGCGTTGGACTCGTCGTCGAGGAAGGCCTGGCCCTCGTAGCGGGGGGTGGGGTCGAAGGGCAGGGGAAGCTGGCGGCGCGTCATGTGGGCGGGTCGAGATAGAGGGGGCTGGCGAGGTAGCGGCGCAGCCAGAACCGGCACAGCACGCCGATCACCGCGGCCATCGGCACCGCCAGCAGCACGCCCACGAAGCCGAACGCCGCCCCGCCGGCGAACAGCGCGAAGATCACCCATACCGCGTGCAGCTCCACCCGGTCGCCCAGGAAGCGCGGATAGATCACGTAGCCTTCCAGCAGCTGGCCGACGAAGAACACGCCCGCCACCATCGCCACCCCCTGCCAGGAGGGGAACTGCGCCATCGCCAGGCCGACCGAGGTGATCAGCCCGGTGATGCTGCCGACATAGGGGATGAACGACAGCATCCCCGCCGCCAGCCCGACGATCAGTCCGAGATCGAGCCCCACCGCCGACAGCGCCACGGCATAGAACAGCGCCAGCACCACGCAGCAGATCGCCTGCCCACGCAGCCAGGCGGAGAGGATGCGGTCCACCTCCAGCGCCTGGGCGCGCAGCACGCCCACGTAGCGATGGGGCAGCCAGCGATCGACCTGGGCCACCACCTTCGGCCAGTCGCGCAGCAGGTAGAAGGCCACCACGGGGGTGACGACCAGCAGCGACAGCACGTTGAACAGCGCGAAGCCGCCGCCGATCAGCCGCGTCAGCGCGCCGACCACGAAGCCCAGCATGGCCCCGGCCTGGCTGCCCACCAGGTCGCGCAGGCGCTGATCGACGAATTCCGGGCCGAGCTTCTCCTGCAGGCTGGCGATCTGGTCGGCGGCGAAGGCGCGCACCAGCTCCACATAGGTCGGCGCCCGGCCGATCAGGATGGCGATCTGCGCCAGGATCAGCGGGTAGAGCAGCAGGGCGAACAGCAGCCCGGCGGTGACAAGGGCGACGATCAGCAGCAGGGCCGCGAAATCGCGCCGCACCCCCGCCCGCGCCAGCCGCCCGGCCAGCGGGTCGAGGAAATAGGCGATGCCCGCCGCCATCACGAAGGGCAGCAGGATGGAGGCGAACAGCTGCAAGGCCAGCCACGCGGCCACCAGCAGCCCGATCAGCAGCGCGTAGCGCTGCCGCCGTGTGGCGGTTTCCGGCCGGGACGGCAGGGCGTTCAAGCAGTCCGGCCCGTTGCGCGCCACACCTGCGTGTGGTTGTTTCCGCGGCCGCCCGGCCGCTGTGCTGTCGCGGGAGTCGTCGTCAACCTGCCAGCCCTCCGGGGTCGTGGCGAATATACCAGGGATGGCCATGGCCAGCATGACCTATCGCGCGGCCGGCGTGGACATCGCGGCCGGCGACGCGCTGGTGGAGCGCATCAAGCCCCTGGCCCGATCCACATCGCGGCCCGGCGTGATGGGCGGGCTGGGCGGGTTCGGCGCGCTGTTCGACCTGAAGGCCACCGGGCTGAAGGACCCCGTTCTGGTGTCGTCCACCGACGGGGTGGGCACCAAGCTCAAGATCGCCATCGAGACGGGGCTGCACGGCACGGTGGGCATCGACCTCGTGGCGATGTGCGTCAACGACCTGGTGGTGCAGGGCGCGGAGCCGCTGTTCTTCCTCGATTATTTCGCCACCGGGAAACTCGCGGTGGAGCAGGCGGCCCAGGTGATCGGCGGCATCGCCGAGGGCTGCCGGCAGGCCGGCTGCGCCCTGGTCGGCGGCGAGACGGCGGAAATGCCGGGCATGTATGCCGATGGCGACTACGACCTCGCCGGCTTCTCGGTGGGTGCCGCCGAACGCGACGGGCTGCTGCCGCGCGACGTGGCGCCGGGCGACGCGATCCTCGGCCTCGCCAGCAGCGGGGTGCATTCCAACGGGTTCTCGCTGGTCCGCCGCGTGGTGGCCGGCACCAATGCCGGCTGGGCCACGCCCGCGCCGTTCGGCGGCGGTTCGCTGGCCGAGGCGCTGATGGCGCCGACCCGCATCTATGTCCGCTCCCTGCTCGCCCTGCATCGCGCCGGGCTGCTGAAGGCGGCGGCGCATATCACCGGCGGCGGCCTGCCCGGCAACCTGCCGCGCGTGCTGCCGCCGGGCACCATGGCGGTGATCGACGGCGCGGCATGGCCGTTGCCCCCGGTCTTCGCCTGGCTCGCCCGCGCCGGCGGCGTGGCGGCGGAGGAGATGCTGCGGGTGTTCAACTGCGGCATCGGCATGGCCGTGGTGGTGACGGATGCCGAAGCCGCGACCGCGCTGCTGCAAGCGGAGGGCGAGACGGTGTTCGCCATCGGCCGGATCGAGGCGGGCGAGGGGGAGGCGGGCATCCGCATCGACCTGCCGCCCGGTTGGCTGGGATGATACCGGCGATGCGAAGCGATGACTCTTCCATCGCTGAGCGGCGGCGGTATCGCGCGCCGGGTTGGTGGGCGGCGGCGCGCCAAGCAAAGACTCATATCGTCGGCCATTCTTCGTGGCCGTCGATATGAAACGCGTCGGCATCCTGATCAGCGGCCGCGGCTCGAACATGGCCGCGCTGGTGGCCGCTTCCGGCCCGTACGAGGTGGCGCTGGTGCTGTCCAACCAGCCGGACGCCGCCGGCCTCGCCCATGCCGCCGCCGCGGGCATCGCCACCCACGCCATTCCCCACCGCCCCTTCGGCCGCGACCGCGCCGCGCACGAAGCCGCGATGGCGGCGGCGCTGGATGCGGCGGGGGTGGAGATCGTCTGCCTCGCCGGCTACATGCGCCTGCTCACCCCTTTCCTGGTCACCCGCTATGCCGGGCGGATGCTGAACGTGCATCCCAGCCTGCTGCCCGCCTTTCCCGGCCTGGACACCCATGCCCGGGCGCTGGCCGCCGGGGTGAAGCTGCACGGCTGCACCGTGCACCTGGTCACCGAGGTGATGGACGAAGGGCCGATCCTCGCCCAGGCCGCCGTGCCCGTGCTGCCCGGCGACGATGCCGACACGCTCGCCGCCCGCGTGCTGGCCCAGGAACATGCGATCTACCCCGCCGCCCTGGCCCGCCTCGCCGCCGGTCTGGCGGGCACCGCGCCGCCGGCCGACGCCGCCCTGCGCAACCCCTTGCCTGAGGGCGGATCGCTCTCCTAAAACTTCCCGAAACCGTATCGAGACACCGCCATGGCCCACGCGCCCGCCCCCGTCGCCGACCTGCCGCCCGTCAGCGAGGAAGCGTTCCTGGCCGACCGCATGCAGTTCTGGAGCGGCTTCACCAGCGCCACCACCATCAGCACGGTGGGGGTCGCGGTGCTGCTGATCCTGATGGCGATCTTCCTGGTCTAGCTATCTGCCCATGAAGCGCGGCGCCCGCTTCTCCATGAAGGCGGTGCGCCCCTCGCGATAATCCGCGCTGTCGAAACACGCCGCCACCGCCGCGTGAACGGCGGCCGCGTCGCGCTCGGCATCGCCCTTCACCGCCTCGTTCACCGCCAGCTTCGCCGCGCGCAGCGACAGCGGCGCGTTGTCGGCCAGGGTGCGGGCGAGGTCGTACACCACCTCGGTCAGATCCTCGTCGCGCACCACCCGGTTGATCAGCCCGATCCGCGCGGCTTCCTCCGCGTCGATGCGCTGGCCGCTCATCAGCAGCATCCGCGCATGGGCCGGCCCCACCAGCGAGACCAGCTTGCGCACCATGTCGAACCCGTAGGCGATGCCCAGCCGCGCCGCGGGAATGCCGAATTCCGAATCGTGCCCGGCGATGCGCAGGTCGGCCTGCATGGCGATGCCCAGGCCCCCGCCTAGGCAGAAGCCGCGAATCCGCGCGATCACCGGCTTGGCGAAACCCGCCAGCTTGGCCCGCCCGGCGCTGGTCAGCCGGTCGTATTCCAGCTGCGCATTGGCATCCGCCCGCCGCTGATCGAACTGGCTGATATCGGCGCCGGACACGAACGCCTTGCTGCCCGCCCCGGTCATCACCACCACGCGCACGCCGGGATCGGCGGCGAAATGGTCGAGGATCTCGCCCAGCCCGCTCCACATGTCCACCGACATGGCGTTGCGCTTCTCGGGCTGGTTGAAGGTGACGAGGCCGATCCCGTCCTCCACCTCCGCCAGCATCTTTCCCCCGGCATAGGCGTCCATCACACGATGCCCCGCCGGTGCATGTCCGCGATCTCCGCCGCGCCGTAGCCCACCCAAGCCAGCACCGCGTCGGTATGCTGCCCGGCATCGGCGGTCGCACTTCGCACCCCACGCGGAATGCCCACGAGATTGAGCGGCGAGGCCACCACCTCCGTCGCTCCCAGCCGGGGATGCACCACCTTCGTCGCCATGCCCAGATGCTTCACCTGCGGATCGGCGAAGACCTGGTCGATCGTGTTGATCGGTCCGCAGGGAATGCCCGCCGCCTCGAACAGCTCCACCCAATGCGCCGCCGGCTTCGCGCTCGTGATCTCGCCGATCGCGGCGTTGATCTCCGCGCGATGGTCGCTGCGCCCCTTCACGCTCTGCCACTCCGCCCGCGCCGCCCAGTCCGGCCGCTCCAGCGTCTCGCACAACCGCTCCCACTGCCGGGCGGAGGAGGCGGCGAGGTTGATATGCCCGTCGCTGGTCGGGAACACGCCCGTCGGAATGCTGGTCGGGTGGTCGTTGCCCGCCTGGCCCGCCACCTCGCCCGCCATCAGCCAGCGCGCGGCCTGGAAATCGAGCATGAACACCTGCGCCTCCAGCAGCGAGGTCTGCACCCAGCGCCCCACCCCCGTGCTCACCCGCTGGAACAGCGCCATCATGATGCCGAAGGCCAGCAGGTTGCCGGCGGTGAGGTCGTCGATCGGAATGCCCACCCGCACCGGCCCCTGGCCCGGCAGCCCGGTGATCGACATCAGCCCGCCCATCCCCTGGGCGATCTGGTCCACCCCCGCGCGCTTGCCGTACGGCCCGTCCTGCCCGAAGCCGCTGATGCTGCCATAGATGATGCGCGGATTGACCGCCCGCACATCGTCATAGGCGATGCCGAGCCGGTGCTTCACCTCGGCCCGCATGTTCTCCACGATCACGTCGGCCTTCGCCGCCAGCCGCATGAACGCCGCATGCCCCTCCGGCGATTTCAGGTTCAGGTGCATCGCCCGCTTGTTGCGGTGCAGGTTCTGGAAATCGAACCCGTCGCGCGACCCCGTCAGCCCTTCGCCATCGGCCGGCGGCTCGATGCGGATCACGTCCGCCCCCCAATCCGCCAGATGCCGCACGCAGGTCGGCCCCGCCCGCGCCAGGGTGAGGTCGAGCACCACGAGAC
Source organism: uncultured Rhodospirillales bacterium (assembly GCA_945957135.1). GTDB lineage: Bacteria > Pseudomonadota > Alphaproteobacteria > Acetobacterales > Acetobacteraceae > CAMFLK01. The sequence goes on from CAMFLK010000038.1 coordinate 6,135, forward strand.
CGGCCAGTGGCAGCGCCGTCTCCGTCGCCGCCGATGAATGCGTATCCGGCATCGAATTCCTCCCCGATGAAGCGAGGATGGGCCGGTTGCCCGCGCCGCTCAACCCCGCTACCCCCGACCGATGCCCCACTCCATGGACGACGTGGACCTCGCCCTGATCCTGGCGCTCGACTGCTCGGCGAGCGTCAGCCTGGAGGAATTCGGCCTGATGGCCAGCGGCTGCGCCGCCGGGCTGCGCGACCCCGAAGTCGCCGCCGGCCTCACCGGCGGCCCGGCCGGCGCCAGCCTGCTCGCCCTGCTGCTGTGGTCCGGCGCCGGCGCCCAGGACGTCCTGCTCGACTGGACCCGCATCGCCGACCAGGTCAGCCTGGAAGACGCCGCGACCCAGATCGAGAACGTCCCCCGCATCGTCCGCGCCGGCACCACCGCCATCGGCGAGGCGCTGGCCGCCGCCGAACGCCTGCTCACCCTGGCCCCGGCCCGCGCCACCCGCGAGGTGATCGACATGGTCGGCGACGGCCGCTCCAACGACGGCATCCCCCCGGCCCCGGTCCGCGACCGCCTCGCCGACGCGGGCGTCACCATCAACGGCCTGTGCGTGCTGCACGAGGAACCCGACCTGCTGGAAACCTACCGAAGCGAGGTGATCGGCGGCCCCGGCGCCTTCGCCCTGCCATGCCAGGACTACCAAGGCTTCGCCACTGCCATGCGCCAGAAACTCGCCCGCGAAATCGCGTGGGCACGGCGGGGGAGGGTGGGGTGAAAGGTTTTCGGAAGAAGGGCGGCGGCGTACACGCGCCATCGCCTCGGGAATGACCCAAGGTAAAAAAATTTCGGGATAGCCGGTTGGAGTTGACGAAAAGGCGCGAAACGGATGCGGGCCGGGCCGTCATCCCGACCATTCGTCCGCTCTTGGCACGGTGACCTTCCGCCGTTTGGAACCTGGCCCGATCCGTCGGGGAATGACCGCCCAGTTCACCGGCCTCGTGCGGATGATCCTCCGCCTTGCCTCAGGCTTGGCCGGCCGCGAACCACGGGGAGACGCGGAGCGCGTGCGGGGACAGGCAGAACGGGTCCGGACACGGACCGGCGTCTCCACCTCCACCTCTACCTCCGGCACCAGGGTGCCGGCGCGCCACTGGGCGAGCAGTTCATCGAAGGCCCGCATGGTCTCCATCATGAACGTCGCCTCAGCCTTTTCTTTGCGGCTGAGGAACAACCGCCCCCATACCCCGCCCAGCAGGGCAGAGAGCATCTGCACGATCTGGGTGAAGGGGCTGGGGCGGGTCATAAAAAATCTCCTGAAGGGGTGAGGTTAGATCGTCCGTCTGCGCATTTTCCCCATCCATCGATGGATGGCAAGTGAAAAAAGCACCTCTCAAAGATTTTTTTAATCTTTTTCCCGCCTCCGTGGGGAAACATGTTTTTCCAGGCCCGCCTCGTTCGGGCGCGCCCATTCGCCGGGTCGGCCGCGCCGCGCGAAACGAAAGGATCAGGCCAGCCGGATGCCCGCCGCCTGGGCCAGCCCCTTCATGTAGCCGACGGTGAAGATCATTCCGTTCGCCTCATAGCCCACGGAGATGCCGCCGCCGGCCCCGCCATGGACCGGATCGCCCTCCATCGCCGGCGCGTGGTCCGGGCGGATGGGGCCGGTGAAGCCGATGTCGCGATAGGCGCGGAAGGCGGCGGCCATGTCGGTCATGCCGGCTTCCGGGAAGGTCTCGGTGAAATGTCCCGGCGTGCCCGCGACGTCGCGCACATGGATGAAGGCGATGCGCGGGGCGAGCCGGCGCGCCACGGCCGGGATGTCCTCGCCCATCAGCCGGTAGTTCGCCTGGCAGAACGTCAGCGCGTGGCTGGAACTCTCGCTCAGCGCCAGCGCGCGTTCGATGCCCGCGAGGTCGCAGAAGATGCGGCCGATGCCGCGCAGGCTGGGGATGGGGGGATCGTCGGGGTGCAGCGCCAGCCGCACCCCGGCCTGCTCGGCCGCCGGCAGCACCGAAGCCAGGAAATGCCGATACGCGTCCCACAGCTGCTCCGCCTTCACCTCCCCGGCCACGCCCTGGGCCTCGGCCTCGGCGATGTCGAAGGCGCTGACATGCGCGCCGCCGCGCCCGGGCACGGCGGTGCGGGTGCGGTACCAGCCCAGCACCGCCATGAAATTGTAGCAGATCAGCGGAATCCCCAGCCGGCCCATATTGGCGAGCATCTGGCGATAGCGCGCCAGGTCCTCCTCGCGCCCCGGCAGGCCGCGCTTGATGCGGTCCATGTCGAACTGGTCGCCCTCCAGCCCCACCACCGTGAACCCGCCCGCGCGATAGCGTTCGACGCCGCGGCGCATCGCCTCGAAATCCCAGGGTGGCGCGTCGTCCGTCAGCTCCGGCGCCAGCTTGGCGACCGCCGCCTCCACGCCCATCTGCCGCGCCACCGCCCAGCGGCGGTCGGGGCGCGGCGGCAGCATCATCGCCAAGCGCATCAGAAATACCCGCCGCGTCCGGTGATGTCCTTCACGCTCGCGCCCTCGGCCACCCAGGAGAAGATGCGCCGTTCATTGCCCAGGATCTCCTCCGCCCGGACCAGTACCGCCACCGCCAGCGCGCGCGGCACCACCACCACCCCGTCGATGTCGCCCAGCACGATATCGCCGGGCCGCACCAGCGTGGTGCCGATGCGCACCGGCGCCTGGTAGTGCGAGATCAGGCAGCGGCCCAGGCTGCCATTGGGGCTGCGGTAGCGGTAATAGACCGGGAAGTCCTTCGCGAGGATCTGGTGCGTGTCGCGGATGCCGCCATCGATCACCGCGCCGCGCACCCCGCGCGCCGCGGCGGTGGCCGTCATCACCCCGCCCCAGGCGGTGGATTCGCAGTCGCCCGAGGTGTCCCACACCACCACGGAATCGCCGTGCATCGCCTCCAGCATTTCCGCGCGGAAGGTCAGCTCGCCGGTGATGCGCGTGTTGGGCGCGCTCTTCACGGTGAAGGCCACGCCGGCCACGCAGCGCTCCGGGCGCAACGGCAGCAGCGTGGCGGGCAGGGTCTGGTCCATCAGGCAGTGCTCGCGCAGCACGTCGCTCACCGCGCCGGTGTACAGCGTCTCGTAGCGGGCGATCAGCTCGGGCTCGGGGATCGCCAGCACCACATCGGGCACCGCCTCGCGCTCGTGGATCAGGGCTTCCAGGCGCATCATCGCGGCCTCGCGCTGCAATGCGCCGGCACCGGACTCTGACGGATTCATGCGGGTCTCCTTCATCCCTTGACGGCGCCGGCGGTCATGCCGGACGCGATATGGCGTTGCAGCGCGAAGGTGGCGATCAGCACCGGGGCGAGCGCCACGGTGGAGGCGGCCATCACCTGCGGCCAGGCGATGCCGGTGTCGCCGACGAATTCCGCGATCACCGTGGGCAGCGGCCGCGCCGCGCGGCTGGTGAGGGTCAGCGCGAACAGGAACTCGTTCCAGGCGCCGATGAACACCAGCACCCCCGTCGCGGCGAGCCCCGGCGCCATCAGCGGCAGGGTGACGCGCCACGCCGCCTGGAAGCGCGAGGCGCCGTCGATCATCGCGCACTGTTCCAGCTCCTCCGGCACCGCGTCCACGTATCCCTTCAGCATCCACACCGCGAGCGGCAGGTTGAGCGCGACATAGGCCAGCACCAGGATGGCGCGCGTTTCCTGCAGCCCCGCCCATTGCGCGCCGAGAAAGAACGGCGTGACCAGCGCCACCGGCGGGAACAGCCGGCTGAGCAGCATGGCGAACAGCACCGCCCGGCTGCCGCGGAAGGTGAAGCGGGCGATCGCGTAGGCGGCAAGCAGCGCCAGGACCAGGCACACCGCCAGCGTGGCGAAGCTGATCACCAGGCTGTTGACCAGACCGGTGGCGAAACCGGTCATGTCCCAGATACCCCGGTAGGCATCGAGCACCGGCCACGCCAGCAGCCGCGGCGGCATGGCCAGCGCGTCGCGCTGGGTGCGCAACGAGATCAGCAGCATCCAGGTGATGGGAAACAGCGTGACCGCCGCCGCGGCGGCGGCGATCACGGTCAGCACGGCGCGCAGCCTCGTGGACTTCATGGCACCTCCGGCCGGTAGAGCGTGCGGATCAGCACCGCCGCCAGCGCGGCGGCGATCAGCAGCAGCAGCACGGACAGCACGCCGGCCCGCGCCACGTCGAAACTCTCGAACGCCGCCTTGTAGATCAGCAGCGAAATCGTTTCGGTGGCCCGGCCCGGGCCGCCGCGCGTCATCACCCAGATCTCGTCGAACAGGCGGATGGCGAAGACGACCCGGAACAGCAGCGCCACCAGGATCGCCGGGCGCAGCAGCGGCAGGGCGACGAAGCGCAGCCGTTGCAACCAGCTCGCGCCTTCCACCATCGCAGCCTCGAACGGCTCGCGCGGCAGCACCTGCAAGCCCCCGAGCAGCACGAGAAAGACGAATGCCGTGTTGTGCCAGACCTCCGTGACCAGCACGGCGAACAGCGCCGTCGCCGGCTGGGCCAGCCAGGGCACCGGCGCGAAGCCGGCCAGCGACAGCAGATAGTTGAAGATGCCGAATTCGCCATGCCACATCAGGCGGAACACCAGCGCCACCACCAGCGGCGTGGCCAGCATCGGCGCCACCAGCAGCGTGCGCAGCAGGCGGCGGGCGGCGATGTCCTCGTTGACCAGCAGGGCCAGCGCCAGGCCGAGCACGAATTCCGCCGCCACCGCGCCGAGCGTGAAGATCATCGTCACGCCCAGCGCGTGGAGGAAGCCGCCCTCGACGATTGCCTCACCGTAGCCGGCGAGCCCGACGAAGGCCTGAGGCAGGTCGGAATCGATCAGGTTCCAGCGGTGGAGGCTGGCATACAGGTTGAACAGGATCGGCCCCAGCACGGTGGCGGCCAGCACCAGCACCGCCGGCGCCACCAGCAGATAGGGAGCCAGCCGCCGGCCATGCCGCCGGCGCCAGGCGGCGGTCACGCCAGCAACTTGTTCACATCCGCCTCCGCCTGGGCCAGCGCCGCCGCGGGGGCGGCGCGGCCGGCCAGCGCCGCCTGCAACTGGGCGCTGACCGCATCGTACACGCGCGGAAGCTGGGGGGCGTTGGGCATCACCTTGGCATAGGGCAGGGCGGCCGCCAGCGCCGAGGCGATGGGCACGGCGGCGGCGAATTCCGGCGATCGCACGACGCTCAGCCGGCTGGCGGGATTGCCCCGGTTGATCGCCATCCAGGCCTGCTGGGGGGCGTCGGTCAGGAAGCGGATGAACTGCCAGGCCATTTCCTTGCGCTCGGAGGCGCCGTTGATCATCAGCCCCCAGCCGCGCGCGGGATAGGCCAGCTCCGTGCCCGGCGCGCGCATCGCCGGCGCATAGCCGATCCGGCCCACCACCTGCGATGTCTTGGCATCCTCGAAGCGCGGCCAGTAGGCGGAGAACAGCACGCTCATCGCCGCCTTCTGCTGGGCGATGGCGTTGATCGCGTCGTCGAAGCCGTAGCTCACCACGTTCGGCGTCACGCTGCCGTCGGCGATCATCTGCCGCCGCGCGGCCAGGGCGCGCGCGCCCGCCGGCGTGTTGAAGGCGGCGCGCTTCCAGTCCGGCGGCGCCAGCAGGTCGGTGCCCAGCGGGGAGGCGAACTCATACCAGTCGAGCGTGCCCACCTGCCCCTCGCCCCCCTGATAGACGGCGCCGAACACCCCGTCGCGGGTCAGGGCGCGGGCGGCGGCGAGGAATTCGTCCAGCGTGGCGGGCATGGCGATGCCGGCGGCTTTCAGCAGGTCGGTGCGGGCGTAGAGCAGGCTGACGGACACGCGTTGCGGCAGCCCCATCACCGCGCCGTCCGGGGTCTGCGGAATGCGGAACTGCTGCACCATGCCCGGCGAGAAATCGGCCAGGCCGCCGGGCGGCGGCTCCTTGGCGATCCACGGATCGAGCTTCTCGCAGAAGCGGGACAGGCTCGTGGTCCAGAAGGAATCGGCCATGCTCATCACGTCGAAGGCGCGGCTGCGGGCGATCAGCTCCTGCTGGATGCGCGCGCCGAGCGCCTCGGTGGGGAAGGTGACGGCTTCGACGGTGATGCCGGTCTGATCCTTGAAGCGGCGCAGCAATTCGCCGTCGCCGGTGGCGGCGAGGATGGCGGGATGGGTGACCCAGGCGAGCGTGCGCGACTGGGCGCGCGCGATGGCCGGCGCGGCGAGGGCGGCGGAGGCGAGCAGGAACCTGCGGCGCGCGATCATGGGCGTTGTCCTCCGTGGCGTGATCGCCCCATCTGGGCAGGGCTTGTTCAAATATGAACGGCGTGTTCATATACGATCCGATCCACGCATTTCGTGCGCCCACTGTCAAGGCCGTTACCTGCCGCATGTCCCCATCCCACCAGATCCCCGCCATCGACCGCGGCATCGACGTGATTGAGGCCATCGCCGCCAGTGGCCGCGCGCCGATCAGCGACCTGTCCGCCCGGCTGCGCATTCCCCGCAGCACCGTCTATCGCCTGTTGAACTCGCTCCAGGCGCGCGGCGTGGTGACGCGCGATGCCGATGGCAGCTACGGGCTGGGCCCGTGGCTGCTGCGCATGGCGCGCGCGGTGCCGGCCGGGCCGGACCTGCCGACGCTGGCGCGGCCGGTTCTGGAGCGGCTGGCGGACGCGGTGGACAACGCCGCGAAACTCTCGGTGCGCGATGGTGACGAGGCGTTGGTGGTGGCGGTGGCGCCCAGCCCGCGCGGCTACGGGCTGAACGTCCAGGTCGGGCGGCGTTTTCCGCTGCATGCTGGCGCCGCCAGCAAGATGCTGCTGGCCCATGCCACGGACGCGCTGCCCCGGCGGCTCGCGCGGCTGACGCGCCAGACGATCTCCGATCGCGCGCTGCTGCTGGCGGAGCTGGCGCACATCCGCGCCGAGGGCGTCGCCGAGGATCGCGGGGAATTCGCCGAGGGCATCTGCGCCATCGCCGCGCCGGTCATGGACGCCACCGGCGGGTGCCCGGCCGTGGTCAGCGTGCCGTTCCTGGCCGCCGAACCCGCCTGGCGCATCAGGGAGATCCGTCGCGCCGTGATCGCCGCGGCACGGGAGTTGACGGCCGCCCTGGGCGGCGGCGTTCCGGCGGATCAGCCGGCGGCGAGATCGAGAAACGCGCTGTAGCAGGGGGCGGCGATGGCGGCCCCCTCCGGCGTTTCCGGGTCCGCGGCGATGGCCTTGCCCGCGCCGGGGATGAGGGCGGCGACCTCGTCGAGATAGCGGATCAGGCTGTCGCCGGGATGGGAGGTGGCGAGCGTGGGCACGCGGATCAGGGGCAGGCGGTCGCGCTTGGGGTGGCGGGCGGCGGCGCGGTAGGAGAGGTGGTAGCTGGGCAGCGCTTTCAGCACTTCCACCACGAAATCGTGCAGCACCTCCGGCGCGGGCAGGCCGTTGTCGCGGCGGGCTTCGCGGGTGCGCTCGTACCAGGGCCAGAACAGGTACTGGTCGCGGCAGTAGTTGAAGGCCCAGAGGAACTGGCTGCCCATCAGGTCCGGCGCGATCTCCGGCGAGTTGTGGGCGATGTAGTCGGCCTGCTTGCGCGCATCCCACAGCCCCATGCTGTCGATGATCAGCCGGCGCACGCGGCCGGGCGCCTGGATCGCCGCCTCCATGGCGATGGAGGCGCCGGTATGGGTGCCGAACAGGTCGAAGTGCCCGATGCCCAGTGCCGCGAGGGCTTCCAGCGCGGCGGCGGCGAAATCGGCGATCGCGGGGTCGGGCAGGGCGAGCGGGGTGGAATCGCCGTTGCCGCGCGTGTCCAGCGCCAGGGTGCGGCGGGTGCGCGCCATTTCACGCAGCAGCGGCGTGAGCATCTTGCCGGAGCCGGGGGAGGGGTGGAACAGCACCAGCGGCACGGGGCCGCCGGCGCCGGCCTCGCGGTAGTGCACCTGGCCGCCGGCCACGTCGATGAAGCCGCGGCGGGGGATGGGGAGGGTCATATCACCGGTCATGAAGAATGACCGGTGATATGAGTCTTTGTTTCGCGCGCCGCCGCCGGCCAACCCGGCGCGCGATACCGACGGCCCTTCGCGATGAAAGAGGCATCGCTTCGCTCCGTCGATATCATTTCTTCTCCGCGTTCCACAGCACCAGCACGGGGGCGGAGACCAGGCCGGTGACGCTGGTGCGCAGCGCCATCGGACGCGAGAAATTGCCCACGGGGATGTAGGGCAGAACGGCATCGAAGCGGTCCACGATGGCGTCGAGCACCGCGCGCTGGCCCTCCGCCGAGGTGGCGTCGAGATAGGACAGGCGGAGCTTCTCCAGCGCCTCGTCGCAGGGCCAGCCGTAGAAGTTCTTCCGGTCGCAGGAGGTGGAGAGGAAGCTGTTGATGATCGGCCCGCTCGCCGTCAGCCGCGGGCGCCAGGTGGTGAACAGCGACCAGCCGCCGCGGCTGGTGGCGGGGTCTTCCATGTTGCCGCGCCGCGTGGCGATGGTGGCGAAATCCATGTTCTGCTGGTCCACCTTCACGCCGGCCTCGGTCAGGCGCTGGCTGAGCACGGTGGAGAACTGGAACAGCTCCGGCAAGTCGGTGGCGGCCAGCACCACCACGGTCTCGCCGTGATAGCCGGCTTCCTGCAGCAGCGCTTTGGCGCGGGCGATGTCGTGGCGCATGGCGCCGCGCGGGGCGGGCAGGTTGGGCGCGCACATGAAGGGGGACAGGCAGGGTTTCCGCATCGCCGGGTCGCCGCCGGTCATGGCGGTGAGGTAGTCGGCGGGGTCGGCGAGATACAGCAGCGCCTCGCGCGCCTTCGGATTGTTGAAGGGGGGAACGAGGCTGTTGGGGCGGATGAGGGCCTGGAAGCCGAACGGGTCCTCCACCTGCACGGTGATGGCGGGGTCCTGGCGCAGCAGGGGCACGAGGTCGTAGGGCACCACCTGCTGGATGTCGATCTGCCCGGTGCGCAGCGCGTTCAGCGCGGTGGTGGGGTCGGGGATGTAGCTGTATTCGACGGTGTCGAGCTTCGCCACGTGGCCGCCGGCCATGCCGTCGGGAGGTTCGCTGCGGGGGATGTAGGCGGCGTTGCGGTGGAAGCGCCAGGAACTGCCGGCGACCCATTTCTCCGGCTCGAACACGAAGGGGCCGGAGCCGATGGTGGTGCGCACGGGCTGGCCGATATCGGTCGCCGCGTCCGCCGCGCGCATGATGACGGGAATGGTGGAGGCGGGGTTGGCGAGGCTGGCGAGCAGCATGGAGAAGGGCTGCTTGAGGCGGATGGCGAAGCGGCGCGGGTCCACCACCTCCATGGAGGCGAGCCGGGCGGCGAAGATGCGCCCGTCCACCGCGCGGGCGGACCAGCGCTTCAGCGAGGCGACGACATCCGTGCTGGTGACCGGCGCGCCGTCGTGGAAGGCGAGGCCGGGGCGCAGGGTGAAGTCGTAGGCCAGGCCGTCGGGGCTGACCGTGAAGCTCTCCACCATCTGCGGCCGCGGTTCGAACCGGCTGTCGAGGCTGAACAGGGTTTCATAGACGAGATAGGCGAAGTTCTGCGTGGCGTCCGCCGTGGTCCAGGTGGGATCGACGGCGCGGAGGTCTTCGGAGGCGGCGACGCGCAGTGTGGTCTCGGCGCGTGCCGTGCCGGTGAACAGGGCGGCGAGCAGGAGGAGCCGGGCGAGCATGCGGGTCATGACGGCATCCTGAACGGGTGGAGGGATTCGTAGGCGCGGCTGGCGCGCAGCACGCGGTGGTCGGCGAAGCGCGGGCCGGTGATCTGCATGCCCACGGGCATGCCCGATGGGGTGAAGCCGCAGGGCACGCTGGCGGCGGGGGCCTGGGTGAAGTTGAACGGGTAGGTGAAGGGATTCCAGTCGAACCAGGAGGACATGCCGCGATCCGGCGGGAAATCCATGCCGGCGGGCACGGCGGCCAGGGCGAGGGTGGGGGTGATGAGCAGGTCCCATTCGCGGTAGAAGGCGTTCATGTGCCGCGCGAGGGCGGCGCGCCGCATGAAGGAAACTTGCAGGTCTTCGGCGGAGTATCGGCGGCCGGCGATGGCGGCGGCGACATAGCCGGGGTCCATCTCCGCGTGCATCGCCTCGGGAATGGCGCCGAGGGCGCCGGCGAGATTGGCGCCCCACATCACGTCGAATGCGGCGCGGGGTTCGGGGAAGCCGGGGTCGTGCTCGATGATCGTGGCGCCGAGATCGCGCAGCGCGTCCACCGCTTCATCGACGCGGGCGAGCACCTCGGCATCGACTTCGGCGTAGCCCAGGGTGCGGCTGTAGGCGATGCGCATTCCGGCGATGCCGTCATCGAGGCCGATGCGGTAGTCGCGTCCGCAGGGCGGCAGGGATTGCCAGTCGCGGTCGTCCGGCTGGCTGATGACGGTGAGCATCAGCGCCGCGTCGGCGACGCTGCGCACCAGCGGGCCGACATGGGAAATGCCCTGCATGCGTCCGGTGGGATAGGTGGGCACGCGGCCGAACGTCGCCTTGAAGCCATAGACGCCGCAGAACGCGGCGGGGATGCGGATGGAGCCGGCGCCGTCCGAGCCGATATGCAGCGCGCCCATGCCCAGCGCGGCGGCGATGCCGGCGCCGCCGCTGCTGCCGCCGCAGGTATTCTCGGGATTCCACGGGTTGCGGCTGATGCCGGTGAGCGGGCTGTCGCACACGCCCTTCCAGCCGAACTCGCACATCGTGGTCTTGCCCAGGAACACCGCCCCCTGCTCGCGCATGCGGGCGATGGCGGGGGAATCCTCGGTGGCCGGGGCGTGGTCGGTGACCGTGCGCGAGCCTTTCAGCGCCGACCAGCCCTTGGACAGCCACTGGTCCTTGATGGTGCTGGGCACGCCGTCGAGCAGGCCGACCGGTTCGCCGCGCATCCAGCGAGCCTCGGACTCGCGAGCCGACGCCAAGGCGAAATCGGGATCGACCAGGCGGAAGGCGTTGAGCGGGGGGTTGCGGGCGTCGATGCGGGCGAGGGCGGCGCGCGTGGCCTCCACGGGCGAGATGGTCCGGCGGCGGTAGAGCTCCAGCAGGCTGGTCGCCGTGAGCATCGCGAGGTCCGTCACCGCTTCCTCCGCCGCGTATCTGTCCTTAGTATGGTACAACTATACAAGAGGCCGCCATCCCCAATCTTGACAAGACCCGCTGGGCATCGCGAGATTTTCGGGCAAGCCGCGAAGGAGACCGACGATGACGCTGGGCCGTTGCCTCACCCGCCGGGCGGCGCTGGCCGGGGGCGCGCTCGCGGCCCTCGCGCGGCCGGCGATCGCGCAGGGCCGCACGCCGCTCACCGTGATGTCCTACGGCGGGGTGTACGAGAAGGTGCTGCGCGAGCAGGTGGTGCCGAAATTCGAGGCGGCGCATCCCTACGCGGTGACGGTGAACGTGGCCGATGACACCACCATCCTGCCGCGCCTGGTGGCGGCGCGCGGGCGGCCGCCGGTGGACACGCTGATCGTCAACGACGACGCGGCGACGCTGTTGCGCACCAGCGGGCTGCTGGTGCCGGACCAGTCGGCGAAGCTGCCGAATCTCGCGCAGATCTACGACAGCATGAAGCCGCCGCGCACCACGGTGTATGGCGTGACAATCTACGAATACGATTTCGTCTATCGCACCGCGGCGTTTCCCGAACCGCCGACCAGCTGGCAGGATTTGTGGAAGCCGGGCATCACCGTGGGCGTGCCGTATATCGGACAGTCCTACGGCATGACCTTCCTGTATCTCGCGGCGCTGCTGAACGGGGGGAGTGCCGCCAATCTCGATCCGGGTTTCGCGGCGATCCGGCGGCTGGGCAAGTTCAAGGTGTATCGCAATGTCGGCCAGGGGCTGACGCTGTTCCAGCAGGGCGAGATCGACGCGGCGCTGTATTACGGCCATCGCGGCCAGCAGCTGATCGACATGAAATTCCCGGTGGGGCGGGTGAAGCCGAAGGAGGGCGTGTACGCCCAGCGCACGGGCACGCAGATTCCCAAGGGCACGGCGAACCTGGACGGCGCGCTGGCCTGGGTGAATTTCAGCCTGTCGGCGGACTACCAGACGCCCTTCGTGAAGGAGTTCTACAGCCCGGCCAACCGCACCGTGGCGATCCCGCCCGAGGATCTCGCCAAGCACGTGACCGGCGAGGCCACGGTGGCGGCCCTGCGCGACCCGCCCTGGGAGCAACTGCTGCCGCAGCGTGACGCGATTCTCGAGCGCTGGGCGAAAGAAATCGGATGATACGGCTGGGTGTCTGGGCGCCGGTCCCGCATGTGGTGCGCGCCGAACCGCCGCTGGAGGAAGCGGTGGCGGCGGCGACGCGGCCTGGAGTGGGGCAGCCGGATATCGGCCTCGATTTCGCGGTGCAGACCATCCAGCTGGCGGAACGGCTGGGCTTCGACGTGACGCTGGTGGCGGAGCGGCTGCTGGGGCCGGACCATGAATCCTGGCTGCTCGCCACGGCGCTGGCCCGGGCCACCGAGCGCATGGAGATCATGGTCGCGGCCCATCCCGGCCTGGTGCCGCCGCAATTCGCGGCCAAGATGGGGGCGACGCTCGACCGCATGTCGCGCGGCCGGTTCAGCATGAACGTGGTGAACGGCTGGTGGCAGGCCGAGATGGACATGTTCGGCAACGGCGCCTGGCTCGAGGATCCCGTCGCGCGCTACGAGCGGATGGACGAATACGTGCAGGTGCTGCGGCTGATGTGGGGCAAGGACGCGCCGCGTTTCTCGGGCATGTACTACCGGCTGCCGGGGCTGGACACGCGGCTGCGCCCCACCCGCATGCCACCGTTATATGCCGCGAGCCGGGCGGAGGCGGGGCGCGAGACCACGGCCAAGTATTGCGACTGGTGGTTCGCCGAGATCGCGCCGGACCGGCACCAGTACGAGCAGAATTTCGCCGTGATGGAACGCGATCTGGCGGATATGCGCGCACGGGCGGAGCGGCACAAGCGGTGGCTGCGCTTCGGCGTCAGCGCGCATGTGATCTGCGCGCCCACCCAGGCGCAGGCCGAGGCGGAGGCGGCGGAGCTGGAGGAATACGGCAAGCGCGACCGCATCGCGCTGATCGCGGCGAAGGGGATGGGGGCGGGGCTGATCGGCACGCCGGACCTGGTCGCCGCGCGGATCGACCGTTATGCCGAGGCGGGGGTCGGGCTGGTGATGCTGCGCTTCCATCCGATGCAGGCGGGGATGGAGTATTTCATGGGCGAGGTGGCGCCGCTGCTGCATTGCTGGCGGCAGCCGGCGGTCGAATAGAGCGCGATGACGTCTGGCGGAATCGCCGAAAAGAGCGATGTCATCACGCTCCAACCCCCATCGCCTTGTTCAGCCCGAGCAGTTTCTGCAGCAGGGCGATGATGCCGAAGGCGAACAGGATCAGCAGGGTGGAGACGGCGGCGACCATCGGGTCCACCGCGAAGTCGATGTAGTTGTAGATGCGCACCGGCAGGGGCATCACGTCCGGCCCGGCGAGGAAGATCGACACCGTCGCCTGGTCGAACGAGGTGATGAAGACGAAGATCACCGCGGCCATGATCGAGGGCGCGATGGCCGGCAGCGTGACCTTCAGCAGCGTGCGCAGCGCGCCGGCGCCGAGGCTTTCCGCGGCCTCCTCGATCGCGGGGTCGAGCTGCACCAGCCCGGCGCCGACGGTGCGCACGACATAGGGGATGGTGATCAGCACATGGCCGATCAGCAGCCCGGTCATCGGCGCGTCCAGGTCGATCAGGTAGTAGAATTGCAGCAGCGCCACGCCGGTGACGATGGTGGGCAGCACCAGCGGCGACATCAGGAAGGCGCGGAAGAAGCGCTTTCCCGTGAAGCCGTGGCGATGCAGCCCGATCACCGCCGCCACGCCCAGCACCATCGCGCCGGCGCTGCACGCCACCGCCAGCACCACGCTGATGACGAAGGAATGCAGGAAATCGCCGCGATGCATCAGCTGCACGTACCAGCGCAGGGTGAAGCCGGCAGGCGGAAAGGCCACGTAGGGCGTGGTGGTGAACGAGCCGCCGATGATGACGATGAGCGGGCCGAGGATGAACAGCACCACCAGCCAGCCGAGAAGGTTGAGCGCGCGGTCGAGCATCATCCCTCCTTGAACAACCGGCCGTGCAGCACGACCACGGCGGTGTTGATCACCAGCAGCACCACCACCAGCGTGGCGCCCACCGGCCAGTTCGCCGAGAAGGTGAATTTCTCGTAGATCAGCGTGGCGATGGTGGAGACACGGTTGCCGCCCAGCAGCGCCGGGGTGACGAAAGCGCTGATGGCGAAGCTGAAGGTGAGCAGCGAGCCCGCGCCGATGCCGGGCAGGGATAGCGGCAGGATCACCCGCCACAGGATGCGCCCGCGCGAGGCGCCGAGGCTGTCGGCGGCGTCGATCAAGGCATTGTCGATGCGTTCCAGCACGCCGATCAGGCTGAGCGCCATCAGCGGCAGGCAGATATGCACGAGGCCGATCACCACGGAGAACAGATTGCCGCCCAGCGGCAGCGGCGCGCCGATCAGGCCGAGCCCGCGCAGCCAGGTGTTCACCACGCCGGTATCGCCCAGCAGAACCAGCCAGGCATAGGTGCGCACCACGAGATTGATGAGCAGCGGCGAAAGGGTGATGGCGATCAGGGCACTTTTCATCGCCGGCCCCGCCCGCGCGATCTTCAGCGCCAGGGGATAGCCGAGCAGCAGCGAGACCAGCGTGACGATCAGGCCGAGCCCGACCGTGCGCGCCATCAGCCCGAGATAGAACGGATCGGTGATGACGGCCGCGTAGTTGGCCAGGGTAAATTCCGGCACGTAGAGGCGCATGGAGCTGAAGCGGAACAGGCTCAGCCGCAGCACCATCAGATAGGGCAGGATGAGGAAGCCGATATAGAAGATCGTGACCGGGGCGAGGTAGATCAGAAGTTCGGCGCGGCGATGGCGCGTGCTCATCGGTCGGGCAGCAGCCGGCAATGATCGGGGCTGGCGGAGACATGGGCGCGGCCGCCGAACGGAAATCCATGCGCCTCGGCCGGCGGCAGATGGGCGCGGATGGTGCCGAACTCCGAGGCCAGCTGAAGCTCCACCGTGGCGCCGAGGAAGCGGCGGCCGGTGACTTCCAGCCCCTCGCCGGGGCCGGCGACGCGCGGGCGCAGCTTGTCGAACGGCACCTGCAGCACCGTGGCATCGGCATCGTCGTTGGCTGGCACCGCGATGTCGGAACCCGGGGGCAAGGCGAGGCGGCGCAGCCCGCCCTCGCTGGCGAGCGGGCCGCGCAGCAGGTTGCCGGCGCCGATGAACTCGCACACCCAGGCGGTATTGGGGGCGGCGAACAGCGCCTCGGGCGTGTCGAGCTGGGCGATGGCGCCGTCGCGCATCACCACGATGCGGTCGGCCATCGACATCGCCTCCTCCTGGTCGTGGGTGACGAACACGGCGGTGACGCCGAGGCGGCGTTGCAGGGATTTCAGCTCGGTCTGCATCTGCACGCGCAACTGCTTGTCCAGCGCGCCGAGCGGCTCGTCGAGCAGCAGCAGGTCCGGCTCGATGACGATGGCGCGAGCCAGCGCCACGCGCTGCTGCTGGCCGCCGGAGAGCTGGCGGGGGCGGCGGTCGGCGAGGTGGGACAGGCCGGTGAGGCCCAGCGCCCGTTCCGCCCGCGCGGCGGCCTCGGCCTTGGCCACCTTGCGGCATTCCAGGCCGAACAGAACGTTGTCCAGCACGCTCATATGCGGAAACAGCGCGTAGGACTGGAAGACGATGCCGATATTGCGCCGGCGCGGTGGCAAGCCGGCGACGTCGCGCCCGTTCAGCATCACCGCGCCGCGGTCGGGCTGCACGAAGCCGGCGATGGTGCGCAGCAGCGAGGTCTTGCCGCAGCCGGAGGGGCCGAGCAGGGCGACGAACTCGCCGCGCGCCACGGCGAGATCGATGCCGCGCAGGGCGTGGAAGGCGCCATACGAGACGTGAACGTCGGCGATGGCGAGCGAGGGCGGGGGGGTGCTGTCGGCCATCGGAGTTTCCTACGCCATATACGCGCCGCCGTTCACCTGCATCACCTCGCCGGTGATGAAGGTGGCGCGCGGCGAGACGAGGAACAGCACGGCCTCCGCGATCTCCTCCGGCCGCCCCATCCGGGCGAGCGGGATGGTGGCTGTCTCTTATACACATCTCCGAGCCCACGAGACGGACTCCTATCT
>CAMFLK010000039.1 GCA_945957135.1 uncultured Rhodospirillales bacterium
GCCATCCAGCAGCGCGCGCTCGCCGCCGAACAGATGCGCGGCTCCGGTCATGTCGAGAAGCAACCCCTCGCGGCCGGGCAGGGTCTCGTCCACCGCGACGATCGGGCTGTAACGCTCCGCCCACAGCGCGAGGCGGCGCAGCGCCACGGCGTCGGCGCGGGGCCGGGCGGGTTCGGTGAGCAGGGCGGGGAGCGCGGCCTGCGCGTCCGCCTGCTTCTGGCCCACCGCCACCCCCGCGCGCCGCGCCGCTTCGTTGACGGCGCTCAGCGCCAGCCCGTGCGGCCCCCGGGTGACGAGGGCGAAGGGCGTGTCAGGCGGCGCGCACCCGGTCCGGCGCGACCACACGGTGATCGGCCAGTCCGGCAGCCAGATGGAAATGATGCGTTTCATCGTCCCATTCCACGGTCCACGAAGCCGGCGGCTCGCTGCGGCTGCGCGTGAGGGTGAGGTGCAGGCGGAACGCGCCGGGCGCCCGGGCATCCTCCGGGTGCGGTGCCGATGGCAGGCCGGCGGCGATCCAGCGCCGGCGCGCGGCGCTCAGCGCGGCATCGGGCCTCGGCCGCAGCACCACGGCGAGGCAGCCGCGTTCGCGCGCCGCGAAATCCAGCCGCCGCGTGGCCAGCAGGGTGGGCGCGGCGACGAAGCCGATCGCCGCGGCCGCCGCGCCGGAGCGCAGCACCTCCTCCATTGCCCACAGCGTGTCCTGCTCGCGGGACGTGGCGACGCCATGCACGCGGCCGATGCCCAGCCGGGCCAGCCCAGCCGCATGCCAGCCACCCTGCTGGCTTGTATTGAAATGATGTGAAATCAGCAGGATGGGTCGTGTTTCGGAGACATCCAGGCGGCTCAGCGCGAAGGCCAGCGCGCCGGCAGTGTCACCCACGGCGGCATTGGCGACCTCCTCCAGCCCGGGGCTGGCCGGCGCGCGCCAGGGCTGGGGAGAGGTGGGGAGGGGCATCGACATAGTTCATGATTTGTTCCGATCTCGCGCAAAGTCAAGCCCCGAATCGACTCGAGTCGTCGATTCGCGCGGAGTTGCCCGTTTCATTCCGCTACACGCCACCTGCGCCCCGCCTGATACGCTCGCTCGCACGGCAAGGATATTTCAGCATGGCATTGCGCATCCTTCTCATTTCCGGCGCGGCAGGACTTTGCCTGGCCGGGTTCGCGGCCCTCGCGGCCCCGGCCCATGACTGGCTGGCCGTCTGCTCCAAATGCATGTCGCCCACCGTCATCGAGCTCACCGGCGCCGGCACCGCCAATGCCCAGGCCCGCGCGCGCATCACCCAGGCCGAGGTGAAGGGCTGGTGCGAGCAATGGCAGCCGGGCGACGCCAGCTGCGTGCGCCAGAACCTCAACAGCTCCGAGGCGAAGCAGGACTACCGCGCCAGCGCCAACTGCCCCGCCGGCCAGCTCACCGCGGTGGACGGGCAGCGCTACACCCTGGCCGGGGTCTGGCCGGGCGGCGATATCGGCGCCGGGCGGGTGCGCTTCCGCGACGCCGGCGGCCGCATCGTCGATCGCAGCAACGCCGCGAACGGGCTGGGCCTGGCGCAGAACTGGGAGGTGCTGTGCCCCGGCATCAAGCAGGCCGGCGCCGCCCGCCCGGCCGCGCCGCCTGCCGCGGGCATCCAGGCCGCCTATTCGGTCGGCCAGATCGTGGAGGCGCGCTACGGCAGCGAATGGGTGCGCGCCCGGGTGAACGCCATCCGCCTCGCCCCAGGGCCGAATAAGGGCGCGAACGGGCCGGAGCCGGCCTATGACGTCAGCCTCGCCAACGGCAAGCACGGCGTGGTGCCCGGCCGGATGCTGCGCCCGGCCCCCTGACCCCCCCCTCTGCCGCAACGCAGCAAAACCTGCCACTCTCGGCACTTCCTTATGCCGAGGTGCGCCGATGCCCGAGCCCATTCCCGCCACCCTCATCCCAGGCGACGGCATCGGCCCCGAAGTGAGCGGCGCCGTGGTGGAGGTGCTGGACGCGCTGGGCCGGCCCTTCGCCTGGGACGTCCAACAGGGCGGCATGGCCGCCATCGCCGCCGGCGGCGACCCGCTGCCCGCGGCCACGCTGGAGAGCATCCGCCGCACCCGCCTCGCGCTGAAGGGCCCGCTGACCACCCCGGTCGGCGGCGGCTTCCGCTCCGTCAACGTGCGGCTGCGCGAGGAATTCCAGCTCTACGCCAATCTCCGCCCCGCCCGCACGCTGATGCCCGGCGGCCGCTACGAGAACATCGACCTGGTGATCGTGCGCGAGAATCTCGAGGGCCTCTACGTCGCCTTCGAGCATTTCATCCCCGTCGGCGACGACCCCCATGCCGTCGCCATCTCCTCCGGCGTCAACACCCGCGACGGCGCCCGCCGCATCGCCGAATTCGCCTTCGACTACGCGCTGCGCAACGGCCGCAGGAAGGTCACTATCGTCCACAAGGCCAACGTGCTGAAGGCGCTGACCGGCGTGTTCCTGGAAACCGCCCGCGAAGTGGGCGAAAAATACGCCGGCCGCGTCGCGATGGACGACCGCATCGTCGATGCTTGCGCCATGCAGCTGGTGCTCAACCCCTGGCAGTTCGACGTGATCGTCACCACCAACCTGTTCGGCGACATCCTCTCCGACCAGGCGGCCGGGCTGGTCGGCGGCCTGGGCATGGCGCCCGGTGCGAATATCGGCGCCAAGGCCGCGATCTTCGAGGCGGTGCACGGCTCCGCGCCGGACATCGCCGGCAAGGGCATCGCCAACCCCACCTCGCTGCTGCTCGCCGCCGGGCTGATGCTGGAACATGCCGGCCTCGCGCCGCTCCGCGCCCGGCTGGAGGCCGCCATCGATGCCGTTCTGAACCAGGACCGGGTGCGCACCGGCGACCTCGGCGGAACGGCCTCGACGCGGGACTTCACGCAGGCCATCCTGGGGCGGCTGGCCACGTAACGGGAGGGAAGCCATGAGCGCCACCGCGGGAGAATCCAAGCTGCGCACGGTCATCCGCGTGACCAGCGGCAACTTCCTGGAAATGTTCGATTTCTTCCTGTTCGGCTTCTACGCCACGCATATCGCGAAGGCGTTCTTCCCGACGGGCAGCGAGTTCGCCTCGCTGATGCTCACCTTCATGACCTTCGGCGCCGGATTCCTCATGCGCCCGCTCGGCGCCATCTTCCTCGGCGCCTATGTCGATCGCATCGGCCGCCGGCAGGGGCTGATCGTCACGCTGTCCATCATGGCGCTCGGCACCATCCTGATCGCCTTCGTGCCGGGCTACGCCACGATCGGCGCGCTGGCCCCGGTGCTGGTGCTGATCGGGCGGCTGCTGCAGGGCTTCTCGGCGGGCGTGGAGCTGGGCGGCGTGTCCGTCTATCTCTCGGAGATGGCCACGCCGGGGCACAAGGGGTTCTACGTCTCCTGGCAGTCCGGCAGCCAGCAGGTGGCGATCATGTTCGCCGCCCTGATCGGCTACGTGCTGAACTGGATGCTGACGCCCGAGTCCATCTCGTCCTGGGGCTGGCGCATCCCCTTCTTCATCGGCTGCATGATCGTGCCGTTCCTGTTCGTCATCCGCCGCTCGCTGGAGGAGACGCAGGAATTCCTCAACCGCCCGCACCGCCCCACCTCGTCGCAGATCTTCGCCTCGCTGGCGCAGAACTGGCGCATCGTGCTGCTGGGCATGATGCTGGTGGTGATGACCACCGTCTCGTTCTACGCCATCACGGTGTACACGCCGACCTTCGGCAAGACCGTGCTGAAGCTGTCGGAGACGGACGCGCTGATCGTCACCTTCTGCGTGGCCATCTCCAACCTGTTCTGGCTGCCGGTGATGGGTGCCGTGTCCGACCGGATCGGCCGCAAGCCGGTGCTGCTCACCTTCTCGCTGCTGACGGCGCTGACCGCCTACCCCGTGCTGGTGTGGCTGACCGGCCATCCGAGCTTCGGCAACATGCTGATCGCCCTGCTGTGGCTGTCCTTCCTGTATGGCAGCTACAACGGCGCGATGGTGGTGGCGCTGACCGAGATCATCCCCGCCGCGGTGCGCACCGCCGGCTTCTCGCTGGCCTATTCGCTGGCCACGGCGCTGTTCGGCGGCTTCACGCCGCTGATCTCCACCTGGCTGATCCACGTCACCGGCAACCAGGCGGCGCCGGGCATCTGGCTCGACTTCGCCGGGCTGATGGGGCTGATCGCCACGCTGATCGTCTATCGCGGCAGCGGCACCATTCTCCAGGACCGCTCCAGCTACGCGCGCAGCGTGGCGGCGGAGTAGCGCGCCCCCTTGCATCCCGTTCCACGCCACGCGCATAAGGGCGCCGTTTCGTTGGCGGCTGGAAAGGACGGTCGATGCGTCTGGCGGTATTGAGGGAGCGCGACCCGTTCGAGACGCGGGTGGCCGCGACGGCGGAAACCGTGAAGAAGCTGGCCGGGCTGGGCCTCACCGTCGCGGTGGAATCCGGCGCGGGGCTCAGTTCCGCCGTGGCCGACGCCGACTACGCCGCCGCCGGGGCCGAGATCGCGCCCGACGCCGCTTCGGCGCTGGCCGGCGCGGCCATCGTCTTCGCCGTGCAGGCGCCGGAGCCGGACATTCTGGCCCTGATCCCGCGCGGCGCCCTGCTGGCCTGCATCTCCGGCGCCTCCGGCGACACCGCCAAGGCCGAGCGCTTCGCCCAGGCCGGCATCGACGTCGCGGCGATGGAGATGCTGCCGCGCATCACCCGCGCCCAATCCATGGACGTGCTGTCGAGCCAGGCCAACCTCGCCGGCTACCGCGCGGTGATCGAGGCCGCCGCCACCTTCGAGCGCGGCTTCCCCATGATGATGACCGCCGCCGGCACCGTGCCGCCGGCCCGCGTCTTCGTCATCGGCGCCGGCGTCGCCGGGTTGCAGGCCATCGCCACCGCCCGCCGCCTCGGCGCCATCGTCTCGGCGACGGACGTGCGCCCGGCGGCCAAGGAGGAGATCAAGTCGCTCGGCGCCAGCTTCGTCGGCGTGGAGGACGAGGAGACCGCCGCCCAGACCGGCGCCTATGCCCGCCAGATGAGCGACGCCTTCCGCGCCAAGCAGGCCGAGCTGATGGCCCAGACCGTGGCCAAGAACGACATCGTCATCTGCACCGCGCTGGTGCAGGGCGGCCGCGCGCCCATCATCGTCACGGCGCCGATGGTGGAGAGCATGAAGCGCGGCAGCGTGGTGGTCGATCTCGCCTCGGACGGCGGCGGCAACTGCGCGCTGACCCAGCCGGGCCAGAGCATCGTCACGCCGGGCGGCGTGCGCGTGGTGGGCTGGCGCAACTGGGCCGGCCGCATTCCCGTCGCCGCCAGCAGCCTCTATGCCCGCAACCTGCTGACCTTCCTCACCACCTTCTGGGACAAGGCGGCCGCCGCCCCCAAGCTGCCGGAGACCGACGACATCGTCGCCGGCACCATGCTGACGCGCGGCGGGGCCGTGGTGCACCCGCGCTTCCTGCCATCCCAGGCCGCCTGATCCGGAGAGAGCGATGACCACACCCGCCATGCTGGCCGACCAGGCCGCGCAGCTCGCGCTGGACCTGCGCCATCTCGCCGACGCCGCCGGGCCGGTCGCCGAGGCGGTCGAGCCCTTCGTGTTCCTGTTCGCCGTGTTCCTGATGGCCTGCTTCGTGGGCTATTACGTGGTGTGGAACGTCACCCCGGCGCTGCACTCGCCGCTGATGGGCGTCACCAACGCGATTTCCTCGGTGATCGTGGTGGGCGCCATGCTCGCCGCCGGGCTCGCCTTGTCCGGCTGGGCGATGGCGTTCGGCTTCATCGCGGTGCTGCTGGCCAGCGTGAACATCTTCGGCGGGTTCATGGTGACCCATCGCATGCTGTCGATGTTCAAGAAGAAGACGAAGTAGGAACGCGCCGATGTCCGCCAGCCTGACCTCGGTCGCCTATCTCATCGCGGCCGTCCTGTTCATCCTCGCGCTCCGCGGCCTGTCGCACCCGGAGACGTCGCAGCGCGGCAACCAGATGGGCATGGCCGGCATGGCCATCGCCGTGCTGGCGACGCTGGTGCATCACGGCATGTCCGCCGCGGGCATCGGGCTGATCGTGCTCGCCGTGGTCATCGGCGGCGGCATCGGCACGGTGGTGGCCCGGCGCATCCAGATGACGGCACTGCCCCAGCTGGTCGCCGCGTTCCACTCGCTGGTGGGCCTCGCCGCGGTGTTCGTGGCCGCCGCCGCGCTGAACGCGCCGGAAGCCTTCGGCATCGGCACCGCGGGCAACGTGCATACGCAGAGCCTGGTGGAGATGTCGCTGGGCCTGGCCATCGGCGCCATCACCTTCTCCGGCTCGCTGATCGCCTTCGCCAAGCTTCAGGCGCTGATGAAGGGCAACCCGATCACCTTCCCCTACCAGCACCAGATCAATCTCGGCCTGGGTATCCTGCTGGCGGTGCTGATCGTGCTGTTCGTGGCCACCGGCAGCCAGCCGGTGTTCTGGCTGATCGCCATCCTCGCGGTCGGGCTGGGCTTCCTGCTGATCATCCCCATCGGCGGTGCCGACATGCCCGTGGTGGTGTCCATGCTGAACAGCTATTCCGGCTGGGCGGCGGCGGGCATCGGCTTCACCATCCAGAACCTCGCGCTGATCGTCACCGGTGCCTTGGTCGGCGCCTCGGGCGCGATCCTGTCCTACATCATGTGCAAGGGCATGAACCGCAGCATCATCAACGTGCTGCTGGGCGGCTTCGGCACCGACAGCGCGGCGGCCGGCCCGGCCGGGGCGGCTGTGGATCGCACGGTGAAATCGGGTGCGGCCGAGGATGCCGCCTTCATCATGCAGAACGCGTCCAAGGTGATCATCGTGCCCGGCTACGGCATGGCCGTGGCCCAGGCGCAGCACGCCGTGCGCGAAATGGCGGATTCCCTGAAGAAGGAGGGGGTGGAGGTGAAATACGCCATCCACCCCGTGGCCGGCCGCATGCCCGGCCACATGAACGTGCTGCTGGCCGAGGCCAACGTGCCCTATGACGAGGTGTTCGAGCTCGAGGAGATCAACAGCGAGTTCAGCACGGCGGACGTGGTCTACGTGATCGGCGCCAACGACGTGACCAACCCGGCGGCGAAGAACGACCCCAGCTCGGCGATCTACGGCATGCCCATCCTGGAGGTGGACAAGGCCACCACCGTGCTGTTCGTCAAACGCTCTATGGCTTCCGGCTACGCCGGCGTGGAGAACGAGCTGTTCTTCCGCCCGAACACGATGATGCTGTTCGGCGACGCGAAGAAGATGACGGAGGAGATCGTCCGCTCGCTGGGGCACTAGCCCCGCCTCCCTGGAGGGTGGCGCCGTGCGCGGCGGGGTCAAGGCACGCTTCGCTTAGGAGCCTTGACCCCGCCTGCGCGCGGCGCCCTGTGGGTGCAAGGTCGGGGCAGGAAAGCGGCCCTTTTCAGCCGAATAGGGTAGATGGAAAGGGAGTTCATATCATTTTGATATCGTCAGGGACGGGCTTAACCCGTCCACCCACGACGCGCCGTGCCACCGGCAGCCTTCGGTCCAATTTGGCCGGCTCGCTGATCGCCTTCGCCAAGCTCAGGCATTGATGAAGGGTAACCCCATCACCTTCCCCCACCAGCACCAAATCAATCTCGGCGCTTTCTGCTGGCGGTACTGATCATTTAAATCGTGGCCACAAGTAGCTAACCGGTAGTCTGGCCGACGCGATTCTCGATTCGATCAAATACAAGCTGAGGAACCGCATCGAACCCACCATCTCAAGCTCAACCAGCTTCGTGGCATCGCTACACGATACGATCGTGTCCCCCCCCCCCAATAACTCGCCAACCTTTACCTCATCGCTCTCTCATCCTGGTGGTGGATGTCGATTTTCTCGAACAGGTGAGGCAAATACCCTCAGCGATCACGTTACCTTTGCAGTCGGATTCATCGCAGGGGGTGCGTAGTACCTCGGTTACGGTCTTACACACGGTGCAGGAGAGCTGGGTTGCACCTCGAGCCTTCGTTGTAAGTTGAGCCAGATGCGGCCAGTCCTCCTGCCAATCTCTGTTTGCAGCATAGTAGCAATGCGGGCAAATGTAGGCACGGCGCTTCGCATCGAACCCGAAATAACGCCTGCCATCGGCTGAAGAGAGATGTTTAAGCGCAGCTTCTACTTGCCACATTACGTCGTTTTGCACGTCGTCGTTGAAGCCAAGCGCAGCGAGACGGCCTTCTTTCTCCATTTCGAGGAGCCATAGAGACCATGGCTTTTCAGAAAACAAGACTTCCACTGCGGTTAGGATTGCGTGGACAACGTCCGCGGGATCAAAAGTCTTTGACGTGGCGGAATGCATAATCTTATTGCGCTCACGGCGCACGCCTTCCCAGAACACTTTGAAATTCTCGTCGAAGCGAGGGGCAGCTATACTGTCGTGAACCTTGACAAGGTCCGCTGCATCAAGCGTGCGAAACTCGCCGAAAGAGACCTCACTTGTGGCTGCGCGGCCCGGCCAATCGCCGGGATTACCGATCAACAGCAGCGGCGACACAGCTGCAATTCGACCCTTGAGAGCTAACTCCATTCCTTGCTGGATTAAGCTGTAGGCGTTGGCGAGTGCCGGCTGGGATCGCTTCCAATATATAGTTTTGGTTTCGGCGTCATCGTCTGCGCCGTACTCAATTGCTCTTTCAAGATCCAGAAGCGCCTGCATCGCTATTTGCCAGGCGAGATAGATCTGATTGATGCCCGCAGCTTGAAAGTCGGCGGAACTCGGAATGTCGACAATCATGCGGCTAAGTGTATCCGGACCCTGAAACATCGGCCAGTGCGATTGCGACAAACCCAAACATCTTCAATACATCACAGTTCAATATGATAACAGACCAACAACTATCTCGCATTATGCTACAGCAGCGAGTGGCGCTGCCCCAATGCATGGTCGTGTCAATGCGGCCTCATTAGCACCCCGCCGCGGTGCTGCCGAATGCGCCATCAAATCGAATCGGCCCTCTTGCCGCACGATCCTGGAGGAGTTACATGTAACTCATTCAATGGATCAGGTCATGGCGCAGGGGAGAGGCGCGAAGCCCACCAGGGTAAAGGTGCAGGAGCACCGCGACCGGTTGCGGGCGCAAGGTCTGCGGCCGATCCAGATTTGGGTGCCGGATGTGCGCGCGTCATCCTTCCGGGCGGAGGCGCACCGGCAGTCGGCGGCGGTTGCCGCGAGCGCTAAGGGGGTGGAGGATCAGGCCTTCATCGACGCCGCCTCCGTCTGGGATGCTGAATGAGGCGGGGAGACATCTGGACCGTCTCCGGCGGCAAGGATTATGCAGGCAAGCCGCGCCCCGTCGTCATCGTGCAGGACGACGCCTTCGACGCCTCGGACTCCATCACCATCTGCGCCTTCACCACGGACCCGACCGAGGCGCCCTTGTTCCGTCTGTTGGTGGACCCGAACGCGCGCAATGGTTTGCGCGCTCCCTCCCGGCTCATGGTGGACAAGATCACGACCGTGCCGAAATCCAAGATCGGCGAACGGATCGGGCGGCTGGATGACGAGGATTTGGTACGGCTCAACCAGGCCGTCATGGTGTTCCTCGGGCTGGCGGTGTCGCCGAGAGGAAAGGGCTCGCGTCGTAGCGCGCCGGCATTACCCGCCATCCATCGCCGGACGCCTTCGCAGCCATAGGGCCGCGCCGACCGCCGCGAGGACCAGCCCGATCGCCAGGGTGGCCAGCGGGTCGATCCAGCGGTCGGCGCCGGTGTCCATCCGGCAGCCGGCATAGGCGCCGTCCTCCACCCGGCAGGTCACCGTCACGCGCTGGCCGGGCTGAAATTGGGTGTGGCTGGACAGGCCGGTCACCGACACTGTCCCGCCGCCATCCAGCGCGATCTCGGCGCGCGGCCGGGTGAAGGAGAGGATGGTTCCGCCGAGCGCCGTGCCGTGCCAGCCGTGCAGGAACTGGTTGGCGCTGGCATAACCGCCGCCGGCGATCATCAGCGTGCCGGCGATGGGCAGGGCGAAGCGCAGGAAGCGCATCGCCGGCCGCTCCGGGCGCGCAAGGCCCTGGAAGGCGGCGGCGACAGGTCGGGGCGGGGCCTCCCCGCCGGTCTCGGGCGCCATCTCCACGATGAACTCGGCGGCGTAGTCGAGGCCGGCGGTGGGCGCGGCGATGGTGAGGCGCCAGACGATGAAGTCGCCATTCGCGAGCCCAGGCGCGTCGCTCGCCAGCCCGTCGGCGGGGATGGCGAAGGCGAAAGGGATCCCCGCGTCGGAGCGGGTGGCGGCGGGGGCGGTGGCCGATGTCTGCCACAGCACCACGATTTGCCGGCGGCTGCCCTCGTCCTGCGTGTCGGCCGGCACGGTGTGATGCTCGCAGGCCAGGCGGATACGGTACGGCCCGGTGGCAGCGACGTCCTGCGCCGTGTGGATGCGGCCGGCGAAGGGCTTGCCCAGCCGCGCCGCGCCGGTCTCCAGGCGCGACAGCCCGGTCTTGCGGCGGCGCGCGAGGTCGCGCAGCCCGCACGCCAGATGCAGCAGGCCGAAGGCGGCGAAGACCAGGGCGAACCCGGCGGGCAGGGGGAAGAAGTCCGGCGCGGCGGGGTCGAGCACGGCGGGCGCGCCCAGCCAGACGATGCCGGCGATCAGGACGGAAGCGGCGATGGCCGCGCAGATGGCGGCCATGCGGATGCGCGCGGGGCCGGGATCGGTCGATGCGGTCCGCAGATGGGTGGGAAGGGGCACGGATGGGTTTCCCCGCGGGGTTCAGCGCGGGTTTTGGTATCATATCGATGGTCACGAAGAATGACTGCCGTCTTGGGAAAAGGCCGCATGGCGGAACCCCACTTCTGCCGCGACAAGGGGTCGCGGCGGGACGGACGGGTCAAGCCCGTCCACGACGAGGATGGTGGCGTAAGAGGCTCAATTTTCGTCATTTTTTGGAGTTCTGGGCGCGCGGGACGCAAGCGGGGGCCACACGCCAAAAAAATTTTTGCGGGGTATGTTTTTTCTCTTGCCACCCGTCGGTGAGTGTGGGAAACGGAACATCAGCAATTTCACAAACTGACAGGAGACCACCAGATGACCCCGCCCAGCCCCATCACCCGGTTCGTGCAGATGCTCTCTGCCCTGCTGGGTGGGGTGTGGGCGAAGCTGTTCCTCGGGCGAAGGCAGGCCGCGGAACTCCAGGAAGTGATGGCCGGCCTGAAGGCCTTCGATGAGCTCTTCGCGCGCTGGAAGGCCGGCACGCTGGTGGTGCCGCCCCCGCCCGAGGCAGAGGAACCGGAGGTCGAATATGTCGAGGCGGCAGCGCGCAAGGCGCCCGCCCGGCCCCGCACGCGCGGCCCCCGCGGGCCCCGCAAGCGGGCACCGGCCCAGCCGGAGGCGCGGCGCCGGATCATCCGCACCCGGCCCGTGAACTGGGCCGTCATCCCCCGAATTCTCGGCCCATCCGGCAAGCGCCGGAAGATCACCGTGCCGCGCGCCGACGAGTGGTCGGGATGAGCCCCGCCCGCACCCGGAATCCGCCCTTTTCCCGCAACCCCAACCGCCCGCCCCCGATTTTTTCCTTGGGTCATTCCCGAGGCGCCGCCGCATGTACATTCCAAATAATCAAAAGTTTTTTGCTTCTTTTTTGCAAAAAAGAAGCGCTTCCTTGCTTCCTTCCCTCCGCTCACTTCGGAGCTTGCATGCTGCGGCGCGGCAAGGGATGGTGTGGCCATGGACACGCATCGTTTCGACGTCATCGTCATCGGCGCCGGCATGGCCGGGGCCTCCGCCGCGGCCAATCTGGCGCCCGATCACAAGGTGGCGTTGATCGAGGCGGAGGAGGCGCCGGGCTATCACACCACCGGCCGGTCCGCGGCGATCTGGATCCTCAACTACGGCCCGCCGGACGTGCGGGTGCTGACGGGGATGTCGCGCCACTTCTTCGAACATCCGCCGGAGGGGTTCGCCGACGCGCCGCTGGCCGCCCAGCGCCCGGTGGTGTTCCTCGCACCCCCGGAGCAGGAGGCGGAGCTGCGTGGGCTGGTGGAACAGGGGATCGGATTGCAGCCGATTTCCATTCCCGACCTGCGGGCGATGGTGCCGGCGCTGCGCGAGGGGTACGCCAGTTCCGCGGCGATCGAGCGGGATGCGTTCGACATGGATGTCGCGGCGCTGTTGCAGGGCTTCCTGCGGCTGCTGCGCCGGCACGAGGGCACGCTGGCCCTGCGCAGCCGCACCGGGCGGATCGAGCGCAAGGGGGGCGTGTGGGAGGTGGCGGTGACGGGCGGCGCGGTGTTCGAGGCGCCGATCCTGGTCAATGCCGCCGGCGCCTGGGGCGACGTGGTGGCGGAGCAGGCGGGGGTGGCCAAGCTCGGCCTGGTGCCCAAGCGGCGGACCGGGGCGATCATCGACCCCGCGCCGTTCCTGCCCGAGCACTGGCCGATGCTCAACGACGTGTCCCACACTTGGTACTGCCGCGCGGAGGCGCGCACCAAGCTAATGGTCTCCCCGGCCGACGAGACCGACATGTATCCGCACGACGTGCAGCCGGACGAGCTGGACATCGCCATCGGCATCGACCGGATGCAGCAGGCGCTGGACATCGAGGTGCGGCGGGTGGAGCACAGCTGGGCCGGGCTGCGCACCTTCACGCCGGACCGCAGCCTCGCCTTCGGCTTCGACCCGCGCGCCGAGGGGTTCTTCTGGGTGGTCGGGCAGGGGGGCTACGGCATCCAGACCTCGCCGGCCGCCGGCAGGCTGGTGGCCGATCTCGTCTCCGGCCGCGATCCCGGCGAGGCGGCACGCATCTTGAAAGACATCGACCCCGGCCGCTTCACCACCTGATCCATCGGCCCTGCTTCAAGGGAACGCCGCCCGCATGTCCATCCACGCCGCCCTGACGCATCGCACCAGCTATCGTTACGACCGCGCGGTGACGCTCGGCCCGCAGACCATCCGTCTGCGCCCGGCGCCGCATGCCCGCACGCCCATCCTGTCGTACACGCTGGACATCGCACCCCGCCCGCATTTCCTGAACTGGCAGCAGGACCCGCAGGGCAATTTCCTCGCCCGCGTGGTGTTCCCGGAGAAGGTGACGCATTTCGACGTGACGGTGGATCTGGTGGCCGACATGGCCACCATCAATCCGTTCGACTTCTTCCTGGAGCCGGAGGCGGAGACCTGGCCCTTCGCCTACGACCCGGTGCTGGAGCAGGAGCTGGCGCCGTTCCGCAAGATCGCGCCGGTGGGTCCGCTGCTGGCGGCGGTGATCGCCGAGGTGCCGCGCGGCGAGCAGCGCACGGTGGATATGCTCGTGGCGCTCAATCAGGCGATCCAGACGCGCATTGCCTATATCGTGCGCATGGAGCCGGGCGTGTGGTCGCCCGAGCAGACGCTGGGCGAGGGGCGGGGAAGCTGCCGCGATTCCGCGTGGCTGCTGGTGCAGCTGCTGCGCAACCTGGGTTTCGCCGCCCGGTTCTGCTCCGGCTACCTGATCCAGCTGATGCCGGACGTGAAGCCGCTGACCGGGCCGGAAGGTCCCAGCGCCGATTTCACCGATCTGCACGCCTGGGCCGAGGTCTATCTGCCCGGCGCCGGGTGGATCGGGCTGGATGCCACCTCCGGCCTGTTCGCCGGCGAGGGGCATATCCCGCTCGCCGCGACGCCGGAGCCGCAATCGGCCGCGCCGATCAGCGGCGGGGTGGAGAAGGCGGAGGTGAGTTTCGACTTCCACATGGAAGTCCGCCGCATCAGCGAGACGCCGCGCGTCACCAAGCCGTACACCGATCGCCAGTGGCAGGACATCCTGGCCACCGGAAGGCGGGTGGACCGGGCGCTGGAAGCGGGCGACGTGCGCATGACGCTGGGCGGCGAGCCGACCTTCGTCGCCGCCAGCGATTTCGACGCGCCGGAATGGAACACGGACGCGCTGGGCCCGACCAAGCGCGGCTTCGCCGGGCGGCTGATCCGCCGGCTGACCCATCTGTGGTCGCCCGGTGCCGCGCTGCATTACGGCATGGGCAAGCAGTATCCCGGCGAGCAGCTGCCGCGCTGGGCGCTGTCCGCGCATTGGCGGAATGACGGCGATCCCGTGTGGCTCGATGCCGGGCTGCTCGCCGACCCGGATCGCGACCGGGGGACGGCCACGGCCGGGGATGCGGCGTCCTTCGCCACCGCGCTCGCCGAGCGCCTGCAGGTCGATCCCGCGCTGGTGGTGCCGGCGCATGAGGACGTCCATTACTATCTGTGGAAGGAGCACCGGCTGCCGGCCAACGTGGTGGCCGAGGACAGCAAGCTGCGCGACCCGATGGAGCGGGCGCGGATGGCCCGCGTGTTCGGCCAGGGCCTGGCCTCGCCGGTGGGCAGCGTGCTGCCGCTGCGCCGGGTGATCGATGGCGGCCAGCGGCGCTGGCAGAGCGGGCGCTGGTTCCTGCGCGACGGCACGCTGTTCCTCATCCCCGGCGATTCGCCGATCGGCTTCCGCCTGCCGCTGGACTCGCTGCCCTGGGCCGATCCCGACACGATCGAATACGACATCGAGGCGGACCCGTTCGCCGAGCCCGCCAAGCTGCCGCCCCAGGCGCTGATCCGCGCGCGCCGCGCCCGCCCGCCGGAGGGGCTGGGCATCGAGAATTTCCGTCCGGTGCCGCAGGACATTCCCGAAATCGGCCGCGGCGAGCCCGATCTGGTGCGCACCGCGCTGACGGTGGAATCGCGCGGCGGCATCCTGCATGTGTTCTTCCCGCCGCTGTTCGCCGGCGAGGACTGGCTCGACCTCGTCGCCGCCGTGGAGGCGACGGCGAAGGAGGCGGGCATGCCCGTGGTGCTGGAAGGCTACCTGCCGCCCAGCGACCCCGGCCTGACGCATTTCTCGGTGACGCCGGACCCGGGCGTGATCGAGGTGAACGTCCACCCCGCCACCTCCTGGCCGCAGATGGTGGAGCGCACCGAGCAACTCTACGAGGAAGCGCGGCAGGTCGGGCTGATCGCCGAGAAGTTCATGCTGGACGGCCGGCATGTCGGCACCGGCGGCGGCAACCACGTGGTGATGGGCGGGGCCTCGCCCACCGAGAGCCCGTTCCTGCGCCGGCCGGACCTGCTGAAATCCATGCTGGGCTTCTGGCACAACCACCCCAGCCTGTCCTTCCTGTTCAGCGGCCTGTTCATCGGCCCCACCAGCCAGCACCCGCGCATCGACGAGGCGCGCGACGACGCAACGGGCGAGCTGGAAATCGCCTTCGCGCAGGTGGCCCCCTTCCGCCAGACCCCGCCCTGGCTGACCGACCGCATCTTCCGCAACGTGCTGGCGGACATGTCCGGCAACACCCACCGCACCGAGTTCTGCATCGACAAGATGTACGACCCGGCCGGCGGATCGGGCCGGCGCGGGCTGGTGGAGTTCCGCGCCTTCGAGATGCCGCCGCACGCCCAGATGTCGTCGGCCCAGATGCTGTTGATGCGCGCCGCCGTCGCCGCCTTCTGGCAGCAGCCCTATGAGCGGCGGCTGGTGCGCTGGGGCACGCGGCTGCACGACGATTTCCTGCTGCCGCAATTCTGCGAGCAGGATTTCCGCGACGCGCTGGAGGAGCTGGGGGCGATCGGCTTCAAGCTCGATCCCGAATGGTTCGCGCCGCACCTCTCCTTCCGCTTCCCGGAGATCGGCCATGTCGCGACGCGCGGTATGGAGCTGGAGCTGCGCAGCGCGCTCGAGCCCTGGCACGTGCTGGCCGAGGACGTGACGGCCGCGGGCATGGTGCGCTTCGTGGACAACTCGGCCGAGCGGGTGCAGGCCCGCGTCACCGGCTGGGTGGACGAGCGCTACGTGCTCGCCTGCAACGGCGTGGGCGTGCCGCTGACGCCGACGGGCACGGCGGGCGAATACGTCGCCGGCGTGCGCTTCAAGGCGTGGACCCTGCCCAACTCGCTGCACCCCACCATCCACGCCCAGACGCCGCTGGTGTTCGACATCTACGACCGCTGGTCCGGCCGCTCGCTGGGCGGGCTGACGCATCACGCCGCCCATCCCGGCGGGCGCAACTACGAGACCTTCCCGGTGAACGCCAACGAGGCGGAGGCGCGCCGCCGCTCGCGCTTCTTCCCCTTCGGCCACACGCCCGGCCCGATGGACGAGCCGCGTCGTGTGGTCGGCCGCGACCATCCACGCACCCTCGACCTGCGCCGCTTTGCCTGAAACACTCCCCGGCTCGGATTCGGGAGGCGGCGTGAGCGGGGTGGAGGCGCGCGACGAGATGGTGGACGGCCATGGGGGCCTGCGCCCGCATTGGCGCGGCATCCTCTCGGCCTTCGCGGCCCTCGGCGAGGGGGGGCTGGCCGAGCGCGCCCTGCGGCTCGATCGCGCCTTCGCCGAGGAGGGCGTGTCGAGCCTGCTGCCCGGTGCCTCGAGCGAGGAGCACGCCTGGCGCTGCGACCCCGTGCCCCTGCCCATCCAGGCCGGCGAGTTTGCCGAGCTGGAGGCCGGCCTGGCCCAGCGCGCCACGCTGCTGGAGGCGATCCTCGACGACCTCTATGACGGCCAGCAGCTCCTGGCCGATGGCGCGCTGCCGCCGGCCCTGGTCTTCGCCAATCCCGGCTGGCTGCGGGTCGGCGATCTCGGCGGCAACAAGCTGCAATTCTACGCGGCCGATTTGATCCGGGCGCCCGACGGGGTCTGGCACGTGCTGGCCGACCGCACCGCCGCCGGCGGGGGCATCGGCTATGCGCGGGAAAACCGCCGCCTGCTCGCCCGCGTGCTGCCGGAAACCTTCCGCCCCATGCCGGTGCGGCCGCTGCGACCGTTCTTCGAATTCTGGCAGGACGGGCTGCGGCGCCTCGCGCCGGGCGGGGCGGCCAACCCCACCGTGGCGCTGCTGACGCCGGGCACCGCGCATCGCCAGTGGTTCGAGCACATGTACCTGTCGCGCGAACTGTCCTGCGCGCTGGTGGAGGGTGGCGACCTCACGGTGCGCGGCGGCGAGGTGTTCATCAAGACGCTGAAGGGCCTGCAGCAGGTGGACGTGCTGCTGCGCCGCATCGACGGGCGGATGATCGACCCGCTGGAGCTGGAGGCCGGCAGCCTGATCGGCGTGCCCGGCCTGATCGACGTGGCCCGCGCCGGGCGCGTCCACATCACCAACGATCCCGGCAGCGGCGCGGTGGAGGCGCCGGCGCTCGCCGCCTTCCTGCCCGATCTGTGCCGGCGGCTGCTGGGTGAGGAACTGCGCCTGCCCAGCGTGCCCACGCTGTGGCTCGGTGAGGCGGCGGCGCTGTCCCGCGTGCTGGCCGGCCCCGATGGCTGGAACCTCCGCCCGGCCACCGACGGCAATGCCGACGCGCTCAGCCCCGCCGCGATGGCCCCGGAGTCCCGCGCCGCCCTGCTGGCCCGCATCCGTGCCCGGCCATGGGAGTGGGCGGCGAGCGCGCCGGTGGAGCCCTCCGTCGCGCCCTGCCTGATGCCCGACGGGTTGCAGCCCCGCCCGGTGGTGGTGCGGCTGTTCCTGTCCTTCGACGGCACCGGCTGGCGCGCCATGCCCGGCGGCCTGGCCCGCGTGCTCGGCTCCGCCCGCGAGGGCGCGCCGGGGCGGGGCGGCATCGCCAAGGATGTGTGGGTGCTGAGCGAGGAGCGCGGCGACGCGGTCGGCCTGCCGCTGCTGCCGCAGCCGCGCCTGGCCCTGCGCCGTACCACCGGCGACCTGCCCAGCCGGGTGGCCGACAATCTGTTCTGGCTCGGCCGCTACGTGGAGCGGCTCGAGCGTGCCGCCCGGCTGGTGCGCGCCGCGATCACCCGCCTGTCCCGCGCCCAGGCGCTGCTGCCGCCGGAGCTGAGCGAGCTCGACGCGCTCGGCCGCTGCCTGGCCGAGGCCGGGGTGATCGCCGACGACGCCGCCACCGCCGCGGCCACGCGGCTGATGGCCGGCGCGCTGCTGACCTCCGTGCGCCCCGGCGCGACCGGGCCGGAGGGCACCACCGATGGCGGGGCGATCCATGCCCTGTTCGTCACCATCGCCCGGCTGACGGAGAATGTGCGCGACCGGCTGACCGGCGACATGTACGCCACCTTCACCCAGACGCTGCGCGCCGCCCGTGGCGATGCCACCTCGGCCGGCCGCAGCCTGGACGGGCTGGCCCACGCCATGGTCTCGATCATGCGCTTCTCCACCGCGGTGGCCGGGGTGGCGGCCGAGAACATGGTGCGCGGCGGCGGTTTCCTGTTCCTCGATCTCGGCCGCAGGGTGGAGCGGGCGCAGGCGGTGGCGACCGAGGTGGGCTTCGCGCTCGACCAGCCGCCCGCCCATGTCGAGACCGGGCTGCGCCTCGCGCTCGAGCTGTGCGACAGCGCCATCACCTATCGCAACCGCTACCTCAACGTTCTGCAGCCCGCCCCGGTGCTCGACCTGGTGCTGGCCGATCAGGGCAATCCGCGCGGCCTCGCCTTCCAACTCGTCGCCATGCACGGGCTGCTGGACGAGTTGGGCGGCGAGAGCGGGGTGCGGGAGATGCTGGCCGGGGCGGCCGCCGGGTTGCTGGCGGAGGTGGAGGCGCTGGTGGCGGAGGTGCTCGCGGCCCCCGACCAGGCGGTGTCCGCCTCCGCCCTGCCGCCGCTGCTGGCGGGGGTGGCCGGCGGCATCGCCGACCTGTCCAACCGCATCACCCGGCGCTATTTCGCGCTGCTGCCGGCGGTGCAGACGGTGGGGCTGACCAGCGAAGTGGCCGAGCTGAAGGGGGCGGCGTGAAGTATCGCGTGCGCCATGTGACGACCTACACCTATGCCCAGCCGGTGGATCTCGCGAGCCACATGCTGCATCTCTGGCCGCGCGTGCTGCCGGGGCAGGCGGTGCTGTCGGCCGCGGTGAGCGCGACGCCGATGCCCTCGCGCCACAGCGAGGCCGCCGATCATTTCGGCAACCGCGTCGGCTGGATGTTCCTCGACGCGCCGCACGAGACGTTCCAGGTGACGGTGGATGCGCGGGTGGAGGTGGGGTTTCCCGCCCCGCCTTCCGCCGCGGACACGCCGCCCTGGGAGGAGGTGGCGGCCCAGGCGCGGGCCGGTGGGGCAGGGGCCTGGCAGGCGGCGGAATTCGCCTTCGATTCGCCGATGGCCCCCGCTGATCCCGGCGCCCGCGATTTCGCCGCGCGCAGCTTTCCGCCCGGCCGGCCGATCCTGGCCGGGCTGCTGGACCTGACCGGCCGCATCTGGCGCGATTTCACCTTCCGGCCGGGGGTGACCACCATCCACACGCCCATCGCCCGCGTGCTCGCCCAGCGCGCCGGGGTGTGCCAGGACTTCACGCATCTGATGCTCTCGGGCCTGCGCAGCCTGGGCCTGCCCTCGCGCTACGTCTCCGGCTACCTGCGCACCCGCCCGCCGCCGGGTGGCGCCGCGCGACGGGGGGCGGACCAGTCCCATGCCTGGGTGGGCGCGTGGCTGGGCGCGCGGCACGGCTGGGTCGATCTCGACCCCACCAACAACATCGTGGTGCGCGACGAGCATGTGGTGCTCGCCTGGGGCCGCGACTACGGCGATATCAGCCCGATCCGCGGCGTGCTGCTCGGGGGCGGGGCCCACACGGTGGCGGTGGGGGTGGATTTGGAGCCGATCTGAGTTTCGGCCCGGCCTTGGGTGAGGGTGGCGCCGTGCTCGATGCTGTCAAGGGTCGCTTCGCTCAAGTCCCTTGACGGCATCTGCGCGCGGCGCCTTTCGGATGTCAGGCCGGGACGAGAAAGCGGCCCTGTTCAGCCGAACAAGAAAGCTGACGAAGGAAGGCTCGCTTCCCGCCATTCTTCGCACGGCGAAACGCATGCACAATCAAAAAAGCGAAGGAGCCACCTGCAATATTACGTCATGGCCGTGCTTGACACGGCCATCCACGCCGTGCCGTGCCGCCGGCGTCGGAGATGGGCCCAAGGCTGGGGCCCGACCTCGCGCGAAGCCGTCACCGCATGGCGGCGCCGCGCCGCGTGGATGGCCGGGACAAGCCCGGCCATGACGGCGAAGGGAAAATCGTGCAATCGTAATGGTCAGCGTGGGCGCCTGCCGGCGTCAGCTCAGATGCACCTTCACATAACTCCCCGGCGCATCCTCGATCGCCTTCAGCCCGCCCTCGCCGGGCACCCGCGCCTTCACCTTGCGCTTGTCGAACCCGCTCACCCAGCGCTGCCAGTCCGGCCACCAGGAGCCGGCCATTTCCGTCGCCCCCTTGAACCAGGCCTCGGGATCGTCCGGCAGGTCCGGGTTGATCCAGTGGCTGTATTTGCCGCTCTCGGGCGCGTTCACCACGCCGGCGATGTGGCCGGAGGCGGCGAGCACGAAGCGGTTCTCGCCGGCGAGCAGATGCGTGCCGCGATAGGTGCTCTTCCACGGCGCGATGTGGTCCTCGCGCGTGGACAGGAAATAGGCCGGCACCTTCACCCGCCGCAGGTCGATCGCCGTGCCCGCGAGCGTGATGCCGCCCGGCTGCGCCAGCTTGTTCTCCTGGTACATGTTGCGCAGATAGAAGCTGTGCATGCGCGCGGGCATGCGCGTGGAATCCGAATTCCAGTAGAGCAGGTCGAAGGGAAACGGATCGTTGCCGAGCAGGTAGTTGTTCACCACGAACGACCAGATCAGATCGTTGGCGCGCAGCATGTTGAAGGTGTTGGCCATGTCGCCGCCTTCGAGATAGCCGCGCTGGTTCATCTTCTCCTCCAGCATGCGGATCTGCTCCTCGTCGATGAAGACGTTGAGCTCGCCGGATTCGCGGAAATCCATCAGCGTGACGAAGAAGGTGGCGCTGCGGATGCGGTCGTCGCCATGCGCCGCCATGTAGGCCAGGGTCGAAGACAGCAGCGTGCCGCCCAGGCAGTAGCCGATGGCGTTCACCTGGCTCTCGCCGGTGGCCTGCTCGATCGCGCCGAGCGCGTCGAGGATGCCGTGCTGCATGTAGTCGTCGAAATCCTTCTCGGCGAGCGTCTCGTCCGGATTCACCCAGGAGACGACGAACACCGTGTGGCCCTGCGCCACCGCCCAGCGCACGAAGCTGTTCTTCGGCCGCAGGTCGAGAATGTAGAACTTGTTGATCCAGGGCGGGATGATCAGCAGCGGGCGCTTCAGCACCTTCTCGGTGGTGGGCGTGTACTGCACCAGCTGCATCAGCGCGTTCTGGTACACCACCTTGCCCGGCGTGACGGCGATGTTCTCGCCGATGCGGAACGCCTCCGTGTCCGTCATCTTGATGCGCAGCTGGCCGCGCCCGCGCTCGAGGTCGCCGAGCAGGTTGTTGAGGCCGCGGATCAGGTTCTCGCCGCCGGTCTCGGCGGTCTTGCGCAGCACCTCCGGGTTGGTCAGCAGGAAGTTGCTCGGGCTCATCGCGTCGATGAACTGGCGGGCGTAGAAATCCACCTTCTGCGCGGTGCGCGGATCGAG
This sequence comes from uncultured Rhodospirillales bacterium, assembly GCA_945957135.1. Lineage (GTDB taxonomy): Bacteria > Pseudomonadota > Alphaproteobacteria > Acetobacterales > Acetobacteraceae > CAMFLK01. The sequence goes on from CAMFLK010000039.1 coordinate 21,325, forward strand.
CCCGTCCACATGCGTCACCACGTCCTGCACGAAGCGGGCGGAGAGCAGGTAGGACTGCTTGATGAAGTCGAAGATCTCGTTGTCTTTCCAGGCGTCGTCCTTGAAGCGGCGGTCCTTGGGGTCGCTCTGGATCACCGGCGCGCCGTCGTCGGCCCCCAGCATGCGCCGCGCCGTGCTCTGCCACAGCGACATGTAGTCCTGCCAGAAGCCGATCTGCGCCTGCACCAGCCGCGCGGGATTGGCCATCAGCTTCGCGGTCATTTCCATGAAGGCGTTGGCGATGTTCAACGGATCGGCGCTGAACTGGCCCTCCTCGCCCTGGCGCTTCAGCCATTCCGCGACGATGCGCTGCGAGCGTTCGGCGACCTCGGCCATCGAGCGGCCGATATGCGTGGCGTCCGGCAGCTTGAAGCCCGGATCGGCGGGGGCATCGTGCGCGGATGCGGGCTTCTTCTCGGCAGCCATGCGGCGGTCTCCCTGGGACATCCCTCTGGGGCATCCTTTTCGTGGGCGCGCGGACGCTGCTACACCAACCGCCCGGCGCCGCGCGGCGCGGGCCGGACGAGGCGGAACCGACGCAATGCCATCGCGACGCTTGGGCTCTGTTACAGGGGGGGCTGCGGCTGTTCAAGGGCGGCCGCTCGCGCGCGGTGCAGCCGTGCGGCGGAAGCCGGGCTGGGCGCTGCTGGGGGTATTCGCCCTGGCCGGCTGCACCGATGATTCCGCGCTCAACCCCGTCACCTGGTGGCACAGCGTGGAGGGCGGGCGCATCGCCGACCCGCGGCCCGCGCCGCCGGGCGCCGACCAGCCCTGGCCGAACC
>CAMFLK010000040.1 GCA_945957135.1 uncultured Rhodospirillales bacterium
GCCCTCGGCCTCGGCGAGGCGCAGGAACGCCACGCCCTCGTCGGACAGCAGCCAGGCGGGGTCGGCATCCTCGTGCAGGTAGTGGGTGATGCCGCGCGGGTGGAAGCGGGCGATCGCGGCGCGCAGCCGGTCGGCGGCGCCGGGCTGGTGGTGCGCCTCGTCCCAGCGGCAATCGACGTCGATGAAGGGGATCAGCCGGCCGGCGCTGTGCCGCGCCGCCCGCGTCACGTAGCCGGCGTTGTCGGGATTGGCCCCGATCGCGGCGCAGATGACGACGGCGCGGTCCACCCCGTTGCGGTCCATGTGCCAGAGCAGGGTTTCCGCCCCGGCGCGGCCGGGATCGGGCACCGGCGGCGCGTAGGGCCAGCTTTCCCAGGCATGGCAATGCGCATCGACGATCATGCCGGCGCCTCCCCCTCCAATCCGTCCTCGAGACCCCACGAGACCGTGGGGTCGGGCGGCGGCACGGCGGCGACCAGCGCCCGCGTGTAGGGGTGGCGGGGCGCGTGGATCACCGCCTCGGCGTCGCCCTCCTCCACCACCTCGCCGTGCCGCATCACCGCGATGCGGTCGGCCACCTGGTAGGCGGTGGCGAGGTCGTGCGTGACATAGAGCAGGGAGATGCCGTGCTGGGCGTGCAGGTCGAACAGGTTCTGCAGGATGGTCGCGCGCAGCGAGGCATCGACCATGGAGACCGGCTCGTCGGCCACCAGCACGCGCGGGCGCAGCATCAGCGCGCGGGCCACCATCAGCCGCTGCCGCTGCCCGCCGCTGAGCTGGTGCGGGTAGCGGCCGAGGGTCTCGGCGGGGCGCAACCCCACCTGCGTCAGCGCCGCCTCGGCCAGCGCGCGGGCCGCGGCGCGGCTGTCGGCGAGGCCGAAGCGGCGGGCCGGCAGCAGCAGCATGCGATCGACCGGGTAGAACGGGTTGAACGCCCCGAACGGGTCCTGGAACACCGCCTGCACCTCGCGGCGGAAGCCGGCGCGGGCGGCGGCGTCCATGGCCGCGACCTCCCGCCCGCCGTAGCGGACGACGCCGGCGGTGGGCTGGAGCAGGCCGAGCAGCAGGCGGGTCAGCGTGGTCTTGCCGCTGCCGCTCTCGCCCACCACGGCGAGGATGGAGGGCCGGCCGGCGGGCAGGCCCAGGCTGACGCCGCGCAGCGCCAGCTTGCGCGGGCCGCCGCCGATGCCCCCGCCGAACGCCACCTCCACCTTGTCCACCTCAAGCAGCAATGGCCGGCTCCGTCGCGTAGTGGCAGCGCACGCGGCGGCCATCCGCCAGCACCTGCTCGCCCGGCGCCTCCGCCGCGCAGCGCGGCGTGGCGGCGGGGCAGCGCGGGTGGAACGGGCAGCCCGGCGGCGGATCGAGCAGCGAGGGCGCCACGCCGGGAATGCCGACGAAGCTGCGGCGCCGGTCGAAGCGCGGCAGGCTGGCGATCAGCATGCGGGTGTAGGGGTGGCGCGGGTCCTGGAACAGGGCGCGCACCGGGCCGATCTCCACCAGCCGGCCGGCGTACATCACGCCGACCGTGTGCGCGAACTGCGCCATCAGGCCCATGTCGTGCCCGACCAGGATCACCCCGGCGCCCAGCCGGTTCTGCGCCGCGATCAGGGTGCGCAGGACCTGCTTCTGCACGATCACGTCCAGCGCGCTGGTGGGCTCGTCGGCCAGGATCACCCGCGGGCCCAGCGCGATGGCCAGGGCGATGCAGACGCGCTGCTTCATGCCGCCGCTGAGCTGGTGGGGGTACATGCGGGCCACGCCGGCCTCGAGCCCGACGCCGGCGAGCAGGTCGGCGATGCGCGCGGACCCGCCGCCGCGCACGCCATGGGCGGCGAACAGATCCTCGATCTGCGCCCCGCAGGTCAGCACCGGGTTCAGCGAGTTCATCGCCCCCTGCGGCACCAGCGCGATGCGGGCGAAGCGCAGGGCGCGCAGCTGGGCCGGCGTGGCCGCGAGCAGGTCGGTCTCGTCCAGCCGCGCCTGCCCGCCCTCGATCCGCGCCGACGGCGCCAGCAGGCGCATCAGGGCGAGGGCGGTGGTGGTCTTGCCCGAGCCGCTCTCGCCCACCAGCCCGAGCCGCTCGCCGGGGGCGAGGGTGAACGACACGCCGCGCACGGCGCGCGCGAGGCCGCGCGGGGTGGTGAAGGCGACCTGCAGGTCGCGCACGGACAGGACGGGATCGGCCATCTCAGCCCTCGACCCGGGCGCGCGTGTTGAGCAGCCGGTCCATCCCCGCCGAGACGGCCAGCAGCCCCATGAAGATCAGCGCGATGGCGGCCACCGGGGGCAGCCACCACCACCACATGCCGCGCAGCACGGCGCCGTAGTACTGCGCCCAGTACAGCATCATGCCGAGCGTGAGCTGGTTCTGCGGGCCGAGGCCCAGCGCCTCCAGCCCGACGGTGGCCAGCATCGCGCTGGACACGGCGGTGACGAAGCTGGCGGCGAGATAGGGGGCGAGGTTCGGCAGCAGCTCGGTGAGCACCAGGCGCGGCCCGCCGATCCCGTTCAGCCGGGCGATATCGACATAGGGGCGCTCGCGCAGCGACAGCGTCTGCGCGCGGATGGCGCGGGTGGGATACATCCAGGCCAGGCTGGCGACGATCACCGCCATCAGCCCCACGGTCATGCCGCGCACGTTGGTGGCCACCAGCACCAGCACCGCGATGGCCGGGATGGTCATGGCGACATCCGCCGCGGTGCGGATCACCGCGTCCACCCAGCCGCGCAGATATCCCGCGAACAGGCCGAGCAGGCCGCCGAGCCCGAGGCCGAGCAGCCCGGCCAGCAGCCCGATCTTCAGCGTCTGCGGCAGGGCGAGCAGCAGCGCGGCCAGCACGTCGCGCCCCTGCGTGTCGGTGCCGAGCCAGTTGGCCGGGTTGGGCGGCCGGCGCGGGCGGACGGCGCCGATCTCGGCCAGGCCGGGATCGACCAGCAGCGGCCCGACCAGCCCGGCCAGCGCCAGGACGAGCAGGATCGCCACCCCTCCAACCAGCAACGGTTCGCGCCACACCCGCCTCATGTATGCGCCGCCCGGATGCGCGGGTCGATGAGCGGGTAGGCGAGGTCGAGCAGGAAGGTGGCGAAGGCGATCGACACCGACAGCAGCAGCACGATGCCCTGGATGACGAACACGTCCTTCGACTGGATGGCCTGGTAGAGCCGGTAGCCGAGGCCGGGATAGGCGAAGATCACCTCCACCAGCACCGCGCCGGACACGACATGGCTGAGCGTGAGCGCCAGGTTGGTCACCTGCGGCAGCAGCGCGTTGCGCAGGCCGTAGGCCAGGAAGATGCGGCGCGGCCCCAGCCCCTTGGCGCGGGCCAGGGTGATGTAGTCCTCGCCCAGCACGCCCACCACCATGCCGCGCATGGCGATCGCCCAGGTGCCGACGGAGGCGAGCACCACCGACAGCGCCGGCAGCACGCCGTGATAGGCGATCAGCCCGGCGGTGCGCCAATCCGCCCGCGGGAAGTAGCTGAACGGGTAGCCGCCGCCCACCGGGAACAGCGGCCAGGCGATCGCGAAGGCGGCCAGCAGCACGATGCCCAGCACGAAATACGGCACCGCCGAGAGCAGGATCAGCGGCAGGCTCAGCGCGCGCACCAGCCGCCCCGCCCCCGGCCAGGCGACCAGCCCGCCCAGCAGCGTGCCCAGCGCGAAGCTGACCAGGGTCGCGGTGCCCAGCAGGCCGATCGTCCAGGGCAGCCCGGCGGCGATCTCGTCCACCACCCGCTCGGGGTAATGGGCGACGGACACGCCGAGGTCCAGCCGCAGCACGTTGGCGAGATAGAGCAGGTATTGCCGCCACAACGGCTGGTCCAGGCCCATGCGCGCGCGCATCGCCGCGGCGGTGGCGGCGAGGTCGCCGGTCTGCCCGCCGCCGGCCGACATCTGCGCCAGCTGGGTCTCCACCGGGTCGCCGGGCATGGCGCGCGGCAACAGGAAATTGACGGTGATCGCCAGGAACACCACCAGCGCCAGCAGCGCGAGGCGGCGCAGCACGTAGGACGCCATCCCCGCCCCCTACACGCGCATCGCCGCGATGGCGTCGAGATCGACGCCCAGGCCGAAGCCCGGCGCGTCAGCCGGCACCAGCCGGCCGTCGCGCGGCACGCTCATGCCGGGGAACAGCCGCGTCTCCGCCAGCGGCACCCCCGGCGCCGTGCCGATGAACATCTCCCCCATGGGCGCGTTGGCGACGGCGTAGCCGAAATGCTGGCCGTACGGCGTGTTCATCCCGGCATGCGGCATCACCGCGATGCCCGCGGCCTCGGCCAGCGCCGCGATCTTCAGGCAGGCGGTCAGCCCGCCGACCCAGCCGATATCCGGCTGCAGCACGTCGGCGTTGCGCCTTGCGGCGGCGGCGGCGAAGGGGAAGGTGGTGTACCAGTGCTCGCCGGTGGCCAGCCCCTGCCAGGGCAGGCGCTGGCGCAGGGCGGACTGGCCGTCCAGGTCCTCCGGCAGCAGGCAGTCCTCCAGCCAGCGCAGCCGGTAGGGGCGCAGCCGCTCGGCCAGCCGCACGGCGTATTCGACGTCGAACGCCATCCAGCAATCGAGCATCAGCTCCACCTCCGGGCCGACCAGCTCGCGCGTGCGCGCCACCAGCGCCTCGTTCGCGGCGAGGCCGGCCACGCCGTCGGCCGGGCCGTGCGGGCAGGCGAGCTTGGTGGCGCGGAAGCCGAGTTCCATGTGCCAGTCGGTGTCGTTGCCGGTGGCGTAGCACTCGATCGCCTCGCGCGCCGGCCCGCCGATCAGCGACCAGACGGGCAGGCCGAGCACCTTGCCCTTCAGGTCCCACAGCGCCAGGTCGATCGCGCTGATGGCGTAGGAGGCGAGGCCCGCCGTGCCGTAGCTGGAGGCGATGCGGCCCATCATGTCGTGGACGCGCTCGGTGGCCAGCGCCGGCTCGCCCACCAGCAGCGGGCCGATATGCTCGTGGATCAGCGCGATGACCGGGTTGCCGTAGCGCGACACGCCGAAGCCCCAGCTGCCGTCGCTGGCGGTGACCAGGCAGCCGACCGCCGGCATGGCCGGCCGCCATGCCGCGCGCAGCCGCTTGTAGCGCGGATAGCGCGACATCGGCCCGGCCACTTCCGCGTCCACGCCCCAGGGCTGGCGGCGCGCCGGGGTGCTCGGCGCGCCGCCCACCAGGTCGCTGCGGATCTCGAAGGCCTGGATGGAGGCGATGGTGAGCGGCATCGGCCCTACTTCGCCGGCCGCAGGCGGTCGATCACCCGCGCGAAGCCTTCCCAGGCCTGGTAGGGCGAGACGTAGGGGTCGGCCGCGCTGGGCCAGCCGGTCCAGTAGGTGGTGTTGAAGGTCACCGCGTGCTCCTCGTCGATCAGCGCGATCTGCGGCACGTCGCGCATCACGATCTCGGTGGCCTGGCGCGTCAGGGCCATGTAGGCCGGGTCGTTCGGCGAGGGCTGGCGCGCCTCCATCGCATCGACCAGCTTGTCGAATTCCGGGTTGGCGTAGCGGGTCACGGTGCGCACGCCCGGCACGTCCTTGCCGGGCGGGGCGGCGTATTTGCTGTGGAAGTGCTCCAGCGTCTGCCAGGGGTCGTACAGGCTGCCGCAATGGCCGTAGATCGCCATGCCGTAGGCGCCCTTGACCAGCGCCTGGAAATACGCGCTGTCCTGCACGCCGTTGAAGATCGCGTCGAACCCGGCGGTCTGCAGCTGGCGGGCCAGCACCGGGGCGATCGGGTCGGTCTGCTGGGCCATGATGGTCACCGGCCAGGGCTTGCCGCCGGGCAGCTGCCACTTGCCGTCCGCGCCGCGGGTGAAGCCGCGCCCGGTGAGCAGGGCGGCGGCGCGCGCGCGGTCCGGCTTGGTGCCGGCGGCGGCCAGCACCGGGGCCATCTGGGTGGTGTAGGCCTTCATCCCCGCGAAGGCCGAGAACGGGCCGAGCGCCGGCGGCCACGCGCCCTCATAGGACAGGTCCGAGATCTGGTCGCGATCGACCACGGCGGCGATCGCCTGGCGCACCGCCACGTCGTCGAACGGCGCCACCTGGGTGTTGAACGCCACAGCGAGGGTGCAGCCGTCCGGCGCCCCCCAGACCGGGCCCTTCGCGTTCCACGACACCAGGTTCGGGTTGCGCGCCCGCGCCGCCTCGAACGCGCCGAGCGGCAGGGCGCGGCCCATGTCGATCTCGTTGCCGGCGAACAGCTGCGGCAGGGCCTCGGCGGTGGCGGGGCGGTAGATCACCCGCTCGGGCGCCGGCATCGCCTTGGCCAGCCCGGCCTTGACCGCCCACCACTCCGCCCGCCGGTCGAACACGATGGCGCCGCTGTCGCTGCGCACCACCTTGTAGGGGCCGGTGCCCACCGGCCAGCCCTTGGCCAGGTCGAAATTGCCGAAGGTCTTGGGGTCCTTGTCCGCCCAGATGTGCTTGGGCACCACGATGAAGCGGGTGGTTTGGCCGGTGGCGAGGAAGTCCTGCGCCCAGCGCGGCCCCGGCTTGGTGAGGGTGATGCGCACGGTGAGCGGGTCGATCGCCTCGGCCTTCTCCACCCATTCCTTGATCGCCGAGGAGAACACCATGTCCGGCGCCGCGCGGCGCAGCATGTCGAGGGTGAACACCACGTCCTCGGCGGTGAAGGGCTGGCCGTCGCTCCAGGTCACGCCGTCGCGCAGCGTGACGGTGATCTGGCGGAAATCGGGGCTGTAGCTGAACCCCTTGGCCTGCCAGGGGATGATCTCGTTGGTGTTGTGGTTGGTGTAGAACAGCATTTCGTTGACGGTGTAGTGCAGGCTGTTCCGCTCGTGCAGCAGGATGCCGTTGTACGGGCTGAGGTTTTCCGGCGAGGGAACCTGGTTGTAGAGGTCCCACCCCTGCGAGATCAGCGTGCGGTTGCGCGGCACCTCCGGCAGGTTTTGCCCAGCGGCGGGTGGGGCGACGGCGGGCAGGGCGGCGCAGATGCCGGCCAGCAGGGCGGCCCGGAACGATGCCTTGGTCATGCGCGCTGTCTCCCCCATGCCGGTCCCGGAGATCGGGCCGGGCGACTTGTTAGCGCTAACCTAGGCGGGCGCGGGAAGGCTTGTAAAGAGCTTTCTTGGGGGTGGCGGCTCCTTCGCTTTGATGATTGTGCGTTCGTTGCGGGAGACGGCTTCGTGGGCACGCTTCGCTCAAGCGCCTTGACCCCGCCTCCCGCACCGAAGCAAGGGCCTGCATGCGAAATAAGGGAAGAAGTGAGCCTTTTCGGCTTTCCTGATCGGCTGGAAGGGGCCGTTTTCCCGACCCGGCCTTCCACCCTCAAAAGAAGGCGGCACCCCGATCAGGTGCTCGCCCGCACCACCAGCTCGAACCCCACATCCACCACCGGCTCCGCCACGCCCCGCGCCGCGAACCGCTCCAGCAGCATCAGCGCCGCCTGCCGGCCCAGCTCCTGGCGCGGCACCCGCACCGTCGTCAGCGCCGGCGAAACCAGCGGCGCCAGGTCGTTGTCGCCGAACGCGCACACCGCGAGCTCGCCGGGAATCGCCACCCCCGCCCCCGCCGCCGCGAGAATGATGCCGATGGCGATCGGCGCGCCCACGCAGAACACCGCGTCCGGCCGCCCCACCCCCTCTCGCAGCAGCGCCAGCAGCCGCGCCCCCTGGGTCATGTCGGTCGGCGATTCGTACGGATACGACAGCGGCGCCGGCAGCCCGAGCCGCGCCGCCTCGCGCGCGAACCCCCGGCACCGCGCCAGCGAGCGCGTGTCCCCCGCCGCCGCATGGCTCAGCACCGCCAGCCGCCGATACCCCCGCGCGTGCAGGTGCCGCGCCACCGCCTCGCCCGACGCCTCGTTGTCGAACCCCACCGCCATGTCGATCGGATCGTCCGGCAACTCCCACAGCTGCACCACGGGAATGCCCGCATGCGCCAGAATGGCGCGGGTGCGCGGCGTGAACCCCGTGCCGGTCAGCACGATGCCATCCACCCGCCGCCCGACGAAGGCGGCCACCAGCTCCTCCTCCGTCGTCGGATCATAACCCGTCGCGCCGACCAGGACCTGATAGCCCGCCGGCCGCAGCGCATCCGTCAGCGCCTGAACCGGCAGGGCATGGATCGGATTGGCGATGGTCGGCACCAGGATGGCGACGATATAGCTGCGGTTCGAGGCCAGCGCCCCGGCCACCCGGTTGGGCATATACCCGTTCGCCTCCACCGCCGCGCGCACCCGCGCCGCCAGCCCCGCGCTGACCAGATCCGGGTTGCGCAGGAACCGCGACACGGTCTGCGCCGAAACGCCCGCCGCCGCGGCCACGTCCTCGATGCGCACGCGTCCTGTTCCGCGCGATCGGCGCTTCGGCGAGTCGCTGGGGGGCATGGGCCACGATAGCACGGCCCATGCCGGCACGGCCAAGCCGCTCAGAACTCCTTCGAGCCCTTCGCGCCGACCACGGCATTCGAGGCCTCATGAACCCCAGGCCACGATATCTGCTGCGAAATCGCCGCCTCCGATTTGCGGATCATCGTCACCCCGCCATCGATATCGGTGATGCACACGGCCGACTTCCCCGTGGGAAAATCAAACGCCTCCCGCCGGTTCGCGGGCTTCTTCCCTGGCTTGGTGATGGGCCCGAACAGCGTGCCCGGATCGGCGACCAGATTGCCCTCCGCCGGCTCATCCGTCACCCGCCCCTCGCTGTAGAGCCGGATGCGATACGAGGGCAGCCCCACCGGGCTGCGGCAGCATGTCCAGTAAATCTCCAGCGGCGTGCCCAGCTTCTTCTTCAGATAGGTGATGATGCTGGTCAACGTCACCGTGAACTTCAGCCGCGGCTGCAACAGATACGTGCTGGCCCCATCCCAATCGGCCGAGGCCAGCGCCTCGCCCTTGGTGACCATGATGCCCGCGAGGTCCGGACACAGAAAATGCTCGTAATACGGACTGCCCGCCCCCGTCGTCCCCGCCCAGCCCTCATACGCCTTGCTCAACAACGCCCGGCTCAACCCGCCACTGCCATTGTAGCGCGGCGGCACCGCCCAGGTGACGGTGACCCCCGTGGGCACCGCCACCGCACCGCTCGAACTCATGCGGCCATGCCCGGCAATGAACACCTTGGTCATCGTGCCTCCCATGGGTCAGGTGCGGCATGACGAACGAAGCGCGCGCACGCAGCGTATCGCAACGAACGGGCGCTGTCGCCACGCAAGGCGATGAAGAAAGCACCAGGGGCTTCCGCCCCTGACCCCGACGAGGGCTCCGCCCCTCGACCCCGCTGGGGGCGACGGCCCCCAGACCCCGATAATGCTGGAGGGAGGTTGCGTAGATGTCGGAATCCTAAAGCAGTCCCCAAGTAAGCGGAATTGCTAAGTGGCAGGTCTAGAGCATGGCACCCTTAGAAAGCAAAATTCATCTGAGGTGATTTATTACGAATTTCGCTAGACCACACCCATGCGTCAAATTCTCGTCGAGAAATAGAAAGAAAATCAGCGGCAAAGCAGAATGTATCCTTTAGAAAACCATAATCATCGTGATCGAGGCCGGCGCGTATCGCAAAAGATCTGATATGACGATCTACAGCGATAGATTCAATTCCAACTAGGCAAGATATGTAGTCTATTGTCTTTGGACCTATGCCGTTTACTGACCTTAGATTATTGCAGAATGCAGGAGACATGAGCGCATTGCGAATTTCTGTGGCGGTGTCGATTTTTGCATGATGAAAAAAATAAACCAGATACTCAAATCTCTTTAATTTTGTTGAATGAGTCCAGTCAAGAAAATGCGCGGTATCGCCACTTTTTATAAGATAAATGAGCGCGCCTATGCGATTTACATCCGGAAATTCTTTTAGAATGCGCCCAATGCGGGGCATGACCACCGAATGATAGCTTAGCCCGGCCTGTAGCACAGCATCTGCAAAAAGGGCGCCGACGTGACCGTACGTTGAGCGTCGTACAGGGAAAGAAGAAGGTACTCCCTGGGCGGACGCGAAATCTGCGACTCGGCGCGCAGCCGTGAGAACCTCAAGCCGGTCAGATGAAAGGCGAGTCATCATAGTAGTCCAGTTTGTCGAAGCGCTCCGAGACGCTCTACGCAGTTTGGGCAGGCTCCGCAAGGAAGTTTACTAGAGGCTTGACAAGAGAACGTTCTGCCGATGGGTACGCCAAGGTGAATGGCCTGAGCGGTAACTTCTGCCTTTGATAAATATCGGAATGGAGAAATAAATCGAACAGGCCCAATTTTTTCTGCAAGCCCATTGAGTTGATTCATGAATTCTGCCGTGCAGTCGATTTCTTTAGCGTGATTGCTGTTTATGAATCCAGTGTAGACCTCAAGGATGTCTATTGTCTGAGCTCGCGCGGCAGCTGCGGCGTAAAATAGAAGAGTTCTGTAAGGCACGTATAGATCATCGTCTTGAACATCATCTGCCCATAGATCTGCTTCAACGATCAGTCGCGATTTTGATCCTCGGAAAAGATCTGAAAGGTTGATACGCTCGGGGCGATTCATTTCCGGGGGTAGAACCTCATTTACCCGGTTCCACTCGGTCTCAACACAGTGTTGTCCGTAATCAAAGAAAAAAGGATAAACATCTATATTATCTTTATGTAAAGAAAAAGCAACAGTCGTAGAGTCCAGACCGCCAGAGGCAAGAAGAACAACTTTTTTTATCATTCTCGAGATTTCCTGTCTATTTCTGTTAATGCTTCAAATGTAGCATTTAAACAGATATCTAAATTAGATGAATAAGACACACTGCCGGATATAACCATTGTATTTTCATTTTCGCAGCGAGGATCGAATGTGACGACTGGTTTTCCAAGGCCGATAGCAAAGCCGACTTCGACAAGAGTGCCTGGATCACGTTCGATGGGTATTGCAAATACCAATACGCACTTCTTAAGTAAGTTTAGATCCATATAGTAATATGCAAGCAGATCGTTTGGGGACGAATTTTGAGGTATTTCACCATTTTCTTTAACTGGTCTTCTCAATAAAAAATTGTGATAATTTAAAGCATCTATCGCTCTAGCGATTTCTTTATGATTTTTGTAAGAAAAATCTGGCGCGGCCAGGTAAATCGGTAGATTTTGGCGCGAATGCCACGGCAAACTACTTCCACCTAAACTGCGAACTATCTCGATAGGTATCTGAAATTCCCTCCTCACATCGCGCTGGAGATCATCTGGCCATGTGGTCTGAGAATACACAGTCGCAACCTGCATGGCGCGCCAAGCAGCGTCTCGTGCGTTGCCATTGAAAGTGCCAAATACGGCCGTAAAGACATCTCCGACACCCACTGAATTTTTGGTCGTACCTAATGAAGCGGTAACATATTCTATCTCATTTTTACGAATGTCGAATAACCTTGATCCCCCCCTATTTTCTTTTACGAGTAGATATTTAGCATTAATATTTTCGGCTAAATTTAATAATGGTTCAATATCATCAGATGCAACTTTCACAAAAAATTTCGAAGATGTGGATATTACTAGAAAATCAATCCGATTATTTAAATCAAGAATAGCACTTAAATCATCAATATCATAGGCAATGTCGATCGTAACATGGGATTCTGGATTGAGGAGGCGGAACACCCTATCCAACGGATACCGCCCTGGAAAAATGACAACATCACTAAATTGATCTAGGCCGACGACATCGTTGCGTAAAACGATTTTCTTTTCGTCTCGTAAGATATCTTCGTAGCCTTGGAATCCGATCTCGTTGACGTCAGCAATCGTGATTACATTTGGTGCGCCGGTGACTTCTCCAATAAGTATAAATTCCGTACATCCATGCTTAATCAGGTAATTGCGCGCTGCTTCGACCAAATATGCGGGGCAGAACGCACCAACGGCATAGCTTTTCCCGACGGCCCACAGGCCACGGGCTGCGTGTACCACTCCGCCTAGCCTCATTTTTGGGCCAGTATTATGGCTAGCCATTGTGAAATCTACTATGACTTCACCAATCAAAATAGAAGAGTTGATCGACACTCAACTGACCACGAAATCAGCGCGTATTTGAGGATTGTCACCGTTCAAGGAGACGGACACAACACCAGTATAGGAAAACCCATCTTTCAAACAGCGTGCAAGATAATTGAAGCTGGTAGGCAATGAGCCTACGGGTAATCCATCGGCTACGGCCACTACTCGTCTGCGGATCTCAATTGTAAGTTCTGTGCCAACGACAGGCCCGGAACCGTGGGTCTCGTAAAATTCATGACTAGCGACGTCCTCGAGGCTCACGGTGAATCCCTCGCCACATTTATCTGAGCCGCTGGAACCGCCCGATGAGCCGCCGCTAGACTCAGTTTTTGGCTCGCCCGAATAGTCGCTAAAACGCCCCGATCCCGTGCTGCCCATCGTTCCACCCTCGGTTTGAACGAGACTACTCACAAAGATCACACACACACAAGCCGTATCGTTACGATAAAGAGCGGCGCGGATTCGGTCAGCTTTGGCCCCTAGTTCTGCCCAATTCGTGCCGATGTATCCCGCGTATCGTTGCGGCTATGGATCACCACGCTTTCGCCTCCACCGTTAGTTCATCAACATCTGCCGCCAGCACACCAAACGAAAACTCCCGCTTCCGTGTAGCAAGTGCGAACCAAAGCTCTGTTGGAATTTGCTGTTACCTTCCGGTTCTGCGACGAGGTCGCACGGCGCAAGACCAAGCTGCTCTCTTCACCCCGCAATTCCATCGAGATACGCCGCGACCGCCGCCAAATTCCGCGTCGCACACGCCACATACCCATCCGGCCGCACTAGCCAAATTCCGCCCTCCTTCAGCGGCGCCCGCACCTCCGCATCCACCAGCGCCGCATGCCGCCCCAGCAGCCCTGCCACCGCCGGGCTCGCCGCGGCATGCAACGCGAAGCACGGCATGGTCCCCGCGCCGGGTTGCGGCTCTCCCGCGATGGGCGGCAGCCGCTCGCCCGCCGCGGGGCGCAGACCGTGGTCGGAAGGGCCGTTCAGCGGGCTGTCCGGGTAGTGGATGGCGACTTCGGACATGGTTTCGGCGACTTCGTGGGTCACGGCGGGCAGGCCGAGCAGGAGGGGGGCGGCGAGGTTGCGCAGGGTTTGGGCGAGGGGGTTGCGCAGGGTGGCGACGGAGGTCAGGCGGGCGGCGGCTTTCAGGACCTGGTCGCCGACGGCGCTGCGTTCGGGGGAGTAGCTGTCGAGCAGGTGGTCGGCCGCCGTGCCCTGCGTCACCAGGGCGAGTTTCCAGGCGAGGTTGAAGGCGTCCTGCATGCCGGTGTTCATGCCCTGGCCGCCGGCGGGGCTGTGGATATGGGCGGCGTCGCCGGCCAGGAACGCGCGGCCGTGGCGGTAGGCGGCCACCTTGCGGCCGTTGATGCGGAAGCCGGCGAGCCAGACGGGGTCGAGGAGTTTCGTGCCCTGGGGGCCGCGCCGGTCGGTCAGGGCCTGGACCTGCTCCAGCGTGGGGGTGGCCGGCGCCGCCGCGTCGGTGTGCGGCAGGTCGCCGATCAGGCGGTAGCGGCCGGCGCCCATGGGGAAGATGATCAGCACGCCGTCGCGGTGCCAGTGGATCGAGGCGTCGGTCTCCGGGCGGGGGTAGCCGGTCATGTGGATGTCCGCGAGGAACCAGTCGCTGTCGTTGGTCTCGCCGGCGAAGGCGGCGCCGACGGCGTGGCGCACGGTGCTGTGGGCGCCGTCGCAGCCCACCAGCCATGGGGTGCGCAGCGTCTCCTCCGTCCCATCGGCGTGGCGCAGGATCGTGGTGACGCCGTCGGGCGCCAGCGTGAGGGCGGTGGCCTCCGTGTCGCGTTCGACGGCGATGCCCTGGCCGGCGAGGCGTTCCTCGAGCAGCCGCTCGGTCTCGGATTGCGGGATGGTCAGGGCGTAGTTGTAGGCGCTGGGGATGGACCGCATGGAGACATGGCCGAGCACGGCGTCGCCGGCCAGGAAGGTCACGCCCTCCAGCTTGAAGCCGGCCGCCACGAAGGGGGCGGCGCCATGGGACGTGCTGCCGGGCGGGCCGCCACGGTCGAGCAGTTCCAGCGTGCGGCTCCACAGCACCAGCGCCTTGGATTTGTCGGTACGCCCCGCGGATTTGTCGATGATGCGCACGCCCACGCCGTAGTGCGCCAGCTCGGAGGCCAGGGTCATGCCGACGGGGCCGGCGCCGATGATGAGGACTTGTTGGGTCATGCCGGAGATATGAGGGGTAGGGGGCCGAGGGACCAAAAAAAAATGGAGATAGTGAATTTTTTTGTTGCAACCTCCCGACGCTATTGCTATCTATCGTCGCATGCAGCACATCCCCGAATTCCTCCTCGACCGGTTCCGCCCTTCCCTCCCAACCTCAACCCCCCTCGCCGCGCGGCTCGCCTTTCCCTTCGAAACGCTGGTGGCCCGGCTGCTCTATCTGGCCGGCATCGTGTTCCCTGGCTTCCGGCCGCTGATCGGGCGGGTGCAGCGGCGCTGCCGGCGGCACTTCCAGCGGTTGGACCGGCTGATCCTGCTGTGGACGCAGGGGCGGCTGCCGGCGGCGCCGGCCGCGCGGGTCCGCGAGGCCGGGCGGGCGGGGGGCGCGCGGATCGAGGCGGATTGGATGCGGCTGATGCGGGCGCGGGGGCATCGCACGGGGCGGGGGTGGCTGGTGAGCTTCTTCAGCCCGGCGGCGCTGGCGACCTGCCGGTTCGAGGCCTGGCTGGAGGATGACGAGGCGCGGCGGTTCCTCGATGAGTGCCCACAGGCCTCGGGGATGATGCGGCCGATCTTCCGGATGCTGGATGTGCGGCATCCCTGGCTGGATGCCGACCGCGCCGCGCGGAAGGCGCGGCGGGCGGTTCGGCGGGTGGTGGCCGAGGCGCCCCCACCTGCCGAAGCGTCCGCTGCCGAAGCGTCCGCTGCGGTGGCGCCCGAACGCCCCGCCTCCCCCTGGGTTCGCCCGCCCGGATGCTGGGCCTGGGTTCGTGCCGCGCTGGCGCGGTGGAAGCGGGCGCTGTCGCCGCCCCTTCTGGAATAGCGCTCTCCCCGATCCCCTCGCGCCACCCCTGCGTTTTCGGCCCCCTTTCCCGAGGCGACGCCCCCTGTACACTGCAAGGCGGATAAAAGTTTTTTGGTTCTTTTTTCAAAAAAGAACATTCTTACTTCCTGTTATTCCTTGCTTTCCCCCTGCCCGAGTCCCCCATGCCCGACCCCTACGACACGCTCGGCGTCGCCCGCACCGCCTCCACCGCGGAGCTGAAGCGCGCCTATACCAAGCTCGCTAAGAAGTACCACCCGGACCTCAATGGCGGCGACAAGGCGGCCGAGGCGAAGTTCAAGGAGGTCGGCGCCGCCTGGGATCTGCTGGGCGACGAGGAGAAGCGCGGCCGGTTCGACCGGGGGGAGATCGACGCGTCCGGCCAGGAAATCCATCGCCCGCCGCCGCGTGGCGCGGGAAGGCGCGGGGCCGGAGGGGCGCGCGGCGGGGCGCAGCATTTCGAGGCGGAGGATCTGAACGACCTGTTCGCCCAGTTCGCCCGCCAGCAGGGCGGCGGGTTCGACCGGCCGATGCGCGGGGAGGATCTGCGGTTCAGCCTGGCGGTGAGTTTCCTCGATGCCGCGCTGGGCGCCTCGCGGCGCCTCACGCTGCCCGACGGCTCCACGGTGGACGTGGCGATTCCCGCCGGCGCGGAGGAGGGCCAGGTGCTGCGGCTGCGCGGCAAGGGCGAGAAAGGGTTCAACAACGGCCCGGCCGGGGACGCGCTGATCGAGCTGCACATCGCCGCGCACCGGCATTTCACCCGCGAGGGCGACGACGTGGTGCTGACCGTGCCGCTGACCCTGAAGGAGGCGGTGCTGGGTGCCACGGTGCGGGTGCCGACGTTGACCGGCCACATCAATATGAAGATTCCGCCGAATTCGGCGCCGGGCACGCGGCTGCGCATCAAGGGCAAGGGGATCAGGCGGGGCGACCAGTATGTGGAGCTGAAGCTGGTGTTTCCGCCGAAGCCGGATGCCGGGCTCGCGAAGCTGATGGAGCAGTGGACGCCGGAGGGGACGGCCGATCCGCGGGCCGATCTGGATGCGGCTTGACCGGAGCACGGCACGCGCCTAGATGGGCGCGTCGCCTGAATGGCGGCCGTAAGCGTCTGACGTCAAGCAACGCACTCAACGTCCCCATCGTCTTGAACCAGGGGGCGGAGTGCGTTTTTTCATGCGCTCCCCCCTTGATTCAAGACGATGTGGCCAAGGCTGGAGGCCGTCATGGTCCTTTCGCGTGATCCGGTGCAGGGGCAGCTGCTGCGCCTGACGCTGATTCTGTTCGTTTCTTATCTGTGTGTGGCGCTGGCCCTGCCGGTGGTGCCGGTGTTCGTGTCGGACCAGCTGGGCATGGGCAATGTGGCCGCCGGGCTGGGGGTGGGGATCGGGTTCCTCGCCACCATCGCCACGCGCGGCCAGGCCGGCGCCATCGCCGATCGCCAGGGGGCGAAGCGGGCGGTGGCGCGGGGGCTGGCCTGCTACGTGGCGGGCATGGCGATTTCCGCGCTGGCCGGGTGGCTCGTGGCCGCGCCGGGGCTGGCCTATGCGGTGCTGCTGGCCGGGCGGCTGGCGCTGGGGCTCGGCGAGAGTCTGGTGGGGGTGGGCATCACCAGCTGGGGCATCGGGCTGGCCGGGCAGGCGCGGGCCGGGCGGGTGCTCGCGATGGTGGGGGCCGCGATGTATGGCGGCTTCGCGGTGGGCGGGCCGCTCGGTTTGGCGATGATGGGGTGGTTCGGGTTCGGCGGCGCGATGGCCGTGGGCGCGCTGCTGCCGGCATCGGGGTGGCTGGCGATCCGGGGCATTCCCGCGGTGCCGGCGCTGGCGGGGGCGCGGCCGTCGCTGATGCGGGTGGTCGGGCGCATCTGGGCGCACGGGTCCATCGTGTGTCTGCAGGGCATCGGCTTCGCGCTGATCGGCGCGTTCTTCACGCTGATGTTCCTCGACCGGGGATGGAGCCATGCCGGGCTGGGGCTGACGGCGTTCGGCGGCGGGTTCGTGCTGATGCGCCTGCTGTTCGGCCATCTGCCGGACAAGGTGGGCGGGCTGCCCGTCGCGATCGGGTCGCTGGCGATCGAGGCGGTGGGGCAGGCGCTGATCTGGCAGGCCGGCGGGCCGGCGCTGGCGATCGCCGGCGCGTTCCTCTCCGGGCTCGGCTGCTCGATGGTGTTCCCGGCGATGGGGCGCGAGGTGGTGAAGCTGGTGGAACCGCAGCTGCGCGGCACGGCGCTGGGCGGGTTCGCGGCGTTCCAGGACCTCGCCTACGGGCTGACCGGCCCCCTCGCCGGGTTCGTGGCGGACCGGGCGGGGTATGGCGGCGTGTTCCTGATCGGCGCGGGGGCGGCGGTGCTCGGGCTGGGGATGGCGGTGGTGCTGCGGGCGGCCGGGGCGAAACAGCCGGCGGTGTGACATTCGCACACGTGGCCGGCGGGGGCGCGGCTTATGGACGAGGGCACGCAACGACAGGTGCCCCATGCCGATGCCGCTCACCCTCGCCCTCTCCGGCGCCGCTCTCGGCTTCTCCCTCGCGGCGCCGGTGGGGCCGATGGGGCTGCTGTGCATCAACCGCACGCTGAACGCCGGGCTGCGCGCCGGGCTCGCCACCGGGGCCGGGGCCAGCACGGTGCACGTGGTCTATGCCGGGGTGCTGATGCTGGGGCTCGGCGGCATCGGGCCGTGGATGGGCGGCCATCGCGCGGCGTTCAGCCTGGTGGGGGCCGCGCTGTCGCTGGTCTTCGCCTTCCGCGCGCTGGGCCGGCGGCGGCGGGCGCTGGCGGAGGGGCCGGACGACGCGCCGGCGCTGGGCATGAGCTACCTGACCGCCATCGGCCTCGGTGCCGTGAACCCGATGCTGTTCCTGCTGCTGCTCGGGGCCATGGCGGCGCTGATACAGCCGGGGGAAATGGGGCTGGCGGGGGTCGGGCTGATGCTCGGCGGGCTGGCGTTCGGCTCGTTCGGCTGGTGGGTGGGGCTCAGCGCCGCCACCGCCACGCTGCGCGGCCGGCTGGGGCCGCGGGCGCTGACGCTGCTCGACCGGCTGACCGGCGCCATCCTGCTCGGCTTCGGCGCCAGGGCGGCGATGATGGCCTTGGGTTAGAGCGTGATGACGTTTGGCGGAATCGCCAAAAAGTCTGAATCACGCGATCAGAGCTAGACCACCGCGCCACCGGCCTTCTTCCACGCGGCGATGCCGCCCTCGATATGCCGTGCCCCGGCCAGCCCGGCATCCTGGGCGGCGCGCACCGCCATGGCCGAGCGCTCGCCGAAGGCGCAGTAGAACAGCAGCCGCTTGCCGGTGGCGACGCCCAGCTCGTGCAGCAGCCCGCCCTCGCCGAGATTTTCCGGCAGCTCGCCATAGGGGGCGTGCAGGGCGCGGGGGATGGCGCCGTGGCGCTCGCGCTCGGCCCGCTCGCGCAGATCGATCAGCACCACGCCGGGGTCGGCGGCCAGCGTCAGCGCCTCCGCCGCCGTGTGCGCCCAGCCGAGCCGCGCCACCTCCTCCTGGTGCAGGCCCTGGCGCATGTTGGCGGGGACGGCGACGTCCATCATCTTGGGGTTGGGCAGGTTCAGCCCGTTCATCAGCGCCACGTATTCCTCGGCCGACTTCACC
The DNA here is from genome assembly GCA_945957135.1 of uncultured Rhodospirillales bacterium. Taxonomy (GTDB): domain Bacteria; phylum Pseudomonadota; class Alphaproteobacteria; order Acetobacterales; family Acetobacteraceae; genus CAMFLK01. The sequence continues at coordinate 18,560 of CAMFLK010000040.1, forward strand.
TGCAGGCGCGGGTTGAAGGCGCGCTCCTCGCCGATGGTGCTGACCGTGTCGCCCTTGTAGTCGTGGGCGGGGTAGATCAGCGTCTCCTCCGGCAGGCGCAGCAGGCGGCCGAACAGGGATTCGTACTGGGCGCGCGGGTCGCCGTTCTGGAAATCAGTGCGGCCGGTGCCGCGGATCATCAGCGTGTCGCCGGTGAACACGCGGTCCTGCATCAGGAAGCTGTAGGAATCGTCGGTGTGGCCGGGCGTGTAGATCGCCTCCAGGCTCAGCCCCTCGATGTGCAGGGTCTCGCCGTCGGACAGGCGCATGGACACCACATCGACGCTGCTCTGCTCGCCCATGACGGTGACGCAGCTGGTCTTGTCGCGCAGCGCGCCGAGGCCGGTGATGTGGTCGGCGTGCAGATGCGTGTCCACCGCCTTGACCAGGCGCAGATCCAGCTCGCGCATCAATTGCAGATAGCGATCGACCTTCTCCAGCACGGGGTCGATGATCATCGCCTCGCCGCCGCGGCGGCTGGCGAGCAAATAGGAGTAGGTGCAGGAGACGGGCTCGAACAGCTGGCGGAAGATCATCGCGGCCTCCTGTGAAAATCCCGGACGGCGGCGCCGCCGTCCGGGATCGCTGGCATCAGTCCTTCAGGGTCACCACCCGCAGATAGGGCTTCAGCGTCTTCCAGCCCTGCGGATATTTGGCCTCGGCCGCCTCGTTGGACACGGCGGGCGGGATGATCACGTCATCGCCCGGGCGCCAGTTCACCGGGGTGGCCACCGTGTGCTTGGCCGAGAGCTGCACGGAATCGAGCAGCCGCATCACCTCGTCGAAATTGCGGCCGGTGGTCATCGGGTAGGTCAGCATGGCCTTGATCTTCTTGTCCGGGCCGATGACGAACACCGAACGCACCGTGGCGTTGTCCGCCGCCGTGCGGCCCTCGGAGGTGGTGCCCGCCCCCTCCGGCAGCATGTCGTAGGCGGTGGCGACGGCCAGCTCGGTGTCGCCGATCATCGGATAGTTCACCGCCGTGCCCTGGGTCTCCTCGATATCCGCGGCCCAGCGCGCGTGGTTGTCCACCGGATCGACGCTGAGGCCGATGATCTTGGTGTTGCGCTTGTCGAATTCCGGCTTCAGCCGGGCCATGTAGCCCAGCTCGGTGGTGCAGACCGGGGTGAAATCCTTGGGGTGGGAGAACAGGATCGCCCAGCTGTCGCCGATCCAGTCGTGGAAGTCGATCGGCCCCTCGGTGGTGTTGGCCTTGAAGTTCGGGGCGGTGGCGTTGATGCGCAGCGACATGGCGCGGCTCTCCGTTGTGGATGGCCCCGCTTATATAGGGCCGCCGCCCGGCTTGCATGCCCCCCGAAGGGAAGTGCCTGGACATCGGGTGGAAATCCGGGGAATTTCCAGGAAAGCAAAGAAGGGAAACAGTGCGGTGTCGGTGGTCGAGTTCGCCGCGAAGCTGCGCATGGCCGCCTCGGCCCTGGGCTGCCATTCGCGCAAGGAGCTGTGCGCCCGCTTCCGCGCCGCCAACCCGGCCACCCAATGCGATATCGACCGGCTGAACAAATGGGTGCAGGGCCGGTCCCTGCCGCGCGCCGGCGCGGTGTACGCCGACCTCGCGCTGGTGATCGGCAGCCGGCGCTCGGGCGTGTGGATCGCCGGCTGCACCATCGCCGAATTCGGCGCCGAACTCGCCGCCTGCACCGGCGCCGAAGGCGAGATGCCGCCCGAACCGCCGCACCGCCACGCCCCACGCGCCAGCGGGCTGTTCGGCGGCATGGCCACGCTGTTCGGCAGCTTCGCCGCCTACTCGCCGGCCTGGTCGCCGCATTTCCGCGGGCAATGGGTGCGCGGCAGCCTGCGCCTGTCCGCCGGGCGCAACGGCGGCGTGGCCGCCACCTACACGGAAACCCTGCTCGGCCGCGAAGTGCGCCTGACCACCGATGCCTGGATCGGCGGCCGCTCCATCCACTACGTGGTGCGCGACCCCGACGGCGACATGCCGCTGTTCGTCAGCGCGATGATCCCCGGACCCCCCGCCAGCGTGCTGTGCGGCGTGATGTCCGGCAACGCCTTCGTGGCGCCCGAGCCGCTGCCCTCGGCCTGCCGCATCCTGTTCGTGCGCGTGGCGGACTCGCCGGTGCTGGACGCGGGCAACCGCTACTTCACCCCGCAACCCGGCGCGCTGGCCGCCGACCTCACGGCCCTCGGACTGAACCTGGCGGAGGCGGACCGGCTGGACGGATTCGCGCGCGACTTCCTCGGCACCGCGCCGCTGCAGGTCACGCCGCCGGACCAGGCCACGCTCTCCGCCCTGCTCGACCCCGCGCATCTCGGCGCGGCTTGACGCTCCCGGCCGCGCGACCCAGGCTCGTCGCCAGGAAACGCCCCAAGGACACAGCCCAAGGACACAGCATGGACCCCGTCCGCGTCGGCCTCATCGGCTGCGGCAACATCTCCGCCGCCTATCTGCGCGCCGCCCCGCTCTTCCCCGAACTCGCCATCGCCGCCATCGCCGACCTCGACGAAAGCCGCGCCACCGCCCGCGCCGCCGAATTCGGCCTGCGCGCGACCTCCATCGACGCGCTGCTCGCCGACCCCGCGATCGAGGTGGTGCTGAACCTCACCACCCCCCAGGCCCACGTGCCCGTCGGCCTCGCCGCCATCGCCCACGGCAAGCACGTCCACGGCGAAAAGCCACTCGCCACCCGCACCACCGACGCGCGCCGCCTGCTCGACGCCGCCCGAAGCGCCGGCCTGCGCGTCGGCTCCGCGCCCGACACCTTCCTCGGCGGCGCCCACCAGACCGCGCGCAAATTGCTCGACGACGGCGCCATCGGCCGCGTCACCAGCGGCACCGCCCATATGATGAACCATGGCCACGAGCACTGGCACCCCGACCCCGGCTTCTATTACGCCGAGGGCGGCGGCCCGATGCTCGACATGGGCCCCTACTACCTCACCAACCTGGTCAACCTGCTCGGCCCCGTCGCCCAGGTGGTCGGCGTCGCCACACGCGGATACGACACCCGCACCATCTCCAGCGAAAAACGCCGCGGCGAGACGGTGGCCGTCGAAACCCCCACCCACATCTCCGGCCTCGCCACCTTCCACTCCGGCGCCACCATCGCGCTCACCACCAGCTTCGACGTGTGGCAGCACACCCACCGCAACATGGAACTCTATGGCACCGAAGGCACCATGATCGTGCCCGACCCCAACCGCTTCGGCGGCACGGTGAGCGTGGCCAAGCGCCGCGACCCCCTCACGGACATCCCCCTCTCCCACGGCTTCGCCGACGGCAACTTCCGCATCATCGGCCTCGCCGACCTCGCCCACGCCCTGCGAACCGGCCGGCCCCACCGCTGCAATGAAGCACTCGCCTTCCACGTCCTGGACGTGATGGAAGCCTTCCTGCACGCCGGCGCGACCGGCGAACGCGTCATCATCGAAAGCCACTGCGAACGCCCGGCACCGCTGCCGGCGCGGAGTGTGTTGGGGGAACTGGATTGAAGGAAAGCAAGAAAGGGAAGGCAAGGCGGGGGCTCCGCCCCTCGACCCCGCTGGGGCCTTAGGCCCCAGACC
>CAMFLK010000041.1 GCA_945957135.1 uncultured Rhodospirillales bacterium
GCCTGTTCGTGAGGAACGCATGAAGGCCGCGCTCTGGCTCGTCGTCGCCGTGCTGCTGGTGGCGCTGCCGCTGTTGGCGCGCATGGCCGGCACGCCCGCGACGGTCGGGCTGGCGACGCAGATCGCCATCTACGCCATCGCGGCAATGAGCCTCAATCTCATTCTAGGCTATGGCGGGCTGGTGAGTTTCGGCCATGCCGCCTTCTTCGGCCTGGGCGGTTACACCGTGGGCATCCTGTATCAGCACGCCACGGACGGCACCGATTTCCTCGGCCTGATCCCCGGCAGCAGCGCGCTGCTGGTGGTGCTGCCGGCGGCAATGCTGGTGGCGGGGCTGGGGGCGGCGCTGATCGGCGCCTTGTCGCTGCGCACCGGCGGCATCCAGTTCATCATGATCACGCTCGCCTTCGCGCAGATGCTGTTCTTCCTGTTCGTTTCGCTGAAGACCTATGGCGGCGACGACGGGCTGATGATGCGAAGGCGCGACGCGCTGCCGTTCTTCGACACGCGCGACCCTTTCGGATTCTACTGGCTGTGCCTGGGACTTTGCGCGGCGTGGTTGCTGGTCACCGCGCGCATCGTGCGCTCACGCTTCGGCATGGTGATAGAGGGGTTGCGACAGAACGAGCGGCGCATGGCCGCGATGGGCGTGCCCGCCTTCCGCTACCGCCTCGCCGCCTTCGTCATCGCCGGCATGGGGGCGGGGCTGGCGGGCGCGCTGATGGCCAACTACCTGCGCTTCGTCAGCCCGGACATGATGCATTGGACCAAGTCCGGCGAGCTGATGATGATGGTCATCCTCGGCGGCGTGGGCACGCTCGCCGGGCCGATCCTGGGCGCCGCGACGCTGGTGCTGCTGGAATCGCTGCTGGCCGCGCGCACGGAATACTGGCAGCTGCCGCTTGGGCTGGTGCTGCTCGCCGTGGTGCTGTTCACCCATGGCGGGCTGACCGAGGCCGCGCGGCGGCTGCGGAGCGCGCTGCGATGACGGCGCTTCTGGACATACGCGGCCTGTGCAAGCGCTTTGGCGGGCTGGTGGCCACCGATCGTGTCGATCTCGCCGTGCCGGAGCACGAAATCCATGCGCTGATCGGTCCCAACGGCGCCGGCAAATCCACCCTGCTCGGCCAGCTCGCCGGCGAGCTGCGCCAGGACGAGGGGAGCATCCGCCTGGCCGGCGAGGAGATCGGCCATCTGCCCGCCTGGCGGCGCGTGCATCGCGGCCTCGCCCGCACTTTCCAGATCACCCAGCTGTTGCCGGATTTCACCGCGCTGGACACCATCGCCCTGTCGGTCCAGGTGCGCGCGGGCCATGGCTTTCGCTTCATCGCCGATGCCCGCAAGGACAAGCCCGCGCGCGCGGCGGCGATGCATCATCTGGAGCAGGTGGGGCTGGCGGCGCGCGCGCATGACAGTGTCGGCGACCTCACCCAGGGCGAGCGCAAGCAGCTGGAACTCGCGGCCGCCCTGGCGGCGGAGCCGGCGCTGCTGCTGCTCGACGAGCCGATGGCCGGGCTCGGCCCCGGCGAGAGCCGGCAGATGACGGAGCTGCTCGCCGGATTGCGCGGACGCATCACCATGCTGATCGTGGAGCACGACATGGAGGCGGTGTTCGCGCTGTCCGACCGGATATCCGTGCTGGTCTATGGCCGCGTGCTCGCCACCGGCACGCCCGAGGCGATCCGCGCCGATGCCGAGGTGCAGGCCGCCTATCTCGGCGAGGGCGACGCGTGATGCTGGCCCTCGATCGCCTCCAGGCCGCCTACGGGCCGAGCCAGGTGCTGTTCGACGTGTCGTTGCAGATCGCGGCGGGGCAGATCGTCACGCTGCTGGGCCGCAACAGCATGGGCAAGACCACCACGGTGCGCGCCATCATGGGCCTGCTGCCGGTGGCCGCCGGCGTGTATTTCGACGGCAAGCCCCTGCATGGCGCGACCCCGGAGGCCATCGCGCGGCGCGGCATCGGGCTGGTGCCGGAAGGGCGCATGGTCTTCCCCACGCTGACGGTGCGGGAAAACCTGGTCGCCACCGCCGCCAACCGGCTCGGCCGGCCGCAGCCCTGGTCGCTCGACCGCATCTACGCGCTGTTCCCCCGGCTGCGCGAGCGCGCCGGCCAGTATGCCCGCACCCTGTCGGGTGGCGAGCAGCAGATGCTGGCGATCGGCCGGGCGCTGATGACCAACCCCAAGCTGCTGATCCTCGATGAAGCCACGGAGGGGCTGGCGCCGGTGATCCGCGCGGAAATCTGGCACTGCGTCGCCGCGCTGAAGGCGGAGGGCCAGTCGATCCTGCTGATCGACAAGAATCTTGCCGTGCTCGGGCGGCTCGCGGATCATCACTACGTTCTGGAGAAGGGGCGCACGGTGTGGAGCGGCGATGGCGCGGCCCTCCAGCGCGACGCGGAAATGGTGCATCGATATGTCGGGCTTTGACGTCACGACGGAGTTCACCGGCAGTTCGGAGGCCACCGACACGGTTACGGCCGTGCGCGAGGCGCTGGGCCAGGTGCAGAAGGAGATGGCCGTGGCCGGGCGGGGGCCACAGCTGCTGGCAGGCATGACCTGGCGTTCGCCCGAGCCTTCCCGCTTCCATCCCGCGCGGCGCGAGGTCGATCTGGCCTATCGCGAAGTGTTCGGCGGCTTTCGTCCGCACATCGCGCTGGAACGCGCTTCGCAGCCTGGGCTTGTCGTGCGCGCCACCCTGCGCCGCACCCTCGCCGCCAGTCTGGGCAGAGACGCGGCCATGTTCGGCCCCTATGACCGGCAGGCGCTGGCCCGCGAATACAGCCCGCGGCTGCAGGCGGACATGGGCGAGGTGTTCCGCCGGTGGAGCCGCGACGGCGCCGCCTTCCGCGCCCGCCACCCGGCGCTCGACATCGCCTATGGCTCGACCCGTGACGAGACGTTCGACCTGTTCCTGCCCAAATCCGGCGCGAACCCGCCGGTCTGGGTGTTCATCCATGGCGGCTACTGGCAGGCCTCGGACAAGGAGCAGCATGCCCAGTTCGCGGCGGGCATGCTGAAATCCGGCTTCGCCGTGGCGATGCCGAATTATGGTTTGGCGCCGGAGACGGCGATGCCGATGATGGTGACGCAGATGATGGCCCTGATCGCGTTCCTGCGGACGGAGGGGCGCAATCTCGGCATCGACGGCACGCGGCTGCATGTGGCGGGCCACTCGGCCGGTGCCCATCTGGCCGCGATGGTGGCGGCCTGGGCACTGCCGTCCACGCTGCGCTCGGCGCTGCTACTGTCGGGTATCTTCGACCTCAAGCCGCTGACCCTGCTACCGGTGATCAAGCTGCTGCGGGCCAGCAACAATCCCGCCAAGCTGTCGCCGATCGCGCAGCCGATGCCCCAAGGCGTGCGCGTACGGCTCGCGGTGGGCGAGGCCGAGAGCGACGAGTTCAAGCGGCAATCGGGTGAGATGGCCACGGCCTGGAAGGCGCCCGCGCCGCTGATCGTGCCCGGCCACCATTTCAGCATGCTCGACGGGCTGAATGGTGGGCCGCTGCTCGACCTCGCGCGCGAGGCGGCGGCGGATTGAACGGGCCCGCCTTCCTCGAGGCGGGCGCCGCGAAACGGGAAAGGCTCGCTTCCGCCCCCGGCTTCACTCCACCGTCACGGACTTCGCCAGATTGCGTGGCTGGTCCACGTCGGTGCCCTTCAGCACCGCCACGTGATAGGCCAGCAGCTGCACGGGAATGGCGTAGAGGATCGGCGCCACGAATGGATCGACGCGCGGCAGTACCACCCGCTCCACCGCGATGCCCGCGAGCTTGGCGCAGCCTTCCTCGTCGCTGAACACCACCACCTGGCCGCCGCGCGCCGCGGCTTCCTGGATGTTGCTGGCGGTCTTCTCGAAGAGCGGGCCGCTGGGCACGATGGCGATCACCGGCACGTTGCGGTCAATCAGCGCGATGGGGCCGTGCTTCATCTCGCCGGCGGCGTAGCCCTCGGCATGGATGTAGCTGATCTCCTTCAGCTTTAGTGCCCCTTCCATGGCGATGGGGAAGCAGGACCCGCGGCCGAGATACAGCACGTCCCGCGCCTCGGCGATGCGTTCGGCGATGCGGCGGATATGGGCGTCGTGCTCCAGCACCTCGGCGGCGCGACCGGGCACTTCCAGCAGCGCGGCGGTCATCGCCGCCTCCTCGCCGGCACTTATGCTGCCGCGCGCGCGCCCGGCGGCGAGTACCAGACAGGCGAGCACGGCGAGCTGGGCGGTGAAGGCCTTGGTGCTGGCGACGCCGATCTCCGGCCCCGCGATGGTCTGCAGCACCGCGTCGGACTCGCGGGCCATGCTGCTCTCGGGCACGTTCAGCACGCTCAGCACACGCTGGCCCTGTTCGCGCATGTAGCGCAGCGCCGCCAGCGTGTCGGCGGTCTCGCCGGACTGGCTGACCAGCAGGCCGAGGCCGCCCTTGTCCATCGGCGGCGTGCGGTAGCGGAATTCGCTGGCCACGTCGGCGTCGGTGGGGATGCGGGCGACGGATTCGAACCAGTTGCGCGCCACCGCCCCGGCATAGAAGGCCGAACCGCAGGCGGAGATGGTCACGCGCGGAACGGCGCCGAGATCGAAGGGCAGATCGGGCAGTGCCACAGCGCGGGTGGCGGGATTGACCATCTGGTGCAGCGTGTCGCCGAGCACGGCGGGGTGCTCGTGCAGCTCCTTCTCCATGAAGTGGCGGAAATTGCCCTTGCCCACCGCCGCACCGGAAAGGGCGGTGAGCTTGACCTGCCGCTTCACCTCGGCCCCCGAGGCATCGAAGAAGCGGGCGGAGCGGCGGTCCAGCACCGCCCAGTCGCCGTCCTGGAGATAGGCGATGCGCTGGGTCAGCGGCGCCAGCGCCAGCCCGTCGCTGCCCAGGAACATCTCATCCTCGCCGAAGCCCACCGCAAGCGGGGCGCCGTGCTGGGCGCCGATCATCAGCTCGGGATGGCCGGCGAACACCATGGCGAGCGCGTAGGCGCCCTGCAGCCGGCCGAACGCGGCGCCGGCGGCCTCAACCGGGGTCATGCCCTGGCGCAGGTTGAGGTCCACCAGCTGGGCGACGGTCTCGGTGTCCGTCTCGGTGGAGAATTCCTGGCCGGCCTGCTCCAGCTCCGCGCGCAGCTCGGCATGGTTCTCGATGATGCCGTTATGCACGATGGCGACGCGGGCCGTGCCGTGCGGGTGGGCGTTGTTCTCGGTGGGCGCGCCATGGGTGGCCCAGCGGGTATGGCCGATGCCCACAGTGCCGGGCAGCGCCCGCTCCGCCAGTACCTCCGCCAGATTGCCAAGCTTGCCGGCGGCGCGCCGCCGGTCGATATGCCCGTTGACCAGCGTGGCGATGCCCGCGCTGTCGTAGCCGCGATATTCCAGCCGCCGCAGGGCGTCGAGAATGAGGGCGGCGGCGGGCCGCGCCCCGATGACGCCGACGATGCCGCACATTCAGCGCTGCTCCTTCTGCTTCGCCTTCAGCGCGCGGAATTGCGCGGCGCGGCCCGGCTTGTTCTGCTGGCGCGCCCGGCCGAAGCTCATTGCATCCGGCTCCACCGTGGCGGTGATGACGCTGCCCGCCGCGACGAAGGCGCCGTCGCCCACCCGCACCGGGGCCACCAGCGTGGTGGCTGAGCCGATGAAGGCGCCGGCGCCGATCTCCGTGCGGTGTTTGAGGAAGCCGTCGTAATTGCAGGTGATGGTGCCCGCGCCGATATTGGTGCCCGCACCCACCGCGGCATCGCCGATATAGGAGAGGTGGTTGGCCTTGGCGCCCTCGCCGAGCGCCGCGGCCTTCAGCTCCACGAAATTGCCGACATGCGCGCGCGGCCCCACCACCGTGCCCGGTCGTAGCCGGGCGAACGGGCCGATGATCGCGTCGCGGCCCACCGTGCAGCCCTCCAGATGGCTGAAGGCACGGATGTCCACCCCGCTCTCCACCATCACACCTGGGCCGAACACCACGTTGGGGCCAATCGTCACATCCTGCTCGAAGCGCGTGTCGGTGGAGAGGAATACGGTGTCCGGCGCGGTCATCGTCACGCCGGATTCCATCGCGGCGCGGCGCAGGGCGGCCTGCACGCTGGCCTCGGCCTCGGCCAGTTCGGCGCGGGAGTTGATGCCGCGCAGCTCCTCGGCCGGCGCTTCCACCACCGCCACGCTGCGGCCGGCGGCGCGGGCGAGGCCGACGAGGTCGGTGAGGTAATATTCGCCCTTGGCGTTGTCGTTGCGCACGGCGGCCAGCCACGCGCGCATGTCCGCGGCGGCGGCGCAGAGCACGCCGGCATTGCACAGCCCCACCGCGCGCTCGGCCTCCGTCGCGTCGGCATATTCCACCACGCGTTCGACGAAGCCGCCGGCGCCGATCACCCGCCCGTAGCGGGCGGGGTCTGCCGGGCGCATGGCGAGCAGGGCGAGGCCGGCATCGCCCGCGCGGCGGCGGGCGAGCATGCGGCGTAGCGTGTCCGGGGTGATCAGCGGGTTGTCGGCGTAGAGCACCGCCACCTCGCCCTCGCCGAACAGGGCCGCGGCCTGGAGCGCGGCGTGGGCGGTGCCCAGCCGTTCGGCCTGCTCCACGCTGACATGGGGGGCGGCGACGGCGGCGACGGCCGCCATTTCCGGGCCGATCACCACCACCACCCGGTCGAACACCGCCTCGCAGCTCGCCAGCAGGTGGCGCAGCATGGGGCGGCCGGCGATGGGGTGCAGCGCCTTGGGCAGGGCTGACTTCATGCGCGTGCCGAAGCCGGCGGCGAGGACGATGGCGGTGGCGTGGGATTCGTGGGGCATGCTTGGTTCCGAGTAGCGGCGTGCTGGCCGGCGTGTCAAAGCATCGGCGATCACGCTTGGTTTCCCACGGAAACCGTGCGGCCGTATTTTACATCACGAAGAACTGACGAGGTGGTGAATGACGCCCATTCTGGTGCTCGATCTCGACGGCACGCTGGTCGATTCCGTGCCGGACCTGACGGCGAGCCTGAACCGCGTCGCCACCCCCCGCGGCCTGGCGCCGTTCACCCGCCCGGACGTGGCGGCGATGGTGGGGGACGGGGCGAAAGCGCTGGTGACCCGCGCCTTCGCCGCGCGTGGGGTGGTGGCGGATGACGCGGTGCTGGCGGCGCTGCTGGACGATTACGGCCGCCATGTCGCCGTGGAATCGCGCGCCTATCCCGGCGTGGAGAGCGGGCTGCGCGCGCTGGCGGCGGAGGGGTGGCGGCTCGCCGTGTGCACGAACAAGCCGGAATCCCCGGCCCGGGCTCTGCTGGCCGCGCTGGGCTTGGGCGGGCTGTTCGCGGCGATCGGCGGCGGCGACAGCTTCCCCACCCGCAAGCCGGACCCCGCCCATCTGCGTGCCACCATCGCCGCCGCTGGCGGGTTGGCGGAGGGCGCGGTCATGCTCGGCGACCACCACAACGACGTGGCGGCGGCTTCGGGCGTGGGCATTCCCTGCATCTTCGCCGCCTGGGGCTACGGGCCGCCGGAGATGGCGGCGGAGGCCGCGGCCGTGGCCGCGGATTTCACCGAGGCTGTGGCGCTGGCGCGGCGGCTGATCCGGTTGCCGAACTGACCGAAGGGTCCTGGCCCGCTGCGGTCAGGAACATGCTGGCCTGGCCGAACAGGCGGATGTCGAACACCATGCGCACCGGCAACATGGGCTGGCCGGGCAGCACGCGGGCAAGCCAGGCGGAGCCTTCATGCGGCTTCACCTGCCCCGCGCGGTCCTCGCCGCGCATGAAGCCGCCGGTCTGCACGCCGGAGAAGTCGCAATGCAGGGCGCGGCCGCTGTATATCGTGCGGCTGTAGGGCGGCAGCATTTCCTCGCCCACCGTGCGGGCGGTGATCTGGGACAGGCGGCGGCCGTCATAGACCCGCGCGGTGCCGTCGCAGCGCCCGGTTTCGGTGACTTGCCGGACCAGCATGGCGAGCGCGCTGATCGTGTCGATCGTGCCGCGCTGCGCCTCAACCGACACCGCCTCGCGCTCGGTATCGTTTGGCGGGTCGAGGACGGCGATCTCCGGTTGGCCATCGCGGTAGTCCAGTACCGTGCGGCGGGGTTGGCCGCGCAGCGAGCCGGTGCTGAGGAAGCGCTCGGGCACCGGCCGCAGCCCGGCCCAGCGCCCGATCACGGTGCTGCTCACCTCGCTGGATACGAACAGGCCGAGCAGGCCGGTGGTACGGTAGGATGGGTCGATGCGGTAGCGGTCGGGACGGAAATCGGCGCTGGCCTTCATCACCAGCACGTTCAGCCCGGCGGCGTAGGCGTCATAATCCAGCTTTATCGGCGCCTGCGCGAAGGCGGGAGCAGGAATGACCAGCAGCGCGAGTAGGAATCGATGAATCATTTGTGACAGATTGTCGCTCGCGCTGTGGGTTGGCAACGGGTTTGAAGTGGTCCCGGGGCCGCATGGGGTCAAGACGAGGTCGGCGGCATCGTCTCGAACAGGCGCAGTCCTTCGGGCAGCACGACCCATTCGGGCTTGTCGCGCGTGAAGATCGCTATGCTCGGCTGGAACAGGGTGGGGTCGTCCAGCGAGCCGGCATAGACGGTGTGCACATCGCTCGCGCCAAGCTGCCCGCCGAACACCAGCCCGCCGCAGGCCGGGCAGAAATTGCGCGTTGCCTCGTTGCGCAGGCCTTGCGTGCGATGCTGCACAGGCGCGCCGGTCAGCGTGAAATCCGCGGCGCGAACACCCAGGAAGGGGATGAAGCCGGAACCGGAGGCGTGGCGGCAATCCGCGCAGCAGCAATAGCCGGCGAAGCGTGGCGCGGCCGCGATGGTGTAGCGCAACGCGCCGCACAGGCAGCCGCCGGTGGCCCAGCCTGTCATTGCCCCGGCGGTCATCGCGCGCCGATCGCGTCCCCGATCTGCCCGGCCAACTGTGCCACCGCCGCGCGCAGGGCGGCGACGCGCTGCACGGGGTCGGTCACGTCGTCCAGCGGCAGGTCGATGCGGGTGCGGCGGGAGGGGCCGGGACGGTCACCGGGTTCGCGCAGCAACGTCCAGCGCACATCGAGAACGGCGGTGCCCGGCGTGGGCTGGCCCTTCACGGTCGCACCCTCCTCCACGTCGAAGCGGGTGAAATCCAGGCTGACCCGCCAGGCCGGGGCGGGGGTGCGGCTGGCGGGCGAGGCCATCACCCGATCCGCGCCGAAACGGGTGGCGAGGTCGTCCACCAGGGCGCGCGCGATGAGCTCGGCCGGCGGGTCGGACCAGATCTCGAACTCGTGGATCGAGACGCGGCTGGTGCCGGTGCGGGTCACCATCTGGGTGCGGTCGAAATACCCGGCGACGGAGGGCCGATCGACATAGATCACGCCGACGTCGCGCGTGCCCGAGGCGGGCGCCGCGGCGGTGGGGGAGAGGTCGTAGATGCGCGTGGGGGTGCCGCCGCAGCTGGCGAGCAGAAGCAGCAGCACGAAAGGAAGATGTTTCATCGCCGGTTGTCCGACTTTCCGGTGATCAGCGCGTTGGGATTGCGCTCAAGATATTCCGCCATCAGGCGCAGCGAGCGCGCCGCGCCCTGCAATTCGCGCAGCATGCCGCGCAATTCGGTGAGCAGGGGCGAGCGGTCATTCACCTGCAGGTTGAGCGCCGCGATCGTGCCGTTGGCGTTGCGCACGGTCTGGTTCAGCCCGTCGAACACCGTGTCCATGCGCGGGCCGACATCCTTGAGCACGACGCGCAGATCGGCGGAGGCGGCGCGCAGCTCGGCCAGCGAATCGCGCAGCTCCGGCCCGGTGGCGAGCTGGCGCATGGCGGTGGAGGCGGCGAGCAACTGGCCGAACAGATCGTCCACTGGCAGGGCGGCGAGCCGGTCGAGCAGCGGGCGCAGCCGCTCGGCCACCGCGTCGCGCATCGCCGGGCCCGCGGGCAGCGCCGGCACCGGCCCCGTGCGGTCCAGCCCCGTCGGCGGCTGGCCGGGCACGAAGGCGAGCGTGATCAGCGCGTCCCCGCCCATCAGCTGGGTGCTGCCGATCTGCGCGCGCAGCCCGCGCCGCACCAGCGCGTCGGCCGCGGCATAGACCTCCTCGGCCGTGCCTGGTCGGGGGAGGCCCGGAGCGGCGGGGAAGGTGGCGGGGGTGAGGTCGATGCGCACCGGCACGGCGAAGCCGTCACCACCCGGCGCCAGCTCCAGCCCCACGCTGCGCACCGTGCCGATGCGGATGCCCATGATCTCCACCGGCGCGCCGGCGGCGAGGCCGCGCACGCTACCGGAGAAGCGGATGAGGAAGGGCACCTCCCCGGTCTGCGCCTGGGCCGCGCTGGCCATCAGCAGCAGAACGGCAACGATGCAAGCGCGAATCGAAGCGGTCATGCTCCCCACACTGCCCCAGCCCACGCCATCTGTCTCACCGTTTTTCGAAATCGATCCGCTCGTCCACCGGCAATCCGTGCAGGAAGCGGCGCAGGCAGTCCAGTGCCAGTTCGGTGGCACCGAGGCGAATCCATTCCCGCCCGCCGAGGATGCGGGTGGTGCGGGTGACCGCCCGCCCTTCGATGGCGATGGCGAGATCGATGGTGGCGCCGAGATCGAGCCGGTCGTCGCCCTCGTCCAGCGCGATCAGTACGGCCAGCCCGTGCGTGGCGCCGCAGGCGGCCCGCGCCGCCTCCGCCACCACGGCAGCTTCGCCCACCTGGGTGATGCCGAGCGCGGTGGCGATCTGGGCCGCGTCGCGGGCGACCAGGCCGCGGCGGAACACCGCCTCTGCGGCGGGCAGATGCGCGAGCCGGGCGGCCACCTGGCCGGCGGTGAAGGTTTCCACCAGGGCAAGCGAGAAGCCGGCTTGGCGCAGGGCGGCGAGCACCACGCCCTCCAGCGTTTCGTCATCCTCGGCGACGATGAAATTGCCCAGCCGCCGCCGCACCTCCGCTTCCACCGGCGCCAGCCGCGCCAGCGCGTCCGCCCGATCCGCCCCGCGCACCGTCAGCTTGGTCTCGATCTGCGGGTAGTGGGCGCGAAAGCCCAGCTTCACCGCGCCCTCCGGCGCCAGCGCTTCCACCCCGGTCAGCAGCGAATCGACATGGGATTCGCCGAGCCCGTAGCCGTGCAGCCGCTTGAGCAGGATGACGCCCGGCGTGCCGGCGCGGGCGAGCAGGCGGGGGATGATCTGCTCCTCCAGCATGCGCCGCAGCTCGCGCGGCACGCCCGGCGTGAAGAAGAAGCGCGCGGTGCCCCCTTCACCCGCGATATCCAGCGCGAAGCCGCAGGCAGTGCCCACCGGATTGTCCAGCCGCTCCGACCCCGCCGGCAGCATGGCCTGCTTGGTGTTGTTGGGCGGCATCTGCCGGCCGCGCCGGGCGAAGAACCCCTCCATGGTGGTGAGCCACGCGCTGTCGAGCACCAATTCCACCCCGGCCACCTCGGCGGCGATTTCCTGCGACAGGTCGTCCACCGTCGGCCCCAGCCCGCCATTGACGATCACCGCATCCGCCCGTCCGGCGGCGAGGCGGAAGGCGCTGGCGAGGCTGGCGCGGTCGTCCCCCACCGTGGTGCCCCAGATGACGGACAGGCCGACATCCTCCAGCCGCTGGGTCATATGGGTGAAGTTGGTGTTGACGATCTTCCCGGTCAGCACCTCGTCGCCGGTGCAGATGATCTCGATGCGCATGCTGAAGGGGCACTTTTCTTCTGAGAGCCGGGATTTTTGCGCGCTAGGCCGGGTCCGGCAACCTGTCCTCCGGCGGAAAGCGGCGGAGGATGCGCAGCATCAGCAGCATCGAGGGCAGGGCGGCGAAGGTGGTCATGGCGTAGAACGCCGTCCAGCCCATCGCGGCCGCCAGGAACCCGGACAGCCCGCCGACGGTGTGCGAGGCCAGCGCCGCGACCGAGGTCAGCAGCGCATACTGCGTGGCGGTGAAGCGCAGCCGGCACAGGCTGGAGAGGTAGGCGACGAAGGCGGCCGTGGCCATGGACTGCACGAAGGCCTCGGTGATCACCGTGGCATAGAGCATGGCGTGATTGCCCGGCATCAGTGTCAGCCAGACATACATCGACATGAACCCCATCTGGGTGAAGCCGGTGGCGATCAGCGCCCGGCCCATGCCTAGCTTTCCCACCAGCGCGCCGCCGGCGGCGAAGCCCAGCATGGTCGCGGCCAGCGAGACCGGGCCGGTGGCCAACGCCACCGCCGCGCGGTCGAAGCCCAGGAAGCGATACAGCGGGGCCAGCATCTTCCCGGCCATCGCCTCGTCCAGATAGAACAGCGCGACATAGGCCAGCACCGTCCAGGCGCCCGGCCGGCCGAGGAAGTCGCGCAGCGGCGCCACCACGGCGGCGGCGATGCGCGCGCCCAGCCCGGTGGCCGGCGGCAGCGCCTCCGGCCGTGGCGGCTCGGGCGCGGCCAGGGTCACCAGCACGCCCGCCGCCAGCAGCCCGGCGATCACCAGCAGCGCGCCGTGCCAGCCGACCACCCCGGCCCCCCAGATCACCCCGGCGCCCGAGGTCAGCATGGCCACGCGGTAGCCGATCACATAGGCGGCCAGCGCCGCGCCCTGGCGGGCGGGGTCGAAGCTCTCGATGCGCCAGGCGTCGATCGCCACGTCCTGGCTGGCGGAGAGGAAGGCGATCAGCGCCGCCATGGCGAAGGTGGGGATGGGATCGACATGCGGCGTGGTGAAGGCCATGCCCGCCACCGCGGCGGCCAGCAGCGGCTGGATGCTGAGCAGCCAGCCCCGCCGGCGCCCCAGCCAGGGCAGCGGCGGCGTCTGGTCCAGCACTGGCGACCACAGGAATTTCAGCGTGTAGGCCAGGCCGATATTGGCGGTCAGCCCGATCGCCCCCAGCGAGATCTGCCCCTCCGCCAGCCATTGCGTCAGCGTGAAGCCCGACAGCGCCAGCGGCAGCCCGGCGATGAATCCGAACACCGCCATGAACCACAGCCGCCGATCGGTCAGCGCGCGCGCGGAGGGCAGGGCGAGGGCGAGGTTCATGGCCCAGCGATGCCAGAGTGTCGCCGCGCCGCGCAAGCCGATTGCCTCGTCCGGTCCGCCACGGCATGATCCGCCCGGTTCCACCATTCAGCCAGAGGAGGGCCGCATGCTCTGTCGTTTCAGCCATGTCCATCGGCGCGGCCCTGTGCCTGCCCTGCGGATGCGTTCGCAGGGCTGATCCGGCGGCACGCCTCGGCATCGCCTTCCTGGTCAGCTCATCGCTGAAGTGTTGCCTCGCGCCGTGATCGCGGCGGGGGCCGGGAAGGACCTCCCAAGATGTCGCTGATCAGCCTTCAATCCCTGGCCATCACTCTCGGCGCCCCGCTTTTCGCCGGGCTCGACCTCACCATCCACAAGGGCGACCGCATCGGCCTGGTCGCCGTCAACGGGCGCGGCAAGTCCACCCTGCTGCGCTGCCTCGCCGAGCGCCAGGAGCCCACCGCCGGCGCCTGCGCCTATGCCCGCAACCTGCGCGTCACGCTGATGGAGCAGGACCCGCCGCCCGAACTGCTGGCGATGACCCTGCACGACGCGGTGCGCGACGCCCTGCCGGCGGACAGCCGGGAATGGGAGGACTGGCGCGTCGGCGTGGTGCTGGAGGGGCTGGGCCTCCCCGCCGCGCTGTGGGACCAGAAGCTCGCCACGCTCAGCGGCGGCTGGCAGCGCATCGCCCTGCTGGCCCGCGCCTGGCTGACCGAGCCGGACGTGCTGCTGATGGACGAGCCCACCAACCATCTCGACCTCGCGCGCATCGGCCTGCTGCAACGCTGGATCGCCGCGCTGCCGAAGGAGACCGCGCTGCTGGTCGCCAGCCACGACCGCGCCTTCCTGGATGCGGTGACCACCCGCACCCTGTTCCTGCGGGCGGAGGGCTCGGTCGATTTCGCCCTGCCCTTCACCCCGGCCCGCGCCAGCCTGGAGGAGGCTGACGCCGCCACCGCCCGCCGCCACGAGACCGAGCTGCGCCAGGCCGCCCAGCTCCGCCGCCAGGCCGCCAAGCTGCACAATATCGGCGTCAACTCCGGCTCCGACCTGCTGACGGTGAAGACCAAGCAGCTGCGCGACCGCGCCGAGCGCATCGAGGCCGCCGCCCGCCCCGCCCATCGCGATGCCTCCGCCGGCGACATCCGCCTCGCCGATAGCGGCACCCACGCGAAATTCCTGCTGGCCCTCGACGACGCCACGGTCGCCACGCCGGACGGGCGCCGGCTGTTCACCACCGGCAAGCTTTGGATCCGCCCCGGCGAACGCGTGGTGCTGCTGGGGGCCAACGGCGCTGGCAAGTCCCGCCTGCTGCACATGGTGACAGAGGCCATCGCCGGCCGGCCGGCCGAGCGGGTTTCGTGCAGCCCCTCCGTCATTCCCGGCCTGTGCGACCAGTCGCTCAGCCATCTCCGCCCCACGGAAACCCTGCATCGCGCCATCAGCGACCGGTTCGACATCGGCGACCAGCGCATCCGTGCCCTGCTCGCCGGCGCCGGCTTCCCCGTGGATCGCCAGACCCGCACGGTGGCGGAACTGTCCGGCGGCCAGCGTGCCCGTCTCGCCATGCTGATCCTCCGCCTGGAGCAGCCCAATTTCTACGTGCTCGACGAACCCACCAACCACCTGGACATCGAGGGCCAGGAAGCGCTGGAAGCCGAACTGTGCGAGGGCGAGGCCGCCTGCCTGCTGGTCTCCCACGACCGCAGCTTCGTGCGGAACGTGGGAACCCGCTTCTGGCGCATCGGCAACGGCAGGCTGGCGGAGGTGGATGGGCCGGAGGCGTTCTTCGCGGAGGAGATGCGCTGACGGTGGCCTCCACGCCGCCGCGGATGATCGTGGCGCCGGAGGACGATCTGGTGCCCTCCGACGCCGTCCCCGCCGAAAACGCCGTCACCCTCGCGCGAGGAAGGAGCGGTCGGGGTCCGGATTGGGCATGGCGGCCAGCAGCGCCCTGGCATAGTCGCTGCGCGGCGCGGTGAAGACCTCTTCCGTGGTGCCTTCCTCCGTCACCCGGCCGTGGTGCAGGAAGGCCACCCGGTCGCAGATATAGCGCACCACCGCCAGGTCGTGGCTGATGAACAGCGTCGTCAGGCCCAGCTGCGCCTGAAGGTCGGTCAGCAGGGTCAGAATCTGCGCCTGGACCGAAACGTCCAGCGCCGAGGTCGGCTCGTCCAGCACCAGCAACTCGGGGGCCGAGGCCAGGGCGCGGGCGATGCCGATGCGCTGGCGCTGGCCGCCGGAGAATTCGTGCGGAAAGCGGTAGAGATGCTGCGCGGCCAGCCCCACCCGTTCGAGCAGTTCCACAACCCGGTCGGTGCGCCCGCCCGCCCGCAGCTTCAGCCGGTGGCGATGGATTTCCATCGGTTCGGCCACCGTGTCGCGCACGGTCATGCGCGGGTTGAGCGACGCGTACGGGTCCTGGAAGACGATCTGGATGCGCGCGCGCATCGCCTGCATCTCGCGCCGCGTCAATCGCGACAGGTCCGTGCCGTCGAACAGGATGCGGCCGCTGGTCACCCGGTCGAGCAGCAGCACGCAGCGCGCCAGCGTGGTCTTGCCGGAGCCGGACTCGCCGACCAGTCCGACGCTCTGGCCGCGCGGAACGTGCAGCGTCACGTCCGACAGCGCGGTCACCGCCTTGCCCCGGCCGAACAGCCGGGCGCCCCCGAACGTCTTACCGACATTCTCGATGCGCAGCATCAGCCCGCACCCGAGGTCAGCCGCAGGCAGGCCGCCTGGTGCGTTTCGCCCAGCGGAACCATCGGCGGCTTGCCGCCCAGGCAGTCCGGCCCGGCGGAGGCGCAGCGCGAGGCGAAACGGCATCCCGGCGGGGGATCGATCAGGCTGGGCACGGTGCCGGGCAGCCCGGCCAGGCTGCCGCGCCGCGTGCCGGCCACCGGCACGGCGGCCAGCAGGGCGCGCGTATAGGGGTGGGCCGGCGATTTCAGCACCGCGCGGACATCGCCGGACTCGACCACGTTGCCGGCGTACATCACCGCCACATGGCTGCACAGTTCCGCCACCACGGCGAGGTTGTGGGTGATGAACATCACCCCCAGCCCCCGCTCCCGCACCAGGTCGTATATCAGCTGCAGGATCTGCGCCTGGACCGAGACGTCCAGCGCCGTGGTCGGCTCGTCCGCCACCAGCAGCCGGGGGCGGCCGATCAGCGCCATGGCGATCAGCACGCGCTGGCGCATACCGCCCGAGAACTGGTGGGGGTAGTCGTCGATCCGCACGGCCGCGTCGCGGATGCCGACCTTCTCCAGCATGCGCACGGCCAGCGCCCGCGCCGCCCGTCGCCGCCGCCCGCGCGGCGCGTCGTCCAGTATGTCCGGGCTGTGCCGGGCGGCGTGCAGGGCCACGTCGATCAGCTGGGTGCCGATCGAGAAGAGCGGGTTCAAATTGGTCGTCGGGTCCTGGAAGATCATCCCGACGCGCCGCCCGCGCAGCGCGCGCATCTCCGCTTCCGTCGCGCGCAGCAGGTCGCGCCCCTCGAGCAGGATCTGGCCGCTGAGGTAGCGGGCCGGCGGGCTGGGCACCAGGCGCGAGACCGACAGCCCGGTCAGCGACTTGCCACACCCCGTCTCGCCGACCACGCCCCAGATCTCGCCCGCGCGCACTGTCAGCTCGATGCCGTTCAGCACATGCGCCTCGCCGTCGAAGCTGCGCATGGCGAGGTGCAGGTCGGCGATCCGCAGCAGGGGTTCGCTCATCGCCGCGCCTTGGGGTCGAGCAGGTCGCGCAGCCCGTCGCCGAGCAGGTTGAACGCGAACACAGCGAGGAAGATCGCCAGGCCCGGAAAGATCGCCGTCCACCAGTAGTCGGGGATGTTGCCCCGCGCGACGGCGAGCAGCGTGCCCCATTCCGCGGCCGGCGGGCGGACGCCGATGCCGATGAAGCCGAGCGAGGCCACCGTGAGCACGGCGAAACCGACATCGAGCGACATCTTGACGATCACCGGCGAGAGCACGTTGGGCAGGATGTGGCGCCACAGCAGCCGCACCACCCCCGCCCCCGCCGCGGTGGAGGCGACCACGAACGCCTCGTTCTTCTTCGCCATCACCTCGGCGCGCACCAGCCGCGCATAGCCCGGCCACCACGACAGCGCGATGGCGGCGATCATGTTGACGATGCCCGGCCCCAGCGCGGCGGCGACGGCCATGGCCAGGATCAGGCTGGGAATGGTGAGCACGAGATCGACGAGGCGCATCAGCCCATCGTCGATCAGCCCGCCGAAGAAGCCGGCGACGGCGCCGATCAGCACCCCCACCGCCGAGCCGATGGCCACCACGGCGATGCCGGACAGCAGCGAAATCCGCGTTCCCGCCAGCACCAGCGAGAAGACGTCCTGGCCGAGCTCGTTGGTGCCGAACCAGTGCGCCGGGCCGGGCGGCTGGAAGCGTATCGCGGTGTGCACGGCGCCGGACAGATCCTGCGGATAGGGCGCGATCCAGGGGCCGCAGACCGCGACGAGCAGCAGCACCATCACCACGGCGAGGCCGGCCATCGACAGCACGCTCTGGCGGAAACGGTAGAAGCCGCGCCGCAGGCCGCTGCGCCGCCGGGGCAGGCTGGCGCTCATCGCAGGCGCGCCCGTGGGTTCAGCTGCGCGATGGCGATGTCGATCAGCAGGTTGCCGACCACGAACAGCGTGCCGATGCACAGCGTCACCCCGACGATCGGCATGAAATCCTGCGTCAGCACGGCGGAGGTGGCATACAGGCCGATGCCCGGCCAGTCGAACACGGTCTCGACCAGCACGGTCCCGCCCAGCAGCCAGCCGAAATACAGGCCGATCACCGTGAGCGTGGCGGAGACCGCGTTCTTCAGCACGTATTTCAGCAGGATCAGCCGTCGTGACAGGCCCAGCGCCCGCTCCGTCGTCACGTAGTCCTGGTGCAGCACCTCGATGGTCGAGGCGCGCATCATCCGCACGATGGTGGCGAGCGGCGACAGGCTCATCGCCACGGCGGGCAGGGTGAGGTATTGCAGCGCCACGCCGAAGGCGTGCAGATCGCCGGCCAGCAGGGCGTCGATGGTCAGCAATCCGCTCACCCGCGCGGGCAGGTCCTCGCCGAGCGGAAAGCGGCCGCCCAGCGGCAGCCAGCCCAGCGCCATGGCGAAGCACAGCTGGAACAGCAGGCCGAGAAAGAAGCGGGGCATCGAGATGGCGCCCAGCGAAACCACGCTGGTCAGCATGTCCGGCCAGCGGTTGCGCTGCGCCGCGGCCAGCAGGCCGAGCGGAATGCCCAGCGCCACCGCCAGGCCCATCGCGGCCAGCACCAGTTCCAGCGTGGCGGGCAGGTAGGCCTCCAGGTCCTGCAGCACCGGGCGCCGGCTGTAGATCGACATGCCCCAGTCCCCGCGCAGCAGGCCGGTGGCATAGGCCCAGTACTGCGCCGGCAGCGACCGATCGAGCCCGAACTCGCGCGCGATCTGCTGGATCTGCTCCGGCGAGGCGTTCGGCCCCGCCGCCAGCCGCGCCGGATCACCCGGCAGCAGCCGGGTGATGGCGAAGACCAGCAGGGTGAGGCCGACCATGACCGGGATCAGCAGCAGCACGCGCCGGACGATGAAGACGAGCACGGGCCGGCCCGTCAGCCCAGCGACAGCGGGTAGAGATCGATGATGTTGGCGGCCACGGGGCTGAAGACGTAGTTCTGCACGTTGGTGCGCAGCGCCAGCTTGCGCAGTTCGAGAACGCCGAAGATGTCCGGCGCGTCGTCCACCACCACCTGCTGGAACTGCTTGTACAGCGCCACCCGCTTGGCCGGGTCCGTCTCGCTCCGCGCGGCGGCGAGCAGGGCATCGACCTTGGGATTGGCGTAGGTGGGATTCGACCAGTTGCCGTTGCGCGACGAATGGAAGCCCGCCCAGGCCAGGTTGTCCGGATCGGCGTAGTTGGCGGTCTGGTAGATCGGGAAGAAATCGGGCGTGGTGGCGGGCGAGGCGGTGGAGCCGCTGAATTCCGGCCACAGCTGCTGCTTCACCTCGAGCTTGATGTCCAGCTTGGCCAGGCTGTCCAGCAGCACCAGGCTCCAGCGCCGGATCTGCTCCAGCCCGGACACGTAGGTCATGGTCAGCGTGACGCCGCCCTTGGGGGTGGCGGAGCGGGCGAGGTAGTCGCGCGCCTTGTCGAGATCGGTGCGGTACACCTCGAGCGTGTCGTCGAAGCCGAAGATGCCGTTCGGCAGCGGCCCCTGCATCAGCACCGCATGGCCGGCGACATCCAGCATGCCCTGGTAGTTGAAGGCGTAGGAGATCGCCTTGCGCAGGTTCCGGTCGGCCAGCGGACCGCGCTGGGTGTTCATCTTGATCTGGAACGTGCGGAAATCCGGTTCCATGACCAGGCGGACGCCGGGGCGGTCCTTGAGCGTGTCCATGTCCTCGCTGGTCAGGTCGAGCGCGATATGGGCCTCGCCGCGCTGGACCATCAGGCGCTGCGTCGCCGCCTCGCGCGTGATCTTCCAGATCGCGCCGGTCAGGTTGCCGCCGTTCGGGCGCCAGGGCTTCGCCACCATCTCGAACTCGTAGAGATTGCCGGCCTCGGCCCGTTTCAGGCGGAACGCGCCGGAACCGGCGGCGGCGCCGCGCAGGAAGGTCTGCCCGTCATCGGCCCCCTTGTTGGCCTCGACCACCTTGGGATTGACCACCCAGATCCAGGGCAGCACCTCGAGGAACGGCGCGAAGGGCGAGATCAGGCGGATCTTCACCGTGGCCGGGTCGATCACCGTCACGCTGGTGGCGTCCAGCACGCCCGCGACCATCCAGACATTGCCCTTGTTCAGCCGCAGCAGCCGGTCGAACGAGTATTTCACCGCGGCGGCATCGACCGGCGATCCGTCCTCGAACCGCGCCGCCGGGTCCAGCTTGAACACGTATTCGCGCCCGTCCGGCGTCACCGTCCAGGACGCGGCGAGCTGCGGGACGACCCGCGGCGGGTTGCCGACCACCGCGACCAGCGTGTCGTAGAGGTTGCGGAAGGCGAAGGACGGCGAGTAGCCGGTCGCCACATGCGGGTCGAAATTGGGGATGTCCTGGCCGCTGGCCACGATCAGCGTGCGCCTGGTCTGCGCCGAGGCGCCGCCCGGCCAGGCCATCCCCGCCAGGGCCGCCGTCGCACTCCCCGTCAATACGCTCCGCCTGCCGATCGCCATGCTCATGCCCTCTGTTCGAATTGTGCCGCGGCGTCGGCCGGTGCCGGCGCCGGTCGGTGGCCATAATCGCGCGCAGCACCGGCCGGCGTCACCAGCCCGCGCAGCATATCCTGGGCCAGCGCCTCCGGCGCGCGCGCGGCCGGGTCGCCGAACCCGGCACCCCCGGCCAGCACCAGCTCCACCACCTCGTCGGTGCGCGTCACCTGCACCAGCCGGCCGGTTCCCACATCCTCCCGCCCGCGTGGCGAGGCGACGCTGCCCCGCGCGGTTCCGCCGGCCAGGCCACCGAACAGCCCGGCGATGGGGTTGTCCACCCCCTCGGGATACAGCGCCACGAAGGCGGGCAGGCCGTCATCGTGCAGCTTGCGCAGCCGCAGCCGCTGGCCGAGGCCGCCGCGCCGTGCCCCCGCCCCGCCGGAATCCGCCACATAGGTCTTTTCCAGCACCAGCACCGGCACCCGCGATTCGAAGGTCTCGATGGAGGCGTTGGCCGCCGAGGTGGGGTAGAGCAGGGCGGATTTCCCGTCCGCGCGGCTGCCGGCCCCCTGGCCGCCGCCGTTCAGCAGCATGTCCGAGTAGATTTTGCCGTTGGCGTCATGGCCGTAGATGGTCAGGGCGACGGGCAGGCCGGTGCAGGCCTGCACCTGGTCCGGCGCGGCCTCGGCCAGGGCGCGGAAGATGTTCGGGGCGATGTACCAGCCGGTGCGGGTGCGCAGCGCCACCGCCGCCGGCTTGCGGGCGTTCAGGATCGAGCCTTCCGGCACCTTCAGCGTGAACGGCCGGTAGCACCCGGCATTGCCGCGCACGTTCGGGGTCAGCATGCATTTCAGCGGGTAGGTGGCGTGGCCGGAAGTGTAGTTCAGCGTGCAGTTGATGCCGCCCTGCGGCTGCTGGTCCGGCACGCCCGCGAAATCGAGCTCGATCCCGTCCCCGGCCACCGTCAGCTTCAGCGGGTAGGTGAGCCGGGCGCCCTGCGGATTGTTCCAGATCTCCGCGTGGTAAACGCCGTCGGGAATGGCGCGGATGGCCGCGCGCATCGCCTGTTCGGACCGGTTCTGCACCACGCTGGCCAGCGCCCGCAGGTCGCGCATGCCGTAATCGCCCATCAGCGACAGCAGCCGCTCGGCCCCCAGCTGGTTGGCCGCGACGAAGGAATGGACGTCGCCGATCACCTGCTCGGCGTGGCGGACATTCTCCGCCAGCAGGCGCAGCAGCGTCTCGTTCGGCTGCCCGGCGTCGAACAGCTTCATCGGCGGGATCTGGATGCCCTCCTCGTAGATTTCCCGCGCCTGCATCGAATCCCGCGTGCCGCCGATGTCGGAGACATGGCCCACCGTGCCGAGCAGCCCCACCACGCGGCCCGCGGCGAAGACCGGCGTGACCACGGCGATGTCGAACAGAT
Source organism: uncultured Rhodospirillales bacterium (assembly GCA_945957135.1). Taxonomy (GTDB): domain Bacteria; phylum Pseudomonadota; class Alphaproteobacteria; order Acetobacterales; family Acetobacteraceae; genus CAMFLK01. Next base: position 21,461 of record CAMFLK010000041.1, read on the forward strand.
GGCCCGCGCACAGCCAGGGATCGTTGGTGACCAGGATGTCGCCGGGCCTGAGCGTGTCGGCGGGATAGCGCGCCAGCAGGGCCTTCACGGCGCGCGGCAGGGTCAGGTTGAACACCGGCATGGCGCGCGGCGAGTGGCCGAGCACCTCGCCCTCCGGGTCCAGCATGGCGCAGGCGAAATCCTGCGATTCGGAAATCCCCAGCGAGAAGGCGGTGCGGCAGACGGTGAGCCACATCTCCTCCACCACGTTGACCAGCCGGCTCCACATGATCTCCAGCGAGATCGGGTCCGCCTCGATGCGGGCGATCGCCGCCGCGAGCGGCATGTCCGCCGTGACCACATCCGCAGCACCGCCAGAGGTGGCGATGGCGATGCGCAGGTTGAGGTTGGCATCGACCACCATCGTGTCGCCGGGCGGCACCACGGTGGTGGATTCCCGCTCCTCGACGATCGCGGGGCCGGCGATGCGGTCGCCCTCGCGCAGCGCGTAGCGGTCGTACACCGCCGCCTCGGTCCAGCCGTCGTTGAACCAGGCGGGCCGCGTGCCCTTGCGCGCGCCCGCCGCCGCGGCGCCGCCGGCGGCACCGCGCAGCGACAGGGCGGGGGTGGGTCCCAGGC
>CAMFLK010000042.1 GCA_945957135.1 uncultured Rhodospirillales bacterium
CCGCCGGCGAACGCTACAACAAGGTGGTCGACGCCTGGTCGCGCTGCACCGACGAGGTGGCCAACGCGATGATGCGGGAAATCCGCAAGCAGGAGATCGGCCATCCCGCCAATGCGGTGTGGATGATGAGCGATTCCGGCGCGCGCGGTTCGCCCGCCCAGATGCGCCAGCTCGCGGGCATGCGCGGCCTGATGGCCAAGCCCTCGGGCGAGATCATCGAGCAGCCGATCATCGCCAACTTCAAGGAAGGCCTGTCGGTGCTGGAGTATTTCAACTCCACCCACGGCGCCCGCAAGGGCCTGGCCGACACCGCGCTGAAGACGGCCAATTCCGGCTATCTTACTCGCCGTCTGGTGGACGTGGCGCAAGACTGCATCATCACCGAGGACGATTGCGGCACCACGCGCGGGTTGACCGTGCGCTCGGTGATGGATGGCGGTGAAGTGGTCTCCAGCCTGTCCGAGCGCATCCTGGGCCGCACCACGGCCGAGGACGTGCTGGACCCGCTGTCCAACGAGGTGCTGCTGCCTGCCAACCACCTCATCGAGGAGGAGCATGCCGAGCGCATCGAGAAGGCCGGGGTGGAAGCCATCAAGATCCGCTCCGTGCTGACCTGCGAGGCGAAGGTGGGCATCTGTGGCCATTGCTACGGGCGCGACCTGGCCCGCGGCACGCCGGTGAACGTCGGTGAGGCGGTGGGCGTGATCGCCGCCCAGTCGATCGGCGAGCCTGGCACGCAGCTGACCATGCGCACCTTCCACATCGGCGGCGCCGCCCAGCGCGGCGCCGAGCAGAGCAGCGTGGAAGCCAGCCATGACGGCGTGGTGGTGGTGAAGAACCGCAACGTCATCATGAACAGCGCCGGCACGCCGGTGGTGATGAGCCGCAACTGCGAAATCGTGCTGAGCGACGACAAGGGCCGCGAGCGTGCCCGCTTCCGCGTGCCCTACGGCGCGCGCCTGCTGACCGATGACGGCGCGCAGGTGACGCGTTCGCAGAAGCTGGCGGAGTGGGACCCGTTCACCCTGCCGATCATCGCCGAGCTGAACGGGCGGGTGGAGTATCTCGACCTGATCGACGGCGTCACGCTGGTCGAGCGCATGGACGAGGTGACCGGCCTGACCTCGAAGGTGGTGGTGGACTACAAGCAGAACGCGCGCGGCGTCGATCTGCGGCCCCGCCTGCAGCTCAAGGATGAGAAGGGCGACGTCATCAAGCTGCCGAACGGCAACGACGCGCGCTACTTCCTCTCGCCGGACTCCATCCTCTCGGTGGAGAACGGGGCGGTGGTGGCCGCCGGCGACGTGCTGGCCCGCATCCCGCGCGAGGGCAGCAAGACGCGCGACATCACCGGCGGTCTGCCGCGCGTGGCCGAGCTGTTCGAGGCGCGGCGGCCGAAGGACCACGCCATCATCGCCGAGATCGATGGGCGGGTGGAATTCGGCAAGGACTACAAGGCCAAGCGCCGCATCATCGTGAAGAACGACGAGACGCTGGAGGAGACCGAGTATCTCATCCAGAAGGGCAAGCACGTCTCGGTGCAGGAAGGCGACTTCGTGCGCCGGGGCGACCCGCTCGTGGACGGGCCGCGCGTGCCGCACGACATCCTGAAGGTGCTGGGGGTCGAGGCGCTGTCGGACTATCTCGTCAACGAGATCCAGGACGTGTACCGCTTGCAGGGCGTGAAGATCAACGACAAGCACATCGAGGTGATCGTTCGCCAGATGCTGCAGAAGGTTGAGATTCTCGATCCGGGCGATACGACCTTCCTCACCGGCGAGCAGACCGACCGCATCGACTTCGAGCATGAGAACGCCAAGCGCCTGGCCGAAGGCGAGCGCCCCGCGACGGCGATGCCGGTGCTGCAGGGCATCACCAAGGCCAGCCTGCAGACGCACAGCTTCATCAGCGCCGCCTCCTTCCAGGAGACCACGCGCGTGCTGACCGAGGCGGCGACGGCCGGCAAGGTGGATTCGCTGATCGGTCTGAAGGAGAACGTGATCGTCGGGCGACTGATCCCGGCGGGCACGGGCAGCGTGATGAACAAGCTGCGCCAGATCGCCGCGGGGCACGACAAGCAGAAGACCCTGCGGGCCGAGACGGCCGCCATCACCGATCAGGCGGCTGCCGAGTAGACTTGCCGCCACCAAAAGTGGGAAGGGCCGGAGCGGGTAACTGCTCCGGCCCTTCTCTTTTACGGCAGCGGCACTCGCCCTTGGCCGTTGCGGCAGCCGGAGTTCTGGCCGAGCCCCACGGAGGAAGCCGGGATGGGCGCGAGGCTCGGCGACAGCGTGACCCGGATTTCATCGACGACCGGATCGCCGCCGCCCCGTCGGGTCCCGCACGAGACGACGATGGCGGAAGCCAGCGCCGCATCGCGCACCGCCACGCCCTGAAGCAGCCGGTCGATGGCGAGCGGGCCGCCGAGCATGCCGCCATCGCGCATCACCGTGCCGATCGTCTCGTTCGCCTGGCGCGCGAGGCGGGCGATGGTGGCGAAATATGCCTCCGCCGAGAGGCCGGAACAGGTGCCGTGGCGCTGCCATTCGTGCTGCATCAGCCCGCGACCGCCGGGCATGTAGCGCCGGAGCTCGCTCCAGGTCGCGTCCGACAACTGGCCCAGCGGCGCCTTCGTGCAGAAAGCCGGCTGGAGATTGACGCTGACACGCGCCCGGTTTGGCCACAGCCCATGCACGGTCAAGGGCGTCGCGCGGAACGCCTGTTCGGTCAGCGCCCGGCATTCGTCCTTGCCGGCGTGATCGGCGCAGAAGCTGGGCGCGATGCTCAGCGTCAGCAGGTAGTAGTCGAACCCCGTCGGGGGAGCGGCGCGCGCTGCTCCCGCGGCCGCCGCCCACAGCAGGGCGATCGCCCCCAGGGCGAGGCGCGGTGCCCTCACGGCCGGGTCCCGCCGAAGGTGTTGCAGTCGGCGATCTGCCCGCTCTTGAGCCCGGTCAGCAGCCAGCGCACGCGCTGGTCCGCGCTGCCATGGGTGAAGCTGTCAGGCACCACCACGCCGCGCGACTGTTTCTGCAGCCGGTCATCGCCAATGGCGGCGGCGGTGTTCACCGCCTGGCGCACGTCGTTCTCGTCGATATTGGCGTGGCGCCGGTTCATGGCGTTGGCCCACACGCCAGCGAGGCAGTCGGCCTGCAACTCGGTGCGGACGGACAGCGCGTTGGACGTTTGCTCGTCGCTCTGCCGGCGCACCTGCATCACCTTCGGCAGGATGCCCAGCAGGTTCTGCACGTGGTGTCCGACTTCATGGGCGATGACATAGGCGTTGGGGAAATCGCCGCCGCCGCCGAGTCGGCTGCGCATTTCCTGGAAGAACTGGGTGTCGAGATAGATGCGCCGGTCGTTCGGGCAATAGAAGGGGCCACTCGCTGTCTGGGCGGCGCCGCAGGCGGATTGCGTGGCGCCGGAGAACAGCACGAGCGTCGGCGGTTCGTAGCGCATATTGCCCTGCGCGGGCAGGATCTGCGACCACACATCTTCCGTCTCGCCGAGCACGCGGGCGACGAAATTGCCCTGCGCGTCGCTGGGCGCGCCGCGCTGGCCGGGCTGGGTGTTGGCCGTCTGCGGCGCGCCCCCCTGGGTCACCATTTCCGCGCCGGAGATCAGCACGCGTGGGTCGATGCCCAGCGCCCAGCCGAGCAGGCCGAGCACGATGATGGTGCCGATGCCGAGTCCGCCGCGCCCGCCGGGGATGAACCCGCCGGACCCGCGCCGGTCCTCGACATTGTCCGACGGCCTGAGGTCGTCTTCGCGCATGTCGCTTTCCCGCCCGCAACCGAGCCCCGATAATGCCGGCGGGACAGGAAAGGTTCAAACGTGCCCCGCGGGCAGGGGCCGCCGATCGCCCTGCCGATCCTGCATCGCCGGCCTGCATGAATTCGTACTCAGCTTCGTCCGGCGTGCTTGACTCGGGGGAAGGCTGCCCGTAGGTTCCGCGCCCTCAGCCGACCCCTTCAACGGGCCGGTCGATGTCGTTCTTGCTGACAGAGCGTGCGGCGCCGTCTCCAACGGGGGCTCAGGCCGTTTGCAGGGTCGAACCCCGCAGGGTGGAAATCTCCACCGTCTGCGGGGATTGCGTGTGGAAGATGGTCTCCGTGCGAGGCCAAGGTTCGAAAGAGGGTCTATGCCGACCATCAACCAGCTGATCGCTCACGGGCGCGAGCCCGCCGCGAAGCGCAACAAGGTTCCGGCGCTGGAAGGATGCCCGCAGAAGCGCGGCGTCTGCACCCGCGTCTATACCACCACGCCGAAGAAGCCGAACTCCGCGCTGCGCAAGGTCGCCAAGGTGCGCCTGACCAACGGCTACGAGGTGGTGAGCTACATCCCCGGCGAGGGCCACAACCTGCAGGAGCACAGCGTGGTGCTGATCCGCGGCGGGCGCGTGAAGGACCTTCCGGGCGTGCGCTATCACATCCTGCGCGGTGTGTTGGATACCCAGGGCATTGCCAAGCGTCGCCAGCGCCGGTCGCTGTACGGCGCGAAGCGGCCGAAGTAGGAGAGCGGGCATGAGTCGCCGCCGTCGCGCCGTCAAGCGCGAAATCCTGCCGGACCCTAAGTTCGGCGACGTGGTGCTGACGCGCTTCATGAATGCGCTGATGTACGATGGCAAGAAATCCGCCGCCGAGGGCATCGTTTACGGTGCGCTGGACGTGCTGAAGAAGCGCGGCGGCCCGCAGGCCGACGCCATCCGCATGTTCCACGAGGCGCTGGACAACGTGAAGCCGGCCGTCGAGGTGCGCTCCCGCCGCGTCGGCGGCGCCACCTATCAGGTGCCCGTCGAGGTCCGGACCGAGCGCCGCCAGGCGCTGGCCATCCGCTGGATCATCGACTCCGCCCGCAAGCGCGGCGAGCACACGATGGAAGACCGGCTGAGCAACGAGTTGCTGGATGCGGTGAACAACCGTGGCGCTGCGGTGAAGAAGCGTGAGGACACGCACCGCATGGCCGAGGCGAACAAGGCGTTCAGCCACTACCGCTGGTAACCCCGGCGACCCGACTGAGCATTTCCCCCAACCCCGGTTGAACGGGATCGGAGAACGACGATGGCTAAGGCGAAATTCGAGCGGACCAAGCCGCACTGCAACATCGGCACGATCGGCCATGTGGACCATGGCAAGACGTCGCTGACCGCCGCGATCACCAAGGTCCTGGCGGAGAAGGGCGGCGCGACGTTCACGGCCTATGACCAGATCGACAAGGCGCCGGAAGAGCGCGCCCGCGGCATCACCATCTCCACCGCCCACGTGGAGTATGAGACCGACAACCGCCACTACGCGCATGTGGACTGCCCCGGCCACGCCGACTACGTGAAGAACATGATCACCGGCGCGGCGCAGATGGACGGCGCCATCCTGGTGGTCTCCGCCGCCGACGGCCCGATGCCGCAGACCCGCGAGCACATCCTGCTGGCCCGCCAGGTGGGCGTGCCGGCGCTGGTGGTGTTCCTCAACAAGTGCGACATCGCCGACCCCGACCTGCTGGAGCTGGTCGAGCTCGAGGTGCGCGAGCTGCTGAGCAGCTACCAGTTCCCGGGCGACGACATCCCCATCATCCGCGGCTCCGCGGTGTGCGCCCTGCAGGACACCCAGCCGGAGCTGGGCCGCGACGCCATCCTGAAGCTGATGGAGGCGGTGGACGCCTACATCCCGCAGCCGCAGCGCGACGTGGACAAGCCGTTCCTGATGCCGGTGGAAGACGTGTTCTCCATCTCCGGCCGCGGCACGGTGGTGACCGGGCGCGTTGAGCGCGGCATCGTGAAGGTGGGCGAGGAAGTCGAGATCGTCGGCCTGCGCGCCACCTTGAAGACCACGGTGACCGGCGTGGAGATGTTCCGCAAGCTGCTCGACCAGGGCCAGGCCGGCGACAACATCGGCGCGCTGCTGCGCGGCACGAAGCGCGAGGAAGTGGAGCGCGGCCAGGTTCTGGCCAAGCCGGGCACCATCACCCCGCACACCAAGTTCAAGGCCGAGAGCTACATCCTCACGAAGGAGGAGGGCGGCCGCCACACGCCGTTCTTCACCAATTATCGTCCGCAGTTCTACTTCCGCACCACCGACGTGACCGGCATCGTGCAACTGCCGGAAGGCACCGAGATGGTGATGCCGGGCGACAACGTGTCGATGGACGTGGAGCTGATCGCGCCGATCGCCATGGATGAGGGCCTGCGCTTCGCCATCCGCGAGGGTGGCCGCACCGTCGGTGCGGGCGTGGTGGCCAAGATCGTCGCCTGAGCCCAACGGATCGGTCCGCGAGCCTGAAAGACTGAGAGCATGGACAACCAGAACATCCGCATCCGCCTCAAGGCGTATGATCACCGCGTGCTGGACAACAGCACGAAGGAGATCGTGAACACCGCCAAGCGGACGGGCGCGCGGGTTCGCGGGCCGATTCCCCTGCCGACCCACATCGAGCGGTTCACCGTGAACCGTTCGCCCCACGTGGACAAGAAGAGCCGCGAGCAGTTCGAAATCCGCACCCATCGGCGGCTGCTCGACATCGTCGAACCCACCCCGCAGACCGTGGACGCGCTGATGAAGCTCGACCTCGCCTCGGGCGTGGACGTCGAAATCAAGCTCTGACTTTCAATTTGGCCTAAGGACCCAAACCAGGGTCCCTCTGGGAAAGAAGAAGATGCGTACTGGATTGCTGGCGAAGAAGCTGGGCATGACCCGGCTTTTCAAGGAAGACGGGACCCATGTCCCCGTCACCGTGCTGCACCTCGACCAGGTGCAGGTGGTGGCGGCGCGCACCGAGGAGACGGACGGCTACACCGCCGTTCAGCTCGGCTGGGGCAAGGCGAAGGTCAAGAACGTCTCGCAGCCGAACAAGGGCCATTTCGCCAAGGCGAAGGTGGAGCCCAAGCAGAAGCTGGCGGAGTTCCGCGTGGCCCCCGAGGGAATGCTCGAGGTCGGCGCCACGCTGTCGGCCGCGCATTTCATCGTCGGCCAGAAGGTCGATGTGTGCGGTACCAGCAAGGGCAAGGGCTTCGCCGGCGGCATGAAGCGGTGGAATTTCCGCGGCCTGGAAGCCAGCCACGGCGTGTCGATCAGCCATCGTTCGCTCGGCTCCACGGGTAACCGTCAGGATCCTGGCAAGACCTTCAAGAACAAGAAGATGGCCGGCCATCTCGGCGTCGAGCGGATCACCACGCTCAACCTCGAAGTGGCCAGCGTGGATGTCGCGCGTGGACTGGTGATGATCAAGGGCGCCGTTCCCGGCGCCAAGGGCGGTTGGGTGATGGTACGCGACGCGGTGAAGAAGGACCGGCCCGCCGAGGCGCCGTTCCCCGCGGCGCTGGCCGAAGCCGCGGCGCAGGGCTGAGGGCAGAGTCATGCAGATCGAGATCAAGACGCTCGCCAACGGCACCGCCGGCACCGCCGAGCTGCCGGATGAGCTTTTCGCCGCGGCGCCGCGCGCCGACATCATGGCCCGGGTGGTGCACTGGCAGCAGGCCCGCCGCCGTGCCGGCACGCACAAGATCAAGGGCATGGGCGAGGTGAGCGGCACCACCAAGAAGCCCTACAAGCAGAAGGGCACCGGCAATGCCCGCCAGGGCAGCCTGCGCGCGCCGCAGTTCCGCACGGGCGGCGTGGTGCACGGGCCGGTGGTGCGCAGCCATGAATACGACCTGCCGAAGAAGGTGCGCCGCCTCGGCCTGATTTCCGCCCTGTCGCAGAAGCAGGCCGACGGCAAGCTGGTGGTGCTCGACGCCGCGACTGCCGGTGGCAAGACCAAGGAGCTGCAGGCGCAGCTCAAGGCGCTCGGCTGGTCCTCCGCGCTGATCGTCGATCAGGCGGTGGAGGAAGGCTTCCTGCGCGCCAGCCGCAACATCGTCGGCGTGGACGTGCTGCCGACCATGGGCGCCAACGTTTACGACATCCTGCGCCACGACATGCTGGTGGTCACCACCGCCGCGGTCGCCGGCCTGAAGGAGCGCCTGGCATGAGCGAGACCCAGAAGGCGGCGCCGAAGCGCAAGCCGGTGCTGTCGCGCGAAGGCATGTATTCGCTGATCCGCAACCCGGTGATCACCGAGAAGGCGACGATGCTCAGCGAGGGCAACCAGATCACCTTCCGGGTGAGCCTGGAGGCCACCAAGCCGGAGATCAAGGCCGCGGTCGAGGGGCTGTTCGGCGTGAAGGTGCTCTCGGTCAACACGCTGGTGACCAAGGGCAAGACGAAGCGATTCAGGGGTCGTCCGGGCGTGCGCTCGGATGTGAAGAAGGCGTATGTCCGCCTCGCGGCCGGTCAGACCATCGACCTGTCCACGGGCCTGGCATAACGCGGGAACGAACCGATGGCACTCAAGCAGTTCAATCCGGTCACTCCCAGCCTGCGCGGCACCGTTCTGGTGGATCGCAGCGAGCTGTGGAAGGGCAAGCCGGTCAAGGGTCTCACCGAGGGCAAGTCCCATTCGGGTGGGCGCAACAACCATGGCCGCATCACCAGCCGCTTCCGCGGCGGCGGGCATAAGCAGTCGTACCGTCTGGTCGATTTCAAGCGCCGCAAGTTCGACGTGCCGGGCACGGTGGAGCGGCTGGAATACGACCCGAACCGCACCGCCTTCATCGCCCTGGTGAAGTATCAGGACGGTGAGCTGGCCTATATTCTCGCGCCGCAGCGCCTGAAGGTGGGCGACGCGGTGGTGGCCGCCGCGCGTGCGGACATCAAGCCGGGCAACGCCATGCCGCTGGGCGCGATTCCGGTGGGCACGATCGTCCACAATATCGAGCTGAAGCCGGGCGCCGGCGGCAAGATCGCCCGCGCTGCCGGGCAGTATGCCCAGCTCGTCGGCAAGGACGGCGGCTACGCCCAGATCAAGCTGATGTCCGGCGAACTGCGCGTGGTGCGCGGCGAGTGCATGGCGACGATCGGCGCCGTGTCCAACCCGGACAATGCCAACGTGCATATCGGCAAGGCCGGTCGGTCGCGCTGGCTGGGCCGCAAGCCGCATAACCGCGGCGTGGTGATGAACCCGGTGGACCATCCGCATGGCGGCGGCGAAGGCCGCACCTCCGGCGGCCGCCACCCGGTGACGCCGTGGGGCAAGCCGACCAAGGGCTACAAGACTCGCGTGAACAAGCGGACGGACCGGCTGATCATCCGGGGCCGCAACAAGGGCAAGGGCTGACGCTATGACGCGCTCCGTATGGAAGGGCCCGTTCGTGGACGGGTTCCTGCTCAACAAGGCCGAGGCTTCCCGCGCGTCGGGCCGCAACGAGATCATCAAGATCTGGTCGCGCCGCTCGACCATCCTGCCGCAATTCGTCGGGCTGACCTTCGGCGTCTATAACGGCCACAAGTTCCTGCCCGTGCAGGTGAACGAGAACATGGTGGGGCACAAGTTCGGCGAGTTCTCGCCGACCCGTACCTTCACCGGCCACTCGTCGGACAAGAAGGCGAAGCGGGGCTGACATGAGCAAGCCGAAGCATCCGCGCGGCCTGGCGGAGACGGAGGCGCAGGCCATCCTGCGCAACATCCGCATCTCGCCGCGCAAGTTGAACCTGGTCGCCGGGCTGATCCGCAACCGCCCCGCCGCCGATGCCGTCGCCACGCTGACCTTCAGCAAGCGCCGCATCGCCCACGACGTGCGCAAGGTGCTGGAAAGCGCCATCGCCAACGCCGAGAACAACCATCAGCTCGACGTGGACCGGCTGGTGGTGACGCGGGCCGAGGTGGGCAAGTCGATCGTCATGCGCCGCTTCATGGCGCGGGGCCGCGGCCGCGCGTCGCGCATCGAGAAGTGGTTCAGCCACCTGAAGATCGTGGTGGCCGAGCGCACCCAGGAAGCCGCCCCCGAGACGGCGCAGGAGGCCGCGTAACATGGGTCACAAAGTCAACCCGATCGGGCTGCGCGTCGGCGTCAACCGTACCTGGGACAGCCGCTGGTTCGCCGGCAACGACTATCCCAAGCTGCTGCATTCCGACCTCGAACTGCGCGCCCATCTGCGCAAGCGCCTGGCCGGCGCCGGCGTCTCGCGCGTGGTGATCGAGCGCCCGGCCAAGAAGCCGCGCGTGACCATCTATGCCGCCCGCCCCGGCGTGGTGATCGGCAAGAAGGGCCAGGACATCGAGCATCTGCGCAAGGACCTGACCCGTCTGGCCAAGTCCGAGGTGATGCTGAACATCGTCGAGATCCGCAAGCCGGAGATCGATGCCACGCTGGTGGCCGAGAACATTGCCCAGCAGCTGGAGCGCCGCGTGGCCTTCCGCCGCGCCATGAAGCGCGCGGTGCAGTCGGCCATGCGCCTCGGTGCCCAGGGCATCCGCATCAATTGCGGCGGCCGCCTCGGCGGCGCCGAGATCGCGCGCGTGGAGTGGTATCGCGAAGGGCGCGTGCCGCTGCACACGCTGCGCGCAGATATCGATTTTGGCGTGGCCACGGCGAAGACCACCTACGGCACCTGCGGTGTGAAGGTGTGGATCTTCAAGGGCGAGATTCTCGCCCACGACCCGATGGCCCAGGACCGTCGTGCCGCCGAGCAGGCGCCGCAGCGGTAAGGACACAGAGCGATGCTTTCCCCGAAGCGAACCAAATACCGCAAGGCCCATAAGGGCCGCATCCACGGCGTGGCCAAGGGCGGCACGGCGCTGAATTTCGGCGCCTTCGGCCTGAAGGCGATGGAGCCAGAGCGCATCACCGCGCGCCAGATCGAATCCGCCCGCCGCGCCATCACCCGCGCCATGAAGCGTGCCGGGCGCGTGTGGATCCGCATCTTCCCGGACGTGCCGGTGTCGGCGAAGCCGGCCGAGGTGCGCATGGGCTCCGGCAAGGGCAGCCCGGAATTCTGGGTGTGCCGCGTGAAGCCCGGCCGCATCATGTTCGAGATCGACGGCGTGGCCGCCGAACTCGCGCGCGAGGCGCTGACGCTGGGTGCGGCGAAGCTGCCGATCAAGACGAAATTCGTCACCCGCATCGGGGACGCCTGACATGACCAAAGCCACCAAGCCCGCCGACATCCGGGCCAAGACCGAAGACCAACTCGCCGCCTCGCTGCTCGACCTGCGCAAGGAGCAGTTCAACCTGCGCTTCCAGCGGGCCATCGGCCAGCAGGAGGGCGTGGCCCGGGTTCGCGAAGTGCGCCGCGACATCGCGCGCGTGAAGACCATTCTGGCGGAGAAACACTCCGCCAAGCAGTCGTAAGAGGAGGGGGCGATGCCGAGGCGCGTCCTGACGGGGCGGGTGACCAGCGACAAGATGGACAAGACCGTGACGGTGCTTGTCGATCGCCGCGTGATGCACCCGCTGTACAAGAAGTTCATCCGCCGCTCGAAGAACTACGCGGCGCATGACGACGCCAACCTGTGCAAGGTGGGCGACGTGGTGCGCATCGAGGAATGCAAGCCGATCAGCAAGCGCAAGACCTGGCTGGTGATCGAGCGCAACGGCGAGGCGGTGGGTGCTGCCGCGCCCGCGCAGGGTTGAGGGAGAGCGTAGATGATCTCCGTCGAAACCAACCTCGAGGTCGCCGATAATTCCGGCGCGCGTCGAGTGCAGTGCATCAAGGTGCTGGGCGGCTCCAAGCGCAAGACCGCGTCGGTGGGCGACATCATCGTGGTCTCCGTGAAGGACGCGATCCCGCGCGGCAAGGTGAAGAAGGGCGACGTCCACCAGGCGGTGATCGTGCGCACCAGCTTCGCCGTGCGCCGCGCCGATGGCAGCGCCATCCGCTTCGACCGCAACGCCGCGGTGCTGATCAACAAGCAGCAGGAGCCGATCGGCACCCGCATCTTCGGCCCGGTGGTGCGCGAGCTCCGTGCGAAGAAGTTCATGAAGATCATCTCGCTCGCGCCGGAGGTGCTGTGATGGCCGCGCGCATTCGCAAGGGCGACACCGTTCTGGTGATCGCGGGCGCCGAGCGCGGCAAGCGCGGCGAGGTTCTGCGGGTCGATCCGCGGGATTCGCGCGCCGTCGTGCAGGGCGTGAACGTGGTGAAGAAGCACACCAAGCCGCGCGGCATGGGCCAGCCCGGCGGCATCGTGGAGGTGGAGGCGAGCATCCATCTCTCCAACCTGAAGCTGGTCGATCCCAAGACCGACCAGGCGACCAAGGTCGGGTTCCGGGTGCTGGAGGACGGCCGCAAGATCCGCGTCGCCCGTGCATCCGGCAACGTGATCGAGAACTGAGGAGACAGGCGGTGAGCGACGAGCGCGAAGTCCCGCGTCTGCAGAAGCGGTACACGGACGAGATCCGCGGCAAGATGCTGACGGAGTTCGGCTACACGAACCCGATGCAGGTGCCGAAGCTCGAGAAGATCGTCATCAACATGGGCGTGGGCGAGGCCGCCGGCGACCAGAAGAAGCTCGACGCCGCGGTGTCCGAGCTGACGCTGATCGCGGGCCAGAAGCCGGTGAAGACCATGGCGAAGAAGGCGATCGCCGGGTTCAAGATCCGCAAGGGCCTGGCCATCGGCACCAAGGTGACGCTGCGCAAGGCGCGGATGTACGAGTTCCTGGACCGGCTGGTGACGATCGCGCTGCCCCGCGTGCGCGACTTCCGTGGCCTGCCGGCCAACAAGGGGTTCGACGGGCGCGGCAACTTCGCCATGGGGCTGAAGGAGCAGATCGTCTTCCCCGAGATCGTCTATGACAAGGTCGAGGCGGTGCGCGGCATGGACATCATCTTCGTCACCACGGCGAAGACCGATGCCGAGGCCAAGGCCCTGCTGAAGCAGTTCGACCTGCCCTTCGCCGCCTGAGGCGCACGGAGCAGGATTTCTTCGGGCCGCGAGGCTCACCCAGTTTGGAAAACCGCCGGCTCCGCCGGCAGGTTCCGGAGGACAAGACAGGATGGCCAAGACTTCCCAGGTCAACCGCAACGCCCGCCGCGAGCACATGGCTGCCCGCGACAAGGCCAAGCGCGCCGCGCTGAAGGCGATCCTGATGGATCGCACCCTGCCGGTGGAAGACCGTTTCGACGCTTCGATGAAGCTGGCGCAGCTGCCGCGCAATGGCGCCTCCGTGCGGGTGCGCCTGCGCTGCGAGCTGACCGGCCGCTCGCGCGGCAACTACCGCAAGTTCAAGCTCTGCCGCATCGCGCTGCGCGATCTGGCCAGCGCCGGGCAGATCCCGGGCATGGTCAAGGCGAGCTGGTAAGGGGCACGAGCGATGTCATTGTCCGATCCCCTGGGCGATATGCTGACCCGCATCCGCAACGCGCAGCGTTCGCGGCACACGGCCTGCGTCTCGCCGGCGTCCAAGCTGCGCGCCAGCGTGCTGGAAGCGCTGAAGCGCGAGGGCTTCATCCGCGGCTATTCCGCCGAGGAGCTGCGCCCCGGCGTGGCCCAGCTGCGCATCGAGCTGAAATACACGGAGGGCGAGCCGGTCATCAAGGAGATCACCCGCGTCTCCAAGCCCGGCCGGCGCGTCTATTCCAAGATCAAGGAACTCCCGCGCGTCTATGCCGGGCTGGGCATCTCCATCCTCTCCACGCCGCGCGGCGTGCTGAGCGATGCCGAGGCCCGCGCCGCCAATGTCGGCGGCGAAGTCCTGTGCCGCGTGTTCTGAGGGGGATGTCTTCATGTCACGCGTAGGCAAATACCCCGTGGAAATCCCTGCCGGCGTCCAGGTGGCGCTGGCCGGGCGGGTGCTCACGGCGAAGGGCAAGCTCGGCGAGATGAAGCTGGAGCTGACCGAGAACGTCGAGGCCGTGGTCGATGGCGGCAAGGTGGCGGTCAATCCCCGCGACAAGTCCGCCCCCGCCCGCATGATGTGGGGCACCACGCGCGCGCTGGTGGCCAACATGGTCAAGGGCGTGTCGGAAGGGTTCTCCAAGCAGATGGAGATCACCGGCACCGGTTACCGCGCCGCGGTGAACGGGCCGAACCTGGTGATCAATCTGGGGTTCTCGCACGACGTGGTGTTCCCCATCCCCCAGGGCATCACGGTGTTCTGCGAGAAGCCGACCAGCATCAAGGTGTCCGGCATGGACAAGCGGCTGGTGGGTCAGGTCTGCGCGGAAATCCGCGCCTGGCGTCCGCCCGAGCCCTACAAGGGCAAGGGCGTGAAGTTCGACGGCGAGGCGATCCTCCGCAAGGAAGGCAAGAAGAAGTAAGATGAGCGACAGCAAGATCCTGCAGGAGCGTCGGCGCGACCGTCTGCGCTTCCAGCTGCGCCGCAAGGCCGGCGGACGGCCGCGCCTTTCGGTATTCCGTTCGGGCAAGCACATCTATGCCCAGGTGATCGACGACAGCCAGGGCCGCACGCTGGCCGCCGCCTCCAGCCTGGACGGCACGCTGCGCGCCGAGCTGAAGACCGGCGCGGACAAGAGCGCCGCCTCGGCCGTGGGCAAGCTGGTGGCCGAGCGGGCGCTGGCCGCCGGCGTCACCCAGGTGGTGTTCGATCGCGGCGCGTATCTCTATCACGGCCGCGTCAAGGCGCTGGCGGAGGCTGCCCGCGAGGGCGGCCTCGACTTCTGAGGAATCCGAGCATGGCACGTGAACCCAGGGAAGGCCGCGGCGGGCGCGAGCGCGATCGTGAGCGCGACGGCGGCGATGACCTGATCGACAAGCTGGTCACCATCAACCGCGTGGCCAAGGTGGTGAAGGGCGGCCGTCGCTTCGCCTTCGCAGCCCTGGTGGTGGTGGGCGACCAGAAGGGCCGCGTGGGCTACGGCGCCGGCAAGGCGCGCGAGGTGCCCGAGGCGATCCGCAAGGCCACCGACCGCGCCAAGCGCACCATGATCCGCGTGCCGATGAAGGAAGGCCGCACGCTGCATCACGACTCCGTCGGCAGCTTCGGCGCCGGCCATGTGGTGCTGCGCAGCGCCTCCGCCGGCACCGGCATCATCGCCGGCGGCCCGATGCGCGCGGTGTTCGAGACGCTGGGTATCGGCGACGTGGTGGCGAAGAGCCTCGGCAGCCGCAACCCGCACAACATGGTGAAGGCGACGTTCGACGCGCTGCAGCGTTGCGCGAGCCCGAAATCGGTGGCCACGCGCCGCGGCAAGAAGGTCTCCGACCTGCTCGGCAAGCGCGAGACCCCGGCGCAGGAGGCGACCGATGCCTGAGCAGGGAAAGGTGCGGGTGACCCAGATCGCCTCCGCCGCCGGGCGCAAGCCCGGCCAGAAGGAGACGCTGGTCGGCCTGGGGCTGAACAAGATCCGCGCCACGCGCGAGTTGGAGGACACTCCCTCGGTGCGCGGCATGATCCGCAAGGTGGCGCACCTCCTGAAGGTGGAAGACGCGTCCTGATCCCCGGGCGGGACCAGGACGGAAAGGAATGGCGATGAAGCTCAACGAACTGCGCGACAACCCCAAGGCGCGCTCGACCTCCAAGCGCCTGGGCCGCGGCATCGGCTCCGGCAAGGGCAAGACGTCGGGCAAGGGCGTGAAGGGCCAGAAGGCGCGTGAAGGCGTGGCGCTGAACGGCTTCGAGGGTGGCCAGCTGCCCATCTATCGCCGGCTGCCCAAGCGCGGCTTCAAGAACATCTTCCGCGTGGAATACGCGCCGCTCAATCTCGGCACGCTCGCCAAGGCGATCGAGGCCGGCAAGATCGACGCCGGCCAGCCGGTGACCGAGGCGGTCATCCAGGGTGCCGGCCTGGTGCGGCGCGGCCCGAAATGGGGCGGCGTGCGCCTGCTGGGCATGGGCGAGATCAAGGTGGCCGTGCATGTCACGGTGGCCGGCGCCTCGGCCCGTGCCATCGCCGCGGTGCAGGAAGCCGGCGGCAGCGTCACCACCACCGCGGCCCAGGCCGAGGCGGCGGCCAGCGAATAGCCGGCCGGACGGGCGGGTTTGAACGCCGCAATCCGAGCGCGTATAAGGCGCGCTGGGTATGAAGTGATGAACGGCGCCCGGGAGAACCGTTGGCGCCGTTCGCATGCGAACAGGGCGCGCTCCGCGTCCAGGGGATCGGCACATGGCCTCGGCGGCTGAACAGCTCGCGGCAAACCTCAATCTCGGCGCGTTCTCCAAGGCCACCGAGCTCAAGAAGCGCATCTGGTTCACCCTCGGCGCGCTGCTGGTCTATCGCATCGGCACCTACATTCCCGTGCCCGGCGTCGATGCCTCGGTGATGGGCGAGATGCTCGCCCAGCACGGCGGCGGCATCCTCGGCATGTTCGACATGTTCAGCGGCGGCGCGCTGGGGCGCATGACCGTCTTCGCGCTGAACATCATGCCCTATATCAGCGCCAGCATCATCATCCAGCTGATGACCGCCGCGGTACCCACGCTCGAGGCGCTGAAGAAGGAAGGCGAGAGCGGGCGCAAGAAGCTCAACCAGTACACCCGCTACCTCACCGTGGTGATCGCCGTCTTCCAGTCCTACGGCATCGCGGTCGGGCTCGAGAGCATGCGCGGCGCGTTCGGTGCCGCGGTGATCGACCCCGGCATGTTTTTCCGCGTCTCCTGCGTGGTGTCGCTGGTCGGTGGCACGATGTTCCTGATGTGGCTGGGCGAGCAGATCACCGCGCGCGGCATCGGCAACGGCATCAGCCTGATCATCTTCTCCGGCATCGTGGCCAACCTGCCGCACGCCCTGGCCTCGCTGCTCGAACTCGGCCGCACCGGCGCGCTCAGTCCGATCTTCATCCTGTGCTTCATCGTCATCGCCGTCGCGGTGGTGGCGTTCATCGTGTTCATGGAGCGGGCGCAGCGGCGCATCGTCATCCAGTATCCGAAGCGCCAGGTGGGCCAGCGCATGTTCGGCGGCGACTCGAGCCACCTGCCGCTCAAGATCAACACCTCCGGCGTGATCCCGCCGATCTTCGCCAGCTCCATCCTGCTGGTGCCCGCCACCATTTCCGGCTTCGCCGGGGCGGGCGAGCCGGGCTGGCTCACCATGATCGGCAGCGCGCTGGCGCATGGCGAGCCGCTCTACATGGCCGCCTATGCGGGCATGATCATCTTCTTCAGCTATTTCTACACGGCCGTGGTGTTCAACCCGCAGGAGACGGCGGACAACCTCAAGAAGCAGGGCGGCTTCATTCCCGGCATCCGCCCCGGCACGGCCACGGCCGAGTATTTCGACTACATCCTCACGCGGCTGACCACGATCGGCGCGCTCTATCTCTGCGTGGTGTGCCTGCTGCCGGAGATCCTGATCAGCCGCTATGGCGTGCCGTTCTATTTCGGCGGCACCAGCCTGATGATCATCGTCTCCGTCACCATGGACACGGTGACCCAGGCGCAATCCCACCTGATGGCGCATCAGTACGAGGGGCTGATCCGCAAGATGAAGGTACGGGGGCGCGGCCGATGAAGCTCATCCTGCTCGGCCCGCCCGGCGCGGGAAAGGGCACCCAGGCACGCCGGCTGCAGGACCGCTACGGCATCGTGCAGATCTCCACCGGCGACATGCTGCGCGCCGAGGTCGCCGCCGGCAGCGAGGTGGGGTTGCAGGCCAAGGCGGTGATGGAGGCGGGGCAGCTGGTTTCCGACGACATCCTCATCCGCATGCTCGAGGCCCGCATCGCGCGAGAGGATTGCGCGCGGGGTTTCATCCTCGACGGCTTCCCCCGCACCGTGCCGCAGGCCGAGGCGCTGGACGCCATGCTGAAGGGCAAGGGCCTGGCGCTGGATGCGGTGGTGGAGCTGCAGGTGGACGACGCGGCGCTGGTCGATCGCATCGCCGGCCGCTTCACCTGCGCCAAATGCGGCGCCGGCTATCACGATTCCTTCCACCGTCCGCGCGTGGACGGCGTGTGCGACGTGTGCGGCAGCACCGAATTCACCCGCCGTGCCGACGACAATCGCGAGACGGTGGGGGCCCGGCTCGCCGCCTATCATCGCCAGACCGCGCCGCTGCTGCCCTACTACGCCGCCAGCGGCAAGCTGCACCGGGTGGACGGCATGGCGGAGATGGACGAGGTGGCGCGGCAGCTCACCTCTGTGTTGGACGCATTGCCGGAAGCGGAAGTGCTCACGAAAAGTTGATCATGTTTCGTTGACTCCTGCGCACCCCTCACTATAGTGCGCCGCCTTGGCGACCCCACCTTGGTGGGCTCCGTCATCATGTTTTCCCAAGTGCCCGGCGATTCCGGCAGGTTTCCGGCGAATTCCGGGTTGATCAGTGTGCCGCCGCCCCGTTCGGCGCGCGGCCGACGAGGAGTGATAAGGCGTGGCGCGTATTGCCGGCGTGAATATCCCGACCAACAAGCGGGTGACGATCAGCCTTCGCTACATCTTCGGCATCGGTCCGGCCAAGGCGCAGGAAATCTGCGACAAGCTGGGCATCCCCGATGACCGCCGCGTGAACCAGCTCTCCGACGAGGAAGTGCTGCGCATCCGCGAGATGGTGGACCGCGACTATCGGGTGGAGGGCGACCTGCGCCGCGAAGTGGCGATGAACATCAAGCGCCTGATGGATCTCGGCTGCTATCGCGGCCTGCGCCACCGCCGCGGCCTGCCGGTGCGCGGCCAGCGCACCCACACCAATGCCCGCACCCGCAAGGGCAAGGCCGTGGCCATCGCCGGCAAGAAGAAAGTCACGAAGTAAGGCGCACGCCGCCATTTCCGCCGCGGCCTCCGGGCCGCGGCCCCATGTTTCGATAGGACGACATCCATGGCGAAGCCTGCCGCCGCGCGCACCCGCAAGAAGGAGCGCAAGAACATCACGTCGGGCGTGGCCCATGTGGCCGCGACCTTCAACAACACGATGGTGACCATCACCGACGCGCAGGGCAACGCCATCGCCTGGTCGTCGGCCGGCAGCCAGGGCTTCAAGGGCAGCCGCAAATCCACCCCCTACGCCGCCCAGGTCGCGGCCGAGGACGCCGGCAAGAAGGCCCGCGAGCACGGCATGGAGACGCTGGAGATCGAGGTCAGCGGCCCGGGTTCGGGCCGCGAGAGCGCGCTGCGCGCCCTGCAGGCCGTGGGTTTCAGCATCACCGCCATCCGCGACATGACGCCGGTGCCGCATAATGGCTGCCGCCCCCGCAAGCGCCGCCGCGTCTGATCCTTCGGGCCGCCACCGGCCCGAATTCCCCTAGCGCCGGGTTCGACGCCCGGCGCGGTTCCAGCACGGCCCCGGCCGTCGCTGGCCAGTCCGCGAGGTGATTCGCTCATGAGACTCAGCGTGGTTCTGCAGAAGAACTGGCAGTCCTTGATCAAGCCGGAAAAGCTCGAAGTGGAGCCCGGCTCCGATCCCGCACGCACCGCCACCGTGATCGCCGAACCGCTGGAGCGTGGCTTCGGCATGACGCTGGGCAACGCGCTGCGCCGCATCCTGCTCTCCTCCCTCCAGGGCGCGGCGGTGACCGCGGTGCAGATCGACGGCGTGCTGCACGAGTTCAGCTCGCTGGCCGGCGTGCGCGAGGACGTGACGGACATCGTGCTGAACATCAAGCAGCTCGCGCTGCGCATGCACGGCGACGGGCCGAAGCGCATGATGCTGACGGCCGTCGGCCCCGGCGAGGTGCGCGCCGCCCAGATCCAGACCGGCCATGACATCGAGGTGATGAACCCCGATCTGGTGATCTGCACGCTCGACGACGGCGTGAAGCTCGGCATGGAGTTCACCGTCAACAGCGCCAAGGGCTACGTGCCCGCCTCGGCCAACCGGCCGGAGGACGCGCCGATCGGGCTGATCCCCATCGACAGCATCTTCTCCCCGGTCCGCCGCGTCTCCTACAAGGTGGAGCCCACCCGCGTCGGCCAGGTGACGGACTACGACAAGCTGCTGCTGACCGTGGAAACCAACGGCGCGATCTCGCCGGAGGACTCGGTGGCGCTGGCCGCGCGCATCCTGCAGGACCAGCTGCAGATGTTCATCAATTTCGACGAGCCGCACATCGTCGCGGTGTCCGAGCCGCAGGACGACCTGCCGTTCAACCGCAACCTGCTGCGCAAGGTGGACGAGCTGGAACTGTCGGTGCGCAGCGCCAACTGCCTGAAGAACGACAACATCGTCTATATCGGCGACCTCGTGCAGAAATCCGAGCAGGAGATGCTGCGCACGCCGAATTTCGGGCGCAAATCCTTGAACGAGATCAAGGAAGTGCTGACCGCGATGGGGCTGTCGCTGGGCATGACCGTGACCGGCTGGCCGCCCGAGAATGTTGAAGACCTGGCCAAGCGGCTCGACGAGCCGTTCTGACCGACTGACCCGTTAGGAGCCACTTGCCATGCGTCATGGCGTTGCCGGCCGCAAGCTCGGCGTTACCACCAGCCACCGCTTCGCCATGTTCCGCAACATGGCGCACGCGCTGATCAAGCACGAGCAGATCACCACCACCCTGCCCAAGGCCAAGGAGCTGCGGCCGGTGGCGGAGAAGCTGATCACGCTGGGCAAGCGCGGCGGCCTGCACGCCCGCCGGCAGGCCTACGCCCAGCTGCGCGACGACGTGATCGTCGCCAAGCTCTTCACCACCCTGGCCGAGCGCTACAAGGGCCGGCCGGGCGGCTATTGCCGCGTGCTGAAGGCCGGCATCCGCCACGGCGACGCGGCGGACATGGCGGTGATCGAGCTGGTGGACCGCGACCCCTCGGCCAAGGGCCAGGACAGTGGACCGAAGCCCGAGACGGCCGCCGACTCCGAAAGCGAGTAAACCACACGGAGGGCGGCGGTCATGACAGCCGCCGCCGCACCGCTCGCCGACCGGCTGCGGCCGGAATCGCTCGACGAGGTGGTGGGCCAGGACCATCTGGTCGGCCCCAACGGCACGCTCACCCGCATGCTCGCGCGGGGCAGCCTGTCCTCCATCATCCTCTGGGGGCCGCCGGGCGTGGGCAAGACCACCATCGCCCGGCTGCTCGCGGCAAAAGCGGGGCTGCACTTCCAGCAGCTCTCCGCCGTGTTCTCCGGCGTCGCCGACCTCAAGCGCTGCTTCGAGGACGCCACCAAGCGCGCCGGCGGGCCGCTGGGCATGGGGCAGGGCACGCTGCTGTTCGTCGATGAAATCCACCGCTTCAACCGCGCCCAGCAGGACGGATTCCTGCCCGTGGTGGAGAACGGCACCATCACCCTGGTGGGCGCCACCACCGAGAACCCGTCCTTCGCGCTGAACGGCGCGCTGCTCTCGCGCTGCCAGGTGCTGGTGCTGCGGCGGCTGGACGATGCCGGGCTGGACCAGCTGCTGAAACGCGCCGAAACCATCACCGGCCGCTCCCTGCCGGTGCAGGAGGAAGCCCGGGCCACGCTGCGCGCCATGGCCGACGGCGACGGGCGCTACCTGCTCAACATGGCCGAACAGCTCCTCGCCCTTCCGGACGGCGAGTCGCTCGACGTCGCCGGCCTGTCCGAACTGCTCGCCCGCCGCGCGGCCCTCTACGACAAGGACCGCGAGGAGCACTACAACCTCATCTCCGCCCTGCACAAATCCCTGCGCGGGTCCGACCCCGACGCGGCGCTCTACTGGTTCGCCCGCATGCTCGCCGGCGGCGAAGACCCGCGCTACGTCGCCCGCCGCCTGGTGCGCTTCGCCGCCGAAGACATCGGCATGGCCGACCCCAACGCCCTGCTCCAGGCCATGGCCGCCTGGCAGGCCTACGAACGCCTCGGCAGCCCGGAAGGCGAGCTCGCGCTGGTCCAGGCCGTGATCTATCTCGGCACCGCCCCCAAATCGAACGCCCTCTACACCGCCTTCGGCGAGGCCCAGCGCGCCGCCAAAACCACCGGCAGCCTGATGCCCCCCGCCCACATCCTCAACGCCCCCACCAAACTGATGAAGCAACTCGGCTACGGCGCCGGCTACGCCTACGATCACGGCGAAACCGACGCCTTCTCCGGCCAGAACTACTTCCCCGACGGCATGCCCCGCCACGACTTCTACCGCCCCGCCGACCGCGGCTTCGAACGCGAAATCGGCAAACGGCTGGCGTATTGGGCGAAGCTGCGGGCGGAGAAGGGGGCGGGATGAAAGTCAAGGCAAGGCGAGGGGCGCTGCCCCTCGACCCCGCTGGGGCCTTAGGCCCCAGACCCCAT
>CAMFLK010000043.1 GCA_945957135.1 uncultured Rhodospirillales bacterium
CCCCACCGGCCCGCCCGGCGGCCGCCCCATCGCACCCGGCGGGCGCGGCGGCGGATTCCAGGTGCCGTTGCCCACCGGCGGCCGGTTGACGTTGACGGTGTTCCAGCGGTTCGCGTTGATGTTGACGTTCCCGTAGCCCCAGCGCGGCGAAGCGAGGTTCCACAGTCCGGCGGTGATGGCCACCCCCGTGCCGAAAGCGAGTCCGGTCAGCAGCGCGCTGCCGGGCACGTAGGCGGGCGGCGGGAAGGCGACCGGGGGATAGGACGGATAGGGCCAGGTACCGTACACCACCTGCGGGTTGTAGGCGGGCACATAGACCACATCCGGCTGCGCCGGCTCGATGATCACGGACTGCGCCTCGCTGCGCACCACCTGCTGCGGCGTGGATTTCAGATTGCCCGAATCCTGCGCCTGCCGCCGCAGCCGCTGGACGGAATCCATCACGTCCGCCTGCTGCGTGGCGAAGGCGTAGCCAAGCTGCTGCGTCCAGTCGAGCTTGTCGTTGAGCTGTTTCAGCACGTCCGGGAAAGCCACCAGCGACTTCACCGCGGGATCCCAGCTCTGCGATTGCAGCGCCTTGGTCAGCGCGTCGCCCTTCAGCGCCGCGTTGCCCGGCTCGGCCAGCCAGCGCGCCGCCTGGACGATCTCCAGCGGCTGGGTTGTGGCCATCAGCAGCTGGGTCAGCAGCGTGTCAGGGTAAAGAGCGATCGGCGCGAGCAGCGCGTCGAGCTGGGCGGGGCTGAATGCGGTCTCCTCCTGCTGATCGCCTGCGCCGGTCGCCGTGGCCGCCGGGGCGGGCGGCGGCGCCTGACTCCAGCCGGGCTCGGGGACGCCGAGCGCGGCGAGATAGAGCATCGCCGCCAGCAGCCGGGCCGATTTGCTGCCCTTCATCGGTCCTCCCTCATGCCTTCGGGGGCATGTCCAGGTCCCGCGCGCCGGAAGCGCGTTCGGTGAACTCCGCCGGCACCGGCTTGCCGGCATCCACATAGGCTTTGCGCAGCGCCTCCACGTTCGGCGAGAACACGGTCTTGCGGTTGGCCTTCGCCCATTCGTAGGAGCCGGTCTGCATGTCCAGCTGGCGCTGGAAGCGCGGCATCACGTAGCGGGCGAACAGTTCGTAGCTGCGCCAGGTCTCCTCGCGGCTGGCCCAGTCATGGGCGCGGAACATCAGCCCGCCGAAGCCGCCATCGCTCAGCCGGATCAGCCGCTCGATGCCCCGCGCCACGAGGTCGGGCGAGCCGACCAGCGTGCTGCCGGAAGCCACGCCCTCGCGCAGCGGGTCTTCCGAGCGGCCGGGCGGGCGGCCCAGCGCGTCCTCGAAATACCCGGCGGTTTCCAATCGTTCCCCGATCTTCACCTGGCGAAGGGCCAGTTCATCCTCCTCGGCGACGTGGACGTTGACCACCAGCCGCCAGTCCCGCCGGTTCATCACCTTGCCGTGCTTCGCGGCGGATTCCTCGGCGATGCGCCACTGCCCAGCCATCGCCTCCGGCCCGCCGGGCAGGCCGGCGCCGAGCGAGAGCATGCCCAGCCCGTGCTTGCCGGCCACCACGGGTGCCGCGGGGGTGAGGGTGCTGGCCACCGCGATCTGGAAATGCGGGTCGGTGTAGGGGCGCAGGTGCAGCCGCGCCTCGCGCAGCTCGAACCAGTCGGTCTTCACCGTCACCGGCGCCTCGCAGGCCAGCAGGGCCATGATCGCGTCGAGCGATTCGTCCATGCGCCGGCGCTGGGTGGTGGGGTCGATGCCCAGCATGTACGCGTCCGAGGTCAGGGCACCCGGCCCGCAGCCAAGCATCGCCCGCCCGCGCGTCATGTGGTCGAGCTGCACGAAGCGCTGGGCCACCAGCAGCGGGTGGTGATACGGCAGGCTGGTGACGCCTGTGCCGAGCATGATGTGCTTCGTGCGCTCCGCCGCCGCGGCGATCATCAGCTCCGGGGCAGCGATGATCTCCCAGCCGGCCGAGTGGTGCTCGCCGATCCAGGCCTCGTCATAGCCGAGATGGTCCAGCCACTCGATCATCTCGATGTCGCGGCGCAGCGCCAGGGTGGGGTTGTCGCCCACGCGGTGAAAGGGGGCGAGAAAGATGCCAAACCGCAGGCCGTGATGCGCCATGGACAATTCCTGATTCGTTTCCACCCGGACGGGCTGGCCGATCCTGCGCCCATCCGGCGCGGCTTATCAACGCCCCGCCGGCAGGAAGCGGGTCGCGGGCGGCGGGTAGAACCAGGCGTCGTCGGCCGCCAGCAGGGCGGGGTCGGCGGCCGGGCGGATGGCGGCGGCTTCCTGTGCCTGCAACTGCGCCAGCGCGCCGGCGACGTCGATGACATCGCCGAGGATGCGCCGTGTTCGGCCGATCAGCCGCGCGGCCTCGCCGGGATGGCCGGTGGAGGCCATCATCGCCGCGAGCCGCACCAGCCGCGCGGCCCCAAGCCATTCCGCCTCGCTCTCGCCGGCGGGGTCGCGAAAATACAGCGCCTCACCCAAGGGCCCGTCCGCGTCCGTGCCACGGCGCATGGCGAGGTCGAACAGGTCGAAGCCGCGGCGGCACAGGGCCTGATCCACCGGGGCGAAGGCGGGCCAGCGGCAGTTCACCGGCACCTGCACGCCCAGCACCCCCCACACCTCCATCCAGCCGCCAAGGGCGAGCAGCACGGCGGGGTCGTCCAGCGCGAGGAAATCCACCGCCCGCAGCCCCTGGGCACGCACGAAGCCGGGCAGCGTCATCCCCCCCGCCCCCGGCGCCATCAGCCGGCCGGGATGATAGGTAACGCCAGGCAGCGTCTCATGCCGGGCGCGGTGGCGGCAGGATGAGGTGCTGCCGGTGAACACATGGGCCACCAGCGCATGGCCGAAGCCACGCCAGTGCGGCGCCAGCACGCCACCGGCGATCAGCCGCAGCCCGCCCATGCCCTGCGCGCGCGCGGCCATGCGCACGAAGCCCGGCACGGGCTCAGTCAAGTCGGCGCCTCTCTCCCTGGCCGGCGCGCGGCGTGATTGCGTTGGTCATTGGCAACGGCGTACACGAATCGGCCGCCGGCCGACAGGGGTGGATGGTCAATTCCACGCTAGTGTCCCCGGTCCCGAATCGGATGGAAGGAACGAGATGGTCGATCCCGCACGCCGCGCCTGGTTCGCCGCCCCGCTGCTCGCCCTGCTCGCCGGCTGCGCGGCGCCGGCCAGCGACGACCCGATGCAGCGCGCCTACGACCAGTTGCACGACCAGCTTTCCGACGAGATCGACGCGGACCAGGCGGAGATCGCGCGGCTGCAGGGCCAGTTGAAGGTGACGCTGCGCGACACGATCCTGTTCCCCGAGGGCGGCTGGCAAATCAACCAGAAGGCACGGGACACGCTGGCCAAGCTGGTGCCCACGCTGCAGGGGCTGAAGAACACGCGCATCGTGGTGGAGGGCTTTACCGACAACATCCCGATCGGCACGGGGCTGCGGCGCATGGGGGTGACCTCCAATCTCGACCTGTCCTCGCGCCGGGCGGACGGGGTGGTCACGTTCCTGCAATCGCAGGGGGTGAATCCGTCGCTGATGTCGGCCGAGGGGTTCGGCGACACCCATCCCGTCGCCGCCAACGCCACGCCGGCGGGGCGGGCGAAGAACCGGCGGATCGAGCTGACGCTGGTGGGGCCGGGAACCTAGCGCCGCGCATCGCGCATGGCGGCGAGCACGGCCCGCGCGGCAGGCGTGGCGAACAAGGTGGCGATGTCCGGCGCCAGGCGGCGGCGCCAGTTGGGGCGTTCGCGGTCGGTGCCCGGCAGGTTGACCGAGTCCGTCTCGCCGGCGAGGTCGTCGGCCTGGACCAGCACGAGGTAGGCGGGGCTGGCCGCGACATAGGCGTGGACGCCGACGGTATCCACCGGCAGACCGGCACGGTCGAGCGCCGCGCGCAGGGCCTGCTCCTCCGCCCGCCGCGCTTCCAGCGCCGTCGCCGCCTGATCCGTGTCGAGCAGGCCGAGGCGCTGGCGCTCGGCGATATCCGCCCCGCTCCACCAGCCCGCCAGCGTCGGCAGGTCGTGGGTGGAGACGCAGGCCACCGCGCGGGCGGGATAGGCGGCGGGGGGCAGGAATTCGGCGCCGTTCCGCTCGAACCACAGCACGCGGTAGCTGAGCACCCCGGCCTCGTCCATGCGGGCGCGGAAGCCCTCCGGCACGGTGCCGAGATCCTCGCCCACCACCAGGCAGGCGGCACGACGGCTCTCGAAGGCCAGGCGCTTCAGCAGCGTCTCGCGCGGGAAGGCGACGTAGCTGCCCTCCCCCGCCGGCGCGCCGTCGGGCACGCAGAACAGGCGTTCCAGCCCCATCACGTGGTCGATCCGCAGGGCCCCGGCATGGCGCATGTTGGCGCGCACCAGCTCGGCGAAGGGGGGGCCGGCCTGGCGGGCGAGGGTGAGCGGGTTGAAGGGGGGCGCCCCCCAGACCTGGCCCTGGGGGGCGAAGGCATCGGGTGGCGCGCCGATCGACACGCCCAGCAGGAAATCCGCCGTCCGCTCCCAGGTCTCCGCACCGTCCGGCGCGGCGCCGACGGCGAGGTCGCGATAGAGGCCGATCGCCATGCCACCGGCGCGGAGCGCGGCGCTCGCGACACCGAGCTGGCGATCGCAGAGGAGTTGCAGGAAGGCATGGTAGCGGGTGCGTCCGGGCGCCTCGGCCAGCGCCTGGAAGCGCAGGAACCGGTCGAGCGCGGGGCCTCCCGCGGCGATGAATGCGTCGAGCTCGGCCTGGATCGGCGCGCTATCGGGCAGCGCGGCGAAGGCGGCTTCCAGCACGGCCGATTTCAACGCCCACACCCCTTCGTAGTCCACCAGCGCGCCCGCCGACAGCGCCGCGACCTCCGCCGCCCGCGCCGCCAGCACCGCCTGCCCGGCGCCGGCGGGATCGGCCGCGCCGAGGGCGGCGACGTCGAGATGAATGGGGTCGAGGAAGCGCCTGTCGGAGGGCTGGTACGGGCTGGCCCGGCCGCGATCGGCGGGGAACAGCATGTGCAGCGGGTTGATGCCGATGCAATCCGCGCCCGTGTCCGCAAGGCCTTCCAGCGTGGTGAAGTCGCCAATCCCCTGGTCGCCGGCGCGGCGCAGGGAATAGAGCTGGGTGGCGATGCCGAAGCGGCGCGGCCCCTCCGCCGGATGGCAGGTGCGCGGCGCGACGAGGAGGGCGCATGCGTGCCCGTCCTGCTCCAGAATGTACTCCCCGGCGGCGAGCGGCGGGAACGCCTCCCCGGGCCGGACGATCATCGGGCGCGAAGTGCCGTCGGGCTGGCGCAGCACGATCCAGCCCGGCCGGGTGGCGGGCCAGGTCCAGCCCTCGCCCTCCCACCGCGCGAGCGCGGTGGGCAGGCCGGGATCGGCAAGGCGGGCGAGGCTGTCACGCAGATCGTCCGGTGTGGCGGCGGGCAGGTGCATGGCGGCGAGCAAGGCCCGCTTGGTCTCCGCGCCCACGCGATGGTGCCGCCCCTCTCCGTCCCACCACGCCGCGGCGATGCCGGCGGCCTCGGCCAGCGCGTCGAGCGCCTCGTCGTCACCGGCGCGGACGGCCGGCCGGCGCTGGGCGCACAGCCGCACGGAGCGGCCGGCCAGCGCCTCCTCCGGCGCGCCAGCGCTGTCGAGCACCACATTCCAGTGCCAACCGGGATCGGCTGGCGGCAGGCACGGCGTGACCGGAGCGGAATCGCCATTGACGATGATCAGCACCCGGTCAGCCGCCTCACGCAGATCGGCCATCACGAAGCGACCCGCGCCCCAGTCGCCGTCCCGCATCGATTGCCCGTCGGCCCGCAGCCAGGCGACGGCGCCGGGATGGTCAAGGAAGCGGTCGGCATGCAGGGCGGGATGGTCGCGTCGCGCCGCGAGCAGGCGGGCGGTGAAGTCGATCAGCCCCTCATCGGCGTTGTCCCAGTCGAGCCAGGAGAGATGCGTGTCCTGGGCGTAGGCGTTGTTGTTGCCGCCCTGGCTCTGGCCGGATTCGGCACCCATGCTCAGCATCGGCGTGCCGCGCGACAGCAGCAGCGTGGCCAGCAGCGCCTTCTGGTCGGCGATGCGCCGGGCGATGATCGCGGGGTCGTCGCTGGGGCCCTCGGCGCCATTGTTCCAGGAATTGTTGGCGTCCGTGCCGTCGCGGTTGTCCTCGCCATTGGCCTCGTTGTGCTTGCGCGCATACGCAACCAGGTCGGCCACGGTGAAGCCGTCATGGGCGGTGACGAAATTGACGCTGCGCGAGGGCCGGCGGGCGGCGGCGAAGATATCGGCCGATCCGGCCAGCCGCGTGGCCAGCGCGCCGAGCTTGCCGCCATCGCCGCGCCAGAACGCGCGCACCTCGTCGCGGTAGCGGTCGTTCCACTCGCCCCAGGCGGTGGGGAAGCGGCCGAGCTGGTAGCCGCCCCAGCCGATATCCCAGGGCTCGGCGATGAGTTTCAGCCCGCGCAACGCCGGGTCCTGCGCGATCGCGGCGAGGAAGGGCGCCGCAGGGTCGAAGCCGGTGTCGCGCCGGGCCAGGGTGGTGGCCAGGTCGAAGCGGAACCCGTCGATCCCCGAGGCTGCCCATTGCCGCAGCGCGTCCATCGCCAGACGCAGCACCGCGGGCCGATCCAGCGCCAGCGCGTTGCCGCAGCCGGCATCGTCGATGTAGCGGGCTTGATCGTTGGCATCGAGCCGGTAGTAGCTGGCGTTGTCGAGCCCGCGCAGGCTGAGCGTGGGGCCGAGCGCGTCGCCCTCGCCGCTATGGTTCAGCACCACATCGAGCAGCACCTCGATGCCCTCCGCGTGCAGAGCGGCGATGGCGGCGCGGATTTCCGCCCAGCCGCCGGGGGCGAGCACCGGGTCGGGGGCGGCGAAGGCGATGGGGTTGTAACCCCAGTAATTGGTCAGCCCGAGTGGGCCGAGATGGCGCTCGTCGATCCAGGCTGCGACGGGCAGCAGTTCCACGGTGGTGATACCCAGCCGGCGCAGCCGGGCGATGGCGGCCGGATGCGCAAGGCCGGCGAAAGTACCCCGCTGCGCCTCGGGAATTTCCGGGTGGCGGCGAGTGAAGCCGCGCACGTGCAGTTCCTGGATCACCGTCTCCGCCCAGGGCACGAGGGGGCGGGCGACGGGGCTTTCCGACAGCGCCGGCGCGACGACGGATTTCGGTGCGAAGGGCCCGCTGTCCAGAAGCGCTGTGTCGCCGTACGCAAACATGCTCCTGTGCAGAGCGGGTTTGCGATCGAGCACCGTCGCGTACGGGTCGATCAGCAGCTTGGTGGGGTTGAAGCGGTGGCCGCGCGCCGGATCGTCCGGCCCATGCACGCGCAGCCCATAGCGCGCGCCGACGCCGACGCCCGCGACATGGCCGTGGAACACGTCGCCGCTGCGCGCGGGCAGCACGATGCGCGCGGTCTGCTCCACGCCCGCCGCATCGAACAGGCAGAACTCGATCGCCTCCGCATGGGCGGAGAACACCGCGACGTTGACGCCATCCGCCTCGGTCGTGACGCCGAGCGGTTCCGGACGCCCGGACGAGACGATCACGTGATGACCGAGGGCGCGTCGCGGCCGGTATGGGCTCGGATGCCGGCGATCGCCTCGGCCGCCGCGATCAGCGGCGCCAGCGCATCGGGCGTCTGCAGATCCAGCCGTGCCGCCTCGAAATGTTCGAGATAGACGCGCACCGTCGCGCCGGAGGTGCCGGTGCCGGACAGGCGGAAGACGATGCGCCCGCCACCCTCGAACAGGATGCGGATACCCTGGTGCTCGGAACGCGAGCCGTCCACCGGGTCGAGATAGGCGAAATCATCGGCCGCGCTGACGGTCAGCCCGGCCACCGCGCGGCCGGGCAGGCTGGGCAGGGCGGCGCGGAGTTCGGCGATCATTGCGTTGGCACCGTCGCTCGCGACTTCCTCGTAATCGTGGCGGGCGTAGTAGTTGCGGCCGAACCTGGCCCAATGCGCCCGCATGATCGCCGCCACGCTCTCGCGCCGCACGGCGAGGATGTTGAGCCACAGCAGCACGGCCCACAACCCGTCCTTCTCGCGCACATGGTCGGAGCCGGTGCCCGCGCTTTCCTCGCCGCAGATGGTGACGCGCCCGGCATCGAGCAGGTTGCCGAAGAACTTCCAGCCGGTGGGCGTCTCGTAGATGTCCACGCCCAGCCCGGCGGCGACGCGGTCGGCCGCCGCACTGGTGGGCATGGAACGGGCGATGCCGGCGAGGCCGTCGGCATAGGCGGGCGCCAGATGCGCATTGGCCGCGAGTGCGGCGAGGCTGTCCGAGGGGGTGACGAAGATGCCGCGCCCGAGGATGAGGTTGCGGTCGCCGTCGCCGTCCGACGCCGCGCAGAAATCCGGCGAGTCAGGTCCGAAGGCAAGGTCGAACAGCGATTTCGCATGGACCATGTTCGGGTCGGGATGGTGGCCGCCGAAATCCGGCAGCGGGGTGGCGTTGACCACCGTGCCGGGTGGCGCGCCCAGGGCGCCTTCCAGGATCGCCTTCGCATAAGGCCCGGTCACCGCCGACATCGCATCGAAGCGCATGGTGAAGCCGCTGGCGAACAGCGCCGAAATGGCTGGGAAATCGAACAACCGCCGCATCAGCGCCTCGTACTCCGCAACCGGGTCGATCACCTCCACCACCATGTCGCCGAGCCTTGTCTCGCCGATGCTGTCGAGCGCTACATCTTCCGCGCGCAGGGTATGGTAGCGGGCGATGGTCTGGGTGCGGGCATAGACCGTCTCCGTCACTGCCTCCGGCGCCGGGCCGCCATTGCCGATATTGTATTTGATGCCGAAATCCCCGTCGGGACCGCCGGGATTGTGGCTGGCGGAGAGGATGAATCCACCGAAGGCGCTGCGGGCCCGGATAATGTTGGACGTGGCGGGCGTGGAGAGAATGCCGCCCTGCCCCACGATCGCCCGCCCCCAGCCATTGGCCGCGGCCATGCGCAGCACGGTCTGGATCGCCTCGCGATTGTAAAACCGTCCGTCGCCGCCGATCACCAGCGTGGCGTGCTCGAACCCCTCCAGGCTGTCGAATACCGACTGCACGAAGTTTTCCAGATAATGCGGCGCCTGAAACACCGGCACTTTCTTGCGCAGGCCGGAAGTGCCCGGCCGCTGGCCCGCGATGGGGGTGGTGGGGATGGTCTCGATCATGCGGGCGCTCCGGCTCGTTGCATGAGATCCTGGTACAGCCTGACGTATTCCCGCGCGGGGCCGCGCCAGGAGACATCGGTGGCCATGGCGTTGCGCTGCAGCTTGCGCCACAGCGCCTGGTCGTTCCACAGCGCCAGGGTGCGGGTGAGGGCGAAATCCAGCGCCTCTGCCGTGGTCGGCGCGAACTGAACGCCGGTGCCGATGCCGCGCGCGATGGCCATGGCGTTGGCGTCGATCACCGTGTCCGCCAGCCCGCCGACGCGGGCGACCACCGGCAGCGCGCCGTAGCGCAGGGCACAAAGCTGGGTCAGGCCGCAGGGCTCGAAGCGCGAGGGCACCAGCAGCGCGTCGGCGCCCCCCTGCATCAGATGGGCGAGCGGTTCGTCATAGCCGAACTCGCCGGCAACACGGCCGGGATGGTCGCGCGCCGCCGCACGGAACTCCGCCTCGATCGCCGCGTCGCCCGCGCCGAGAAAGGCGAGTTGCCCGCCACGCGCGACAAGGTTCGGCAGAATTTCTGCGATGAGATCGAGACCTTTCTGCCAGGACATGCGGCTGACAACGGCGAATAGCGGCGCCTCCGCGCTGTCGTCCAGCCCCAGCCGGGCGCGCAGCGCGGTGCGGTTGGCCGCCCGGCGCGGCAGGCGGCGCGCGTCGAACGGCTCGGCCAGCGCCAGGTCGGCCGCCGGGTCCCACACCGTCTCGTCGATGCCGTTGAGGATGCCGGTGACCACGGCAGCGCGGGTGCGCAGCAGCCCGTCAAGCGCCATGCCGCCGCTGGGCGTGCAGATCTCCGCGGCGTAGCTGGGCGAGACGGTGGTGATGCGATCGGAAAGCTGCAGCCCCGCCTTGAGGAATCCGATCGTGCCGAAATACTCCACGCCGTAGATCGACCAGGCATGGTCCGGCAGACCGAGCGCGCCGAGCAGGTGCGGCGGGAACTGGCCCTGGAAGGCGAGGTTGTGCACCGTCATCACCGTGGGCGGCCGGCGCAGCCCGTCATAGGTCAGGTAGGCCGGCACCAGCCCGGCCTGCCAGTCATGGCAATGCACCACATCGGGCACGAAGCCCGGCCAAGCGCCCTGCCCCACCGTCGCCGCGGCACGGGCGAGGGCCGCGAAGCGGAACACATTGTCCGGCCAGTCCTGCCGGCCGGCATCGGCATAGGGGCCACCCGGCCGATCGAACAGATGGGGGGCTTCGAGAATCAGCAGATTCAGCCCCGCGGCTTCCGCAGCCAGAAGGCGCGCCGGGCCGCCGAACAGCCAGGGCAGCGCCAGCACGCTCTCCGCCGCGCCCAGCCGTGCCATCACTTGCGGGTAGCCAGGCGCCAGGGTGCGCACCGCCACCCCTTCCGCCGCCAGCGCCATGGGCAGCGCGCCCGCGACATCGGCGAGCCCGCCGGTCTTGACCAGCGGATAGACCTCAGAAGCGACGGAGAGAAGCTTCATGCGGCGAGGGCTTCGATCATCCGCGCGGTGATGAGGCAGATGCCGCGCTCGGTGCGGCGGAAGCGTTTCGCGTCCAGCTCCGGATCCTCGCCGACCACCATCCCCTCGGGAATGGACACGCCGCGATCGACGATCACGTTCTTGAGCCGCACATGCCGCCCGATATTCACATAGGGCATGATGACGGTGTTCTCGATCGCCGAGTAGGAATGCACATGCACCCCGGTGAACAGCAGCGTGCGCGCCAGCGAGGCGCCGGAGACGATGCAGCCGCCCGAGACCAGCGAGGACATCGCGACCCCCCGCCGCCCGTCCACGTCGTGCACGAACTTGGCCGGCGGCGTCACCTCGCCAAAGGTCCAGATCGGCCAGTCACGGTCGTAGAGGTCGAGATCGGGCACCACGTCGGTGAGGTCGATATTCGCCTCCCAATACGCGTCGAGCGTGCCGACATCGCGCCAGTACGGCGTGGATTCCTCGGTGGAGCGCACGCAGGAACGGGAGAAATGATGCGCCACCGCCTTTCCGTTCTTTACCAGAAACGGGATGATATCCTTGCCGAAATCGCGCGTGGAGTTGGCGTCGGCCGCGTCGCGGTGCAGCTGCTCGATCAGGAATTTCGTGTTGAACACGTAGATGCCCATGCTGGCGAGCGCCATGTCCGGCTTGCCCGGCATGGCAGGTGGATTCTTGGGTTTCTCCTGAAAGTCGATGATACGGTCGGCATCGTCCACATGCATGACGCCGAAGCCGCTGGCCTGGGCGCGCGGCACTTCCAGACATCCCACGGTCACATCCGCGTTCTGCTCCACGTGCTGCTGGAGCATCTGCTCGTAGTCCATCTTGTAGATATGGTCGCCGGCGAGGATGACCATGTAGAGCGGGTCGTAGCCCTCGATGATGTCGATGTTCTGATAAACCGCGTCCGCGGTGCCCAGATACCACAGCGTCTCCGACACGCGCTGGCTGGCGGGCAGGATGTCGAAGGTCTCGTTGCGCTCGGGGCGAAAGAAGTTCCAGCCGCGCTGCAGGTGGCGGATCAGGCTGTGCGCTTTGTACTGGGTGGCCACGCCGATGCGGCGGATCCCGGAGTTCAGCGCGTTGGACAGGGCGAAATCGATGATCCGCGACTTTCCGCCGAAATACACGGCGGGTTTGGCGCGCATGTCGGTCAGCTCCATCAGCCGGCTGCCGCGTCCGCCGGCGAGCACATAGGCCATGGCATGACGGGCAAGGGGCGTGCCGGGCGACGACAATGCATTCATGGCCGGTTCCTCATGGCTTGATGAACGCCGGCTCGTTCACATGGCCGGCGATGAGGCACGGGCAAGCGTTCATGCCGCCTCGTGCAGAAGAAACAGGGTGGCGAGCGGCGGCAGGGTGAGCGTGACGGAGGCGGGGTAGCCGTGCGCGGGCACCGGCTCCGCCGTCACGGCGCCGAGATTGCCCATGCCGGAGCCGCCATACGCCTCGGCATCGGTATTGAGGATTTCCCGCCACGCTCCCGCCAGCGGCAGGCCGATGCGATAGAACTGTCGCGGCACAGGGGTGAAGTTGCACACCACCGCCACCGGCGCGTCCCCCTCGCCGCCCAGGCGCAGCCAGGCCAGCACCGACTGGTCGGCATCGTCCACCACGATCCAGCGGAACCCCTCCGGCTCGCAATCGCGCGCATGCAGGGCCGGCAGGTCGCGGTGGAGATGGTTGAGGTCGCGCACCAGCAGCTGCACGCCGCGATGAGTCGGATACCCGGCCACGTGCCAGTCCAGGCTGCGGTTGAAGTTCCATTCGTCGCGCTGGGCGAATTCCTGGCCCATGAACAGCAGCTTCTTGCCGGGATGGCCCCACATGAACGCGTAGTAGGCGCGCAGATTGGCGAATTTCTGCCAGTCATCGCCGGGCATGCGGGCGAGCACCGTGCCTTTGCCGTGCACCACCTCGTCATGGGAGATCGGCAGCACGAAATTCTCGGAAAACGCGTAGAGCAGGCCGAAGGTCAGCCGGTCGTGGTGCCAGCGCCGGTGCACGGGGTCCTGGCCCATATAGGCCAGCGTGTCGTGCATCCAGCCCATGTTCCACTTGAACCCGAAGCCCAGGCCCCCCGCATCCACCGGCTGGGACACGCCGGGCCAAGCGGTGGATTCCTCGGCGATGGTGACCACGCCGGGATGCAGCCCGTAGGCCAGCGTGTTGACGTGCTGAAGGAAGGCGACCGCCTCGCGGTTCTCGTTGCCCCCCTCGGGGTTGGGCAGCCACTCACCGGGTTTGCGCGAATAGTCGAGATAGAGCATCGAGGCCACGGCATCGACGCGCAGCCCGTCGATATGGAAACGGTCCAGCCAGAACAGCGCGTTGGCCGCCAGCGTGGCCGAAACCTCGTTGCGGCCGAAATTGTAGATCGCGGTGTTCCAGTCGGGGTGGAAGCCGCGGCGCGGGTCGTCGTGCTCGTATAGCGCCGTGCCGTCGAACCGCGCGAGCCCGTGCACGTCCGTCGGGAAATGCGCGGGCACCCAGTCCAGGATCACGCCCAGCCCGGCACGATGGGCGGCATCGACGAAGCGGGCGAAGCCGGCGGGGTCGCCGAAACGGCTGGTGGGCGCGAACAAGCCGATCGGCTGGTAGCCCCAGGAGGCATCGAGCGGATGCTCGGAAACCGGCATCAGTTCCAGATGGGTGAAGCCCATCCACGCGGCATAGGGCACCAGGGCTTCGGCCAGCTCGTCGTAGCTGAGAAAGCGGTTGTCCTCGCCCCGCCGCCAGGAGCCGGGATGCACCTCGTAGATCGCCATCGGTGCCCGGCGCGCGGCGGTGGCGGCGCGGCGGGCGAGAAAATCGGCATCCCCCCAGTCCGGCACGAGCGGGGTGGCGACGACGGAGGCGGTGGAGGGCCGCATCTCCCCCTGGTTGCCGAACGGGTCGGCCTTCAACGGCAGCAACTCGCCCTGCGGACCGATGATCTCGTATTTATAGGCCATGCCCGGCACGGCACCGGCGATGAAGATTTCCCACAACCCGCTGTCGATCCGGCCGCGCATCTGGTGGGTGCGCCCGTCCCAGTGGTTGAAGTCGCCGACCACGGAGACGCGCCGCGCATTGGGCGCCCACACGGCGAAATGCACGCCCCCCACGCCCTGATGCGTCATTGGATGGGCGCCGAGCCGATGATACAGCTCGCGATGGCGCCCCTCGCGCAGCAGGTAGTCATCCATCGCGCCCAGCACCGGAGCGAAGGCGTAGGGGTCGTGGAACTCCCACTCACCCCACTCGCCCTCGGCCCGCAAGCGGTAGCCGGCAGGGTCGGCTCCGGGCTGCAGCAGCGCCTCGTGGAACGCGGTGCCTGGCCGCTGGACCAGGGCCGCCAGCACCGCGCCGGCCGCATCGACAGCTTGCACCCGCGCGGCACCGGGCACGAAGGCACGGATCACCGTGCCCGATGGCGTTTCATGCGGCCCGAGAAAGCCGAATATGTCGCCATGGCGCGCATCGGCCACGGCGGCGATCTCCTCGGGGTCGGCCTGCCATGGCGCGCTGGGCATGGCGCCTATCCGAGCGGGCGCACGGGAACGCCCCAGATTTCATCGGCATATTCGCGGATGGCGCGATCGGAGGAGAACCAGCCCATGCGCGCGGTGTTGAGAATGGCGGATTTCCACCACGACGCCGGATCGGCCCAGCGCGCGGCGACGTTGCGCTGCATGGCGTAATACGCATCGAAATCGCGCGCCACCATGAAGTAGTCGTGATGGCGCACGGCATCGACCAGCGGCGCGAAGCGGCCGGGCTCGTTCGGCGAGAACACGCCCGAGTCCACCGCGTCCAGCACCTCGCCCAGCACCGGCGAGGCAGCGATCGCCTCCCCGGCATCCTCGCCCTGGGCGCGCTTGGCGGCCACCTCCTCGGCGGTGAGGCCGAAGATGAAGATGTTCTCGCTGCCCACGCGGTCCTTCATCTCCACATTGGCGCCGTCCAGCGTGCCGATGGTGAGCGCGCCGTTCAACCCGAACTTCATGTTCCCCGTGCCGGAGGCTTCCATGCCCGCCGTGGAAATCTGCTCGGACAGATCGGCGGCAGGGATGATCACCTCCGCCGTGCTCACGTTGTAGTTGGGCACGAACACCACCTTCAGCAGCCCGCGCACGGTGGGGTCGCCGTTCACCGCGCGGGCCACGTCGTTGGCCAGCTTGATGATCAGCTTGGCCTGGTGGTAGCTCGCCGCGGCCTTGCCCGCGAAGATCTTCACGCGCGGGATCCAGTTGCGCATCGGCTCGGCGCGGATCGCGTCGTACAGCGCGATCGTCTCCAGGATGTTGAGCAGTTGGCGCTTGTATTCGTGGATACGCTTCACCTGCACGTCGAACAGCGCCTGGGGGTCGATGCGCACCCCGGTGCGCTCGCGCACCAGCCGCGCCAATGCCTGCTTGCGCACCTGGCGCATGGCCATGAACCTCTCCTGGAACGCGGGGTCCGCGGCATGGGCTTCCAGCCCCTGGAGATGTTCGGGGTCGTCCAGCACCTTCGGGCCGAGGGTCTCCGCCAGCAGCGCGGTGAGCTCGGGATTCGCCTCATACAGCCAGCGGCGGAAGGTGATGCCGTTGGTCTTGTTGGTGATGCGGCCGGGAAACAGCGCGTTCAGGTCGTGGAACACGGTCTTGCGCATCAGCTCGGTGTGCAGGGCGGAAACGCCGTTCACCTTGTGCGAGCCGAGGAAGGCCAGATGCCCCATGCGCACATGCCGCCCGTAGCCCTCGCCGATCACCGACAGGGACGACAGCTTCTGGTCGTCCACATGCCCGCCGCGGCGCAGCCGGTCGAGATGGGCGGCGTTGATCAGGTAGATGATCTGCATCGGCCGGGGCAGCAGCCGCTCCATCAGCGCCACCGGCCAAGTTTCCAGCGCCTCCGGCAGCAGGGTGTGGTTGGTGTAGGAGAAGGTGGCGGTGGTGATGTCCCACGCCTCGTCCCATTCCAACCGATGCTCGTCGATGAGGATGCGCATCAGCTCGGCGACGGCGATGGAGGGGTGGGTATCGTTGAGCTGGATGGCCGCCTTGTCGGGCAGCGAGCGGATATCGCCGAACACCCGCATATGCCGGCCGACCAGGTCCTGCAGCGAGGCGGAAGCGAAGAAATACTCCTGGCGCAGGCGCAGCTCCTGCCCCGCCGGGCTGGCGTCGGAGGGGTAGAGCACCTTGGAGATCGCCTCGGCCTTCACCCGCTCGGCCAGCGCGCCGATATGGTCGCCGCTGTTGAACGCCTCCAGCCGCAACGGCGCCACCGCGCGGGCGGACCACAGCCGCAGCGTGTTCACGTGCCGGCCGCGCCAGCCCACCACGGGCGTGTCGTAGGCCACCGCCTCCACCGTTTCCGACGGCGTCCAGACATGGGTCAGCTCGCCGTCGGGCGTGCTCACCTGCTCCACCTGGCCGCCGAAGCCGATGCGGTAATCCACCTCCGGCCGCTCGAACTCCCATGGATTGCCGACCGACAGCCAATCCTCCGGCGATTCCGTCTGCCAGCCATCCTTGATGCCCTGGCGGAACAGGCCATGGTCGTAGCGGATGCCGAAGCCGTGCGCGGCGACCGAGAGCGAGGACATGCTTTCGAGATAGCAGGCGGCGAGACGGCCGAGGCCGCCATTGCCCAGCGCCGCGTCCGGCTCGATGCGGCGCAGCTCCTCCAGATCGACGCCGAGCTCGGTCAGCGCGTCGCGCGTCACATCGGTCAGGCCGAGCTGGGTCAGGCTGTCCATCAGCAACTGGCCGATGAGGAACTCCAGCGACAGGTAATAGACCCGCTTGCGCTGCTTGGCGTAGGTCGCCTCGGTGGCGGCCATCCAGCGATCGACGATGTGGTCGCGCACGGCCAGCGAGGTGGCGACGAACCAGTCGCGCTTGGTGGCGACGACAGGGTTCTTGCCCACCACATACATGAGCTTGGAGATGATCTCCTGGCGCATGGATTCGGCGGTCATCGCCTCCGGCGGAATCGGCGAGGGTGCGTTGGGCAGCGGCGGTTCGGCCAGATCGGTCATCTCGTGGCTTCCTTCACACAACAATCATGCAAAGACGGTGGCACCGGCATCGGCCCGGCCGACGGCGTCGCGGAACAGGGCGAACAGCTCCCGCCCGGTGCCGTGGCGATGGTCGTCGCCGTCCTGCAATGCCGCCTCGCGGGCTGCCAGCTCGGCATCCGGCACCTCCACGCGCAGCGTGCCGCTGGCGGCATCAAGCACGATCATGTCCCCGTTGCGCACCCGTGCCAACGGTCCGCCGTCGATGCATTCGGGGGTGACGTGGATCGCCGCGGGAATCTTGCCGGACGCGCCGGACATCCGCCCGTCCGTCACCAGCGCCACCGCGTGGCCGCGCCCTTGCAGCACGGAGAGCAGCGGGGTGAGCTTGTGCAGTTCCGGCATGCCGTTGGCGCGCGGGCCCTGGAAGCGCAGCACGGCGACCATGTCGCCGGTGATGGCCCCGGTTTCGAAGGCGGCTTCCAGCGCCTCCTGGCTGTCAAACACGCGGGCGGGGGCGCGCACATGGCGATGCTCGGGCTTCACGGCGCTGATCTTGATGACCGCATGGCCGAGATTGCCGTCGAGCACGCGCAGCCCGCCATCGGCGGCGAAGGGGTTGGCGGCGCCGCGCAGCACCTTCTCGTCCCCGCTCGCGGCGGGGGCGGCGGACCAGGCGACGTCCTCACCGTCCAGCACCGGCTCGCGGCGATAGGCGTCGAGCCCCTCGCCCATCACCGTGCGCACGTCCGGATGCAGCATGCCCGCATCCAGCAGCTCGCCGATCACGAAGGGCGTGCCGCCGGCGGCGGCGAAATGGTTCACGTCCGCCGGGCCGTTGGGATAGACGCGGGCCAGCAGCGGCACCACCTCCGACAGCCCGGCCACGTCGTCCCAGGTGAGGGTGATGCCGGCGGCATGGGCCATGGCGAGCAGGTGGATGGAATGGTTGGTTGAGCCGCCCGTCGCATGCATCGCCACCACGGCGTTGACGAAGGCGCGTTCGTCCAGCATGCGGCCGACCGGCGTGTAGTCGTTGCCCAACGCGGTGATGGCGAGCGCCTGGCGCACGGCCTGCCGGGTCAGCGCCTCGCGCAGCTTCGTGCCGGGATTGACGAAGGCGGCGCCTGGCAGGTGCAGCCCCATCACTTCCATCAGCATCTGGTTGGAGTTGGCGGTGCCGTAGAAGGTGCAGGTGCCCGGCCCGTGATAGGAGCGGGATTCGGATTCCAGCAGCTCCGCCCGGCCGATCCGGCCCTCGGCATAGAGGTTGCGGATGCGCGCCTTCTCGTCGTTGGTGATGCCGGAGGGCATCGGCCCCGCCGGAATGAACACCGCCGGCAGATGGCCGAAGGTGAGCGCGCCGATCACCAGCCCCGGCACGATCTTGTCACAGATGCCGAGATAGACCGCCGCGTCGAACATGTCATGCGAGAGTGCCACGGCGGTGGATAGCGCGATGACGTCGCGGGAGAACAGTGACAGTTCCATGCCCGCCCGCCCCTGCGTCACCCCGTCGCACATCGCCGGCACGCCGCCGGCCACCTGCGCGGTGCCGCCGGCCGCGCGCGCGGTGGCGCGGATCAGCTCGGGATAGGTCTCGTAGGGCTGATGGGCCGAGAGCATGTCGTTATACGCGGTGACGATGCCGAGATTGGGGGCCGCTCCCAAATGCAGCGCCTGCTTGTCCGCCACGCCGCAGGCGGCGAAGGCGTGGGCGATGTTGCCGCAGGAGTGGCGGGCGCGGCGCGGACCTTCCTGCGCGGCGCGGTCCAGCCGCTCCAGGTAGCGGGCCCGGGCCGGGGCGCTGCGGCGGGCGATGGCGGCGGTGATGTCGGCGACACGCTTGAGAACCATGGAATGCACTCCGCTGTCGTTCGGCCTGAGCGTGCCTTGTTGCGCCGCACAATGCCAGGGATGATTACGCGGGGACTTCGTTTCGTCGCGGCAGATCGGCGCCCCGGCGCGTGCAGGTGACGGCGCTGGCAGCCACCGCGAACCCGACCGCCGCCGCGAGTTCCGCGGAGGCCAGCCCCGTTGCGGCCAGCCCGGCTTTGGTGAGCAGGCCGCGCTCGTCGAGCCAGCCGAGCAACGCCGCGTGGAAGGTGTCGCCGGCCCCCACCGTGTCGGCCACGATCACCGCCCGGCCGGGCACATGGCATTGCGAAGCGGCGGTGAAGGCCATCGCGCCCTCCGCGCCCAAGGTCACCGCCACCAGCCGTGGCCCCAGCGCCAGCCAGCGCCGCGCCACCTCCTCCACTCCCACCTGCGGGCCGTAGAGCAGCTGCATGTCCTCGATGCTCGCCTTGGCGATGTCGCAGCCGGCCAGCAGCGCCTCAAAACGCGGCCGCCAGGCGGCGACGTCGCCGATCACGCGCGGGCGGATGTTGGGATCGACGGAGATCACCCGCCGCCCCCGCTCGCGCGCCACCAGCGCCGCGATCGCCGTGCCCACAGGCTCCACCGCCAGCGCGTAGGAGCCGATGGCGATGGCCCCCACCGCGTCGGGCAAGGCCACCGGCAGGTCGTCCATCTCCAGCGCCCGGTCCGCCGCGCCCTCGCCGAGGAAGCTGTAGGCGGGCTGCCCGTCCGCCCCGGTCATCACCACGCTCAGCGTGGTCGGGCGCGGCGAGGTGGCGAGCCAGTCCGCCGCCACCCCCTCCGCCACCAGACGCGCGCGCAGCAAGGCGCCGAACCCGTCATCGGACAGCTTGGCGAGGAACCCCACGCGCCGGCCCAGCCGGGCCAGCCCGATCGCCACGTTGAAGGGCGAGCCGCCGGGCACGCATTCGCCCGGCACCCCGCCCCGCCCCGTGCGGCGGGTGGGATCGACGAACAGGTCGATCAGCGCCTCGCCGCAGACCAGGATCATGCCCCACCCCTCAGCGCGGCGAGGTCCAGCCCTTGTGGCTGGCCACGTTGTCGCGCGTGATCAGCGTGGAGGGCAGCAGCACCACGTTCTGCTCCAGCTTGGTGCCGTTCATCACGTCCGCCCCCAGCTTCACCGCGAGCTGCGCCATGGCGTAGGGATCCTGGCTCGCCGAGGCCTGGATGGCCGGCGATTTTGGGTCGGCCAGCGCGGCCTCGATATCCGGCGCGCCGTCCACGCTGCTGATGACGATGCCCGTGCGGTTCAGCTGCTTGGCCGCGAGATCGGTGCCGATCGCCTGCGGATCGTTGATGGTGAACACCGCGTCGATCTTGGGGAAGCGGATCAGGTGGCCCTGCATCACGTTCAGCCCGCCATCGCGCGAGCCCTTGCCGTCCTGGTCGGCGGACAGAACCTTGATGCCCGGCGCCTTGGCGAACACGCTCTTGCAGCCGTTCACCCGGTCCACCACGGCCGAGACCTGCGGGCCGTTCTGGATGATCACGTCGCCCTTGCCGCCGAGCTTGTCCACGATGAACTGGCAGGAAATCTCGCCGGCCTGCACGTTGTTGGTGGTGACGGTCACGTCGGCACCCTTGGCCGCCGTGTCCACCGCCACCACCACGATGCCCGCCGCCTTGGCC
Source organism: uncultured Rhodospirillales bacterium (assembly GCA_945957135.1). Lineage (GTDB taxonomy): Bacteria > Pseudomonadota > Alphaproteobacteria > Acetobacterales > Acetobacteraceae > CAMFLK01. The sequence continues at coordinate 20,107 of CAMFLK010000043.1, forward strand.
TTGCGGATCGCCGGCTCCAGCGCGTTGGCATCGCCGGGGTTGAGCAGGATCATGTCCACGCCGGCGGCGATGAAATTGTCGATCTGGGTGAACTGCTTGCCCAAATCGTAGTCGAAGCCGACGGTGGTCACCTTCACGTTCGGGTTGATCTTCTTCGCTTCCGCCTCGGCCCCCTTGGCCAGCGCGATGAAGAACGGGTTGCCGAGCGAGCCCAGCGAAATGCCGATCGCCTTGAGGTCCTTGGCCTGGGCCGGCGCTGCGGCCAGCAGGGCGAGCGTGGCGGCAGCCGCCAGCAGGGTCTTCTTCATGGTCGTTCTCTCCTTGGTTGGATTTGTCGTTTTCACGTCCGGGCCGAACCCTTGAGCCGGTAGCGGTCCAGCGCCACCGCGCCGATGATCACCAGGCCCTTGATGATGTACTGCCAGATGTCGGACACCCCGGTCAGGATCAGCCCGTTGGTCAGCACCGCGATGATCAGCCCGCCGATCAGCGTGCCCCAGATCGAGCCGATGCCGCCGACGAAGCTGGTGCCGCCCAGGATCACCGCGGCGATCGCGTCCAGCTCGTAGGCCTGGCCGAGCTGCAGCCCGTTGGCCGCGAACAGCCGCGCCGCGGACATCACGCCGCCCAGCCCGGCATAGAGGCCGGACAGGGCATAGGCGAACAGCAGCACCACCCACACCTTGATGCCCGACAGCCGCGCCGCGTCCGGATTGCCGCCGGTGGCGTAGATATGCACGCCCAGCACGGTGCGGCGCAGGATGAACCAGGTGAGCAGGATCACCGCGAAGGCGATGATCACCAGCCAGGGCAGGCCGAACAACGACCCGTTGCCGATGAAGGCGAAGGGCATGGCGGGGTTGAACACCGTGGTGTCGTTGCCGATCAGCCGGGCGATGCCGCGCACCGCCGTCAGCGACCCCAGCGTCACGATGAAGGGCGGCAGCCGCAGGAAGGCGATCAGGCTGCCGTTGATCAGCCCGAACACTCCGCCGCAGATCAGCGCGGCGGGAATGCCCAGCAGGCCCCAGCCCTCGATGCGCGAAGCCAGCACCGCGCACATCGCGGAGGCCGCGAGGATGGAACCCACCGAGAGGTCGATCCCCCCGGTCAGGATCACCACCGTCATGCCCGAGGCGAGCACGATGTTGATCGCCGCCTGCTGCATCACGATGGACAGGTTCTGCCAGGCGAGGAACCGCCCCTCGGTCCAGGCCGCCGTGAAGCCGCTGCCGCCGGACATGCCGCTCAGCACCTGGAACAGCAGGCCGAGCAGGATGAGCACCGGCAGCATGCCCAGCACCTGGATCATGCCGCTGATGGCGAGCTTGCGCTGGGCGGCGGCCCGGGCGCCGGGGTCGGCGGCATTCGCCGCGGTGTCGGTGGCCGACATGGTTTGTCCTCCCACTATGCCGCTTGGGTCGCGGCGCCCGTCGCGATGGCGATGATGTTTTCCTGGCTGATCGGCGCCTGCCCCGGCCCGACCTCCCCGGCGATGCGCCCCTCGCGCATCACCAGCACGCGGTCGCAGATGCCGACGATCTCCGGCAGGTCGGAGGAGATGACGATGACGCCGACATTGGCGCGCACCAGCCCGTCGATCAGCCGGTAGATTTCCGACTTGGCGCCGATATCCACGCCGCGCGTCGGCTCGTCGAGGATCAGCACGCGCGGCTTGGTCTCCAGCAGCCGCGCCAGCAGCACCTTCTGCTGGTTGCCGCCGGAGAGCGCCCCGACATTCACC
>CAMFLK010000044.1 GCA_945957135.1 uncultured Rhodospirillales bacterium
ACCAAACGAGCAGAAGTTTTTTGGTTCTTTTTTTCAAAAAAGAACCGCTTCCTTCCCTTCCTATTCTTCCCGATGCCGCAACCGCGCCAGGGCCGCCCCCACTTCGCGGGCCTCGGGCTGGTCGAGCGCGCCGTGGCGCAGGAACAGCGCCATCAGCACCAGGTTGACGTTGAACTTGAATGCGTCGGTGTCGCGCACCGCGGCGACGACGCGGCGCAGGGGCCAGAGTTCGAAGCCGGCGACTTCGCCGTCCATGGCGTGGGGGGTGAAGCTGTCGTCCACTTCCAGTTCGTAGCAGGTGAGCAGGTCGCGGCGCAGGCCTTCGGGGCGGGTCATGGTGTAGCCGAGCCGGTCCACGGCGACGGCGCGGCGGGCGAGGGCGGCTTGCATGCCGGCTTCCTCGGCGGCTTCCTTCACCAGGGTTTCGCGCAGGGTGAGGCCGGCGGGGGTGCCGCCGGCGACGAGGTGGTCGAGCTTGCCGGGGTCGAGCGCCTTGTCGGCGGCGCGGCGGCCGATCCACAGATGCGGGCCGTCCGGGCGTTGGACCAGCACGTCCATGTGGACGCCCTGGGCCATGATGCCGAATTCGGGCAGGGCGCCGCGGTCGATCGTGGCGAGCACGGGGCCGGCGGGGGTGGCCCGCACGTCGAACGCCTCGCCGCGATGGCGGCCGAAGCCGGCGGTGGCGGCGGCGCGGGCGAGGGCGGGCAGGGCGGTGCCGTCGGCGAGGGTGAGGCCGGCGGGGTCGCGGCGGATTTCGGGGCTGGTGGTGAGGAAGTCGGCGAAGGCGGGGCGCACCCAGCCGACCTGGGCCGCGCCGATCTGGAAGGGCAGCCGGTCGCCGGGCAGGCTTGCGTTGGTGCAGGCGTGGATGTGGCGCAGCATCGGGCTCATGGCGCCGGGGTAGCCCGGAATGGCTGGTCCGCCAACCGCCCGGCTTTCAAAGCCGCGGCGGCCATGCCACATCCGTAGCATGAAGCCTCCGGCCACGCCGCGATCCAGCCTGCAGACCATTCGTTCGCTGCTGCCCTATCTGTGGCCGCGCGACGATCGCATGGCCCGGCTGCGGGTGGTGCTGGCCGGGCTGTTCCTGGTGGCGGCCAAGGTGGCGACGGTGTGCGTGCCGCTGGTCTATGCCCAGGCGGTGGACGCGCTGGCGCCGAAAGGGGCGGGGGCGGTGCTGGCGGTGCCCTTCGCGCTGATCGTGGGGTACGGGCTGCTGCGGATCGCGTCGTCCGGCTTCGGCGAGATGCGCGACGCGGTGTTCGCCGCCGTACAGCAGCGCACGGTGCGCAAGGTGGCGCTGCGCACCTTCCGCCATCTGCACCGTCTGTCGCTGCGCTTCCACATGGACCGCCAGACCGGCGGCTTGTCGCGCATCATCGAGCGGGGCACGACGGGCATCGACCAGGTGCTGCGCATGGCGGTGTTCAACATCCTGCCGACGCTGCTGGAAGTGCTGCTGGTCACCGCCATCCTGTGGCGGCTGTTCGACTGGCGCTTCGCCCTGGTGGCGTTCGGCGCGGTGGCGACCTACCTGACCTTCACCCTGCTGTTCACCAACTGGCGGCTGCGCTTCCGCCGCGCCATGAACGAGGTGGACAGCGAGGCCCAGACCAAGGCGGTGGACAGCCTGCTGAACTACGAGACGGTGAAGTATTTCGGCAACGAGGCCCACGAGGCGCGCCGCTTCGACGAGGCGCTGGCCCGCTACGAGCGCGCGGCGGTGAAGAGCCAGGTGACGCTGAACCTGCTCAATCTCGGCCAGGCGGCGATCATCGCGGTGGGGCTGGCGCTGGTGATGCTGATGGCCGCGGACGGGGTGGTTGACGGCTCGATGAGCGTGGGCCGCTTCGTGCTGGTGAACACCTATCTGATGCAGCTGTATCAGCCGCTGAACTTCCTCGGCTTCGTGTATCGCGAGATCAAGCAGGGGCTGGTGGACATGGAGCAGATGTTCCGCCTGCTTTCCATGCACCAGGAGGTGGCGGACGCGCCGGGGGCGCCGGCATTGCAGGTGAAGGCGGGCGAGATCGAGTTCCGCGACGTGCATTTCGCCTACAACCCGGACCGGCCGATCCTGCGCGGGGTGAGCTTCCGGGTGCCGGCGGGGGCGTCGCTGGCCATCGTGGGGCCGACCGGGGCGGGCAAATCGACCATCTCCCGCCTGCTGTTCCGCTTCTACGACGTGACCGAGGGCGCGGTTGCCATCGACGGGCAGGACATCCGCGGCGTGACGCAGGACAGCCTGCGCGCGGCGATCGGCGTGGTGCCGCAGGACACGGTGCTGTTCAACGACACGATCCGCTACAACATCGCCTACGGAAAGCCGGGGGCGAGCCAGGCGGAGATCGAGCACGCGGCGCGGCTGGCTCAGGTGCACGATTTCGTGACGCACCTGCCCCAGGGCTACGACACGCGGGTGGGCGAGCGCGGGCTGAAGCTGTCGGGCGGCGAGAAGCAGCGCGTGGCCATCGCCCGCACCATATTGAAGAACCCGCCCATCCTGATCCTGGACGAGGCGACCTCGGCGCTCGACACCCATACCGAACAGGGCATCCAATCCGCGCTGCGCGCCGTGGCGCGGGACCGCACCACGCTGACCATCGCGCATCGGCTGTCCACCGTGGTGGATGCCGACGAGATCATCGTGCTCGATGCCGGCCGCATCGTCGAGCGCGGCCGCCATGCGGCGCTGCTGGCGCGCGGCGGCATCTACGCCCGGATGTGGGCGCTGCAGGCCGAGCAGCAGCGCGAGGAAGAACCGGCCGCCTGACAGGGAGCGATGCCATGCCGCACGACGAAGACGACCTTCCCGCCGACCTCAGCCATGCCGGGGCCGTGGTGGACAAGGCGATCGAGCACATGGTGGGCCAGAACATCGACTCACTGGCCATCGCCTCCGCCCTGCTCGGCGGCGCGCTGGGCCTGCTGTCCCGCGCGATGAACGAGGACGGCATGGTCGCCGTGCTGAACAACGCGATCGCCAGCGTGCGAAGTGGGGCGTTCCGCGAGCGGGCGGAGTAGCGGAACGTTATCGCCTCATGATTTCTTCTGGCCGGTCGTGTTTTTGGTGGACTGATCTTTCACGGTCTGCGCGCATTGGGCGTTGGGGGCCACGCTGACCGAGGCGCTGTGGGTGGTTGGACGGACCAGGCTGACGGATGTCGCTTCCGCCGGGGTGGCGGTTCCGTTGGAGGTACAGCCCGCGGAAACCTCGCCATTGGCCGAAACTGCCTGCACTTTCGCCTTGCTGACGGCCTGTTTGATCAGGCCCAAAATCTTGGGCGGAAAGCAGATTTCCTGATGCTCGCGGATCGCGGCGATGGCCTGGTCGAAGGTCCAGTCGCTGATATCCGGTTCCGGCAGCACGGCATTGGTGTGCTGGAACAACGCGTTGAACACGAAGACGCGGACATCGTCGATATTCTCCTGCCCGAACAGGAATTCCTTGTTCGTCAAGCTGGCGACTTGGCCCGACAGACCCGTGGCCGCCGAGACGGCGGCCGGCACGCCCGCGCTGCCGGTGACGAGTCCGACCACTGATCCCGCGATGCTGGCTCCGCCGCTCACCAAATCGGACAGAAATGACATTCCGGTTTGGACATCTCCTTTTGCCGCGAAATAGTCGCTGCAGTTGGAATCGGCCAATACGAAGCCGGCCACGGCAAGCTGCCGGGCATGTACCGCTTGGTAGCTGCAGCCCGAACCGGTTTCCGCCTGCTTTTCTCTCGCATCGCTGATGAGCTGTTCTTGCGCCGTGGGAGTACTACCTGTGGCGGGGTTTGGTTTCGTTGGAGGTTTGTTGCTACTCGCGCCCGATGAAGGGCTTTGCGGCTGTTTCGATCTGCTGAGTGCAGCAACGCATGGCGGGCTCGAAATGTATTTCGCGGGGCTATAGGAGGTACTGCTTTGTTGTTGCGCGAGTTCAGCGGGAAGAGGAACGACGAGTTTTGGCTGCGCCTCGCGCGTGCTCGTCACTTCCTGGACGTTGCCTGTCGCGATCAGATATTGATCCTTTTGCGCGAGTTGGTAGGCACTCTCGAACCACTCCTGTAAATTGTTGGTCGCGATGGTCCCACGGCCGGCTTCATATCCAATAACGACCTTTGGTGTCAGACCCGCGCGTTCATTGAGCGCGCCACATGCGTTCAGCAGAACAACAACCGCCGCGCAACCCAAGACCCGATATGCCATGCCACGTCTCCGCCTGGTGCGATGAAGCCAGCGAGCGGTCATGTTGATAAATTGGAATGTTCTGGGCATCACCCGTTTGGGTGAGGGGCGACATGGCCGCCGCGCGCCGCCAGATAGGCGCTGCTGCGCAGGATGAGCGAGATGAGCTGGCCTTGGCGGCAAGTGCCTGTCTTCTCGAAGACACGCTTCAGATGCGTCCGCGCCGTGTTCATCGTCACGCCGCCGGCGGCGGCGAAGGTTTCGAGTGAGTCGCCTTGCGCCAGGGCGGCGGTCAAGCTCGCTTCCGCTCGGGTCAGGCCGAAGATTTCGCGCAGCGCGTCCCCCGCCGCGCCCGGTGTTTCCGGGTCTTTGAGAAGCAGGATCGCGCCCCGTCCCGCGCAACCGGCCAAGCTGCGTGCGACGGGAAACGGCGCGGCCATGGCGGTCAGCGGCATGCGATTCAAGCGGGGAATGAGGAAGCCGTGCGAAGCAGGCTCGCCTTGCCCAATCGTGAGGCTGGCTACCTCGTCCACCAGCCGGGCGAGGTGGCGGGACGTCGCGTCATGCCGCGCCACGAGGCGATGGCCGACCATTGCCACGCCATCGCCCTCGGCGAGCAACTGCTCCGCGATCCTGTTCGCGAAGACCACCCGGCCATCGCGGGCCACCACCACGATGGCCGTGCGCGCGCGTTCCAGCCCGTCCAGCGCCGCACACCGCGCGGCTTCCGCATCGGCGAGTTCACGTTGCAAGCGCAGGGCATTGCGCATATGCGGCAGCAGAAGGCCAAGCATGTGCCGATCGGCTTCGTCGAATCCGCGCGCGTTGCGCGGCCGGTGAACTCCGACCGCGCCGCTGCCGCCGCCACCCGTCGCGAACATGGCGCCGACGATATGGTATTGCTCCAGGCCGCGCGACCAGTCCTGCCAGAATTCGGAATTCTCCAGATCGGACGAGGAAATCATGTCGGTGCCCAGCAGCACGCCGGGCCGCCCCAGTTCATTGGCCGCGTTCACCCATACGTCACGTTGCCAATAATATTGACGGTAGCTTTCCATCGCCGCGTCGTGGATGTTGTCGGTGCGGGTCAGCAGAAGCGGCTGCGCGGCTGGGGTGGCGATGGCCTGGATGCAGGCGCTGGGCGAATCGAATACCCGGGAAACGTGCCGCGCGAGCTGTGGCCATAGGGCATTGTCGAAGGCGGCTTCGTACAGCGCGCCGACGATATCCATGAGTTCCTTCGCTTTGTCGCGCCGCGTGGCCATGACGAAACGAGCCCCTTCTCCGCCTGTGGAGATCGCGGTCAGGCCAAGGATCGTGCCGGGCGATCACATATTCATGCGCGCCGATAACGATTTTTATGTCGAAATCGTCTCGTTAAGCTAGAAAAATAGTTGCGATCACCCATTCAGGTGATGACGTCGGTGACCGGCGGGGCTTGCTTGTCGTTCGAGTTTTGTCGGAAACGAAATCGAACGGAGCCGCAAACATGATCGGAGCCAACCGAAATCGGCGCATCGCACGTGGCTTGGTCGCGATCCTGCTTCCATTGATACTGTCGGCGTGTTTCCACGCCGATCTGGTCATGGACAAGAACGGACCGGTCGATGTGGAGAAGGCGCCGGCGGATTCCCAGACGAGGCAGTTTGCGCAGCTGTGGACTGATGCCAAATCCGCCGCGCAAGCGGTGGTGGATGGCAATAATGGTCTCGTGACGCCGCAGGAAGTTGCCGCGAACCGACGGCTGCTCGATGCAGGAATGGCGCTCGTTTACAACAGCTGCAATGACTTCTTCATTTCGGAAGGCCGCTGGCAGCAGGGGCTCAATTTTTCCAAGGATTTGACAGGCGCGCTCGTTCCCAACCTGGGCGGAGCGTTGAGCCTGATCCCGTCGGCCGGGATTTCCCAGCCGATGGTCGGCTTCATCGGGGGTGGCATAACGGCGGGAATCAGCGTGGCCGACGCCAATTTCCTGTTTGGCTCAAGCAATATCGACAATGTACGGACATTGACGCTGAACGCGCTGGCTGCGCACGAAAACAGCGTCCGGGCAATCTACGCACAGAGCATGACGCAGAATAACAAAAACTTGGCGAAAGCCGCGACCCGGAATGCGGATGAGCCATCGCTGATCGTCGCGAACTTCTTTTGGGTGACCAAGCAGATTGCCGACAATCAGGCCCTTTGCCAGCCTGGAAAAATTCTCGATCTATCCCGCCAAGCCATTGCGCAGGCGAATGTTTGTCCAACGACCAGCGCGTCGTCCACCAACGGCCAAGCCGACGCGGCAACGCCGTCCTCGTCACCCAACGCAGCTGCGGGGAAGGGTTCTTCGGCCACCGCCAAGCCGACGAGCGCTCCGACAGGCCCGGTGCCGGACCGCGTCATCGTCAAGGTTCAGCCCAGCTGTGATCCCACGACACCACCGAAACCCAGCTAGATTTTTATCTCAATATGTCTCTCGCCTGAAGGCCCCCTGGCCCAGCGGCCGCGTTCTCCGCCATGATCCGGACGAGTTCCACCGTCACCGAAGCCAGGGAGGCCCGCATGAAGGAACCGGATCGCAAGGCGCGCAACACCCAGCGCCTGGGGGAATGCCATCCGCTGTTCCGCGCGAGGGTCTTGCAGGTGATCGGCGATCTGGAGGGGCAGGGGTTCCGTCCGCGCATCCAGGATGGCTGGCGCTCGAAGCAGGATCAGCTCGCGGCGTTCAATTCCGGCCATTCGCAACTGCGCTTCGGCTATCACAACGTGACCGGGCCGCAGGGCGAGAAGATGTCGCTGGCGGTGGACATGCTGGATGACGACCATCCGCTTGATGCCTCCACCCGCTACGTGCTGGCGCTGGCCATCGCCGCCGGAGACCACGGGCTGACCACCGGCGTGCTGTGGACGAAGGCCGGCCAGCCGCCGCTGACCGCCACGGCGAAGGCGATCAAGGAGCGGAATATCGAGGCGGATGTGCGGGTGGGCTGGGACCCCTGCCATGTCCAGGCCAACGGCGTGACGCTGGCGCAGGCGGAGGTCGCGGATTTCTCAGGGCTGGCCTGATCCGTTCGGCAAGGCCCTGAACAGGTCACGATAGGCGGGAAGCGCGAGGTCGGGCAGGGCGCAGGCGTCCTCGACGGTGAACCAGGCGAGTTCCGTGTGCTCGTGGTTGGCCAGACGTGGCTCGCCACCCGTCCAGGCGGTGACCGCGAACATGTGGTAGGTGGCGTCCCCCCGCGCTTCCGGCCCGGAATCGGCGATCTGGCGCAATGGTGACCACTGCGTGGGGGTGATGCCGATCTCCTCGCCCAGCTCGCGTGCCAGGGCCTCGGCCAGGTTCTCGCCTTCCTCCACCCGGCCGCCGATGACATCCCAGCGATTCGCGTAGGATTTGCGGTGGGGCGCCCGCCGGCCGAGCAGAAGACGTCCGTCCCGCAAGAGCAGGGCGCAGGCGTAGTGGTTCATGCCGGTGGCGTGGATCAGAGCCCCTGCTTCACCTTGTCCGCGGCGTTGGTGACGGCCTTGCCGGCGGCCTGGGTGTCCTGGCCGGCGCCGGCGATGGTGTTGCAGCCGGCCAGCGCCGCCGCGCTGGCCAGCAGGATCAGCACCAGCATGAATTTCGTCATCGTCATGAGCCGACTCTCCACCCCCACGAAAGGAAAACGATGGGTGGTTTGCGCGAGGGTGTCCAGCGCTTCCCGCACTTGACGGCGCCGGCCGATCTCCGCCATAAGCCGGCCCTTCCGATGCACAAGTGCGTGCGGAGCCATCCGCGCGCCGTTTCTGTTTGAAGGTTTCTCCGATGTCCCGCCGCTGCGAAATCACGGGCAAGGGCGTGCTGTCCGGCAACAATGTCAGCCACGCCAACAACAAGACGCGCCGCCGCTACCTGCCGAACCTGCAGGTCGCCTCGCTGCTGTCCGACACGCTGGGCACCGCCGTGCGTCTGCGCCTGAGCACCCGTGCGATCCGCACCGTGGAGAAGAATGGCGGCATCGACGCGTTCCTGCTGGGCACGCCTGACAGCCGGCTGCAGGCCGAGGCGCTGGTGGTGAAGCGCCAGATCGCCCGCGCCGCCGCCAAGAAGGCCGCCGCCGCCGCGTGAACGCCGGCCTCGCGTCGCGCTGAGGAAAGGCCCCCATGGGGCCTTTTTTCATGCGTCTTAGCGACGTCTTCACCCTTCATGTGCAGCCTGCGGGCATGACGATTCTCGCAGCGTGTCTCGCCGTGCTGGCGGGGGTTCTGGGCGTGTGGGTGGGCTATCTGGCCCATCGGCTGCGGCGCTGCGCCGCCGATTCCACGCGGGAGCAGACCGTGCTGCGGCTGCTGCGGCTGACGGCGAAGGAACTGCGCGAGGCCGGGCTGCGCCTGCACGGGCAGGCCGGCCATGCGCTGGCGGCGGGCGCGCCCAATGCCCCGGTGCTCGGCACCGTCGCCGCCCAATTGCAGAGCCTGGCCGATGAATTGCAGGAACAGACCCAGCCGCAGCCCCGCGAGCATGTGCTGCGTGAGGAGCTGATCGCGCCGGAGCCATTGCTGCGCGAGGCCATGGCCACGTTGCAGGCGGCGCTGCATCCCGGCCGGCGGCAGTTCCGCATCTCCGCGGGCGCGCCCGATCTGTGCCTGTGGGCGGACCGGCGGGCGCTGCGCCACATCTTCGCCCGCGTGCTGGCCGATGCCGCCTGCAACACCGGGCAGGACGACTGGATCGAGATTTTCGTGCTGGAGGCCGGCGGGCTGATCATCACCATCGCCGACGAAGGCGCCGGCCTGTCCGCCAGCGGGGCCGGGCAGGGCAGCCGTGGGGTGGGGCTGCGCCTGGCGCTCGCCGCCTCGCTGATGCAGGCGCATGGCGGGGCGCTGGAGGTGGAGGCGCGGGCGCAGGTGGGCAGCCAGGTCAGCCTGGTCTTTCCCGCCGGCCGCACCCGCCGCCAGGCGCCCGCGCCGTTGCCGGCGCGGGCGATGGAGATGGCGTCAGACTGACGGCGGCAGGGTCACCAGGGCGAAGGCGCCGCCCTGCGGATCGGTGGCCTGCACGATCCATTGGCCGCCGGGCACCTCGTGCGGCCCCATGCGCACCGTGCCGCCGTTGTCGGTGACCCGCTTCGCCGCCGCCGCGATATCCGCGACGGTGAAATAGTATTGCCAGCCCTTGCGCGTCACCTCCGGGGGCGCGGTCATCATGCCGCCCATCAGCTCGCCGCCGACGGCGAAGAGCTGGTAAACGCCCATCGGCCCCATGTCGTGCGCCTCGGCCTTGGTCCAGCCGAACTGGTCGGCGTAGAAGGCCATGCTTGCGGGCATGTCCGACGCGAACAACTCGCGCCAGCCGATATAGCCCGGTCCCGCCGGCGTGACGGGCACGCCCTCCATGCCGTCATTGCCGCGGAACAGGATGAAGGCGGCGCCGTCGGGGTCGGCGGTCACGGCGAAGCGGCCGATGCCGGGGATGTCCGTCGGTTCCTTGTAGATCTTGCCGCCGGCCTCGCTCACGCGGCGTGCGGCGGCGTCCACGTCGGGCACCGCGATGTAGCCGATCCAGCCGGTGGTGGCGCCCTTGGCGCGAGCTTCCTCGGGCAGGGTCATCAGCCCGCCGACCATGGCACCGCCGGCTTTCAGCACGCGGTAGTCGGTGCCCGGCATGGGCGAGCGCTCGATCTCCCAGCCCACCACATCGCGATAGAATGCGGTGGCGGCGTCGGCATCGGTGGTCATCAGCTCGTACCAGCAGAACTGGCCTTGTTGGGTGGGCATGGCGTGTCTCCTCAGGCTGCGTATTCGTCGTGGCGGCGAACCCAGTTCATGCCGCTGGTCTCGTTGCGGCCGAGCGGGGCGCGGTCGAGCATCATGAGCGTGCCGATCAGCTCCTCCGGCCCGCGAGCGTAGCTGGAATAGGTGTGGAATATCGCGCCGTCCGGCGTGCGGATGAAGGCGGACAGGCCGGGCAGCTCGCTGTCGGCGCGCGCGGTCGGCGTGTCGGTGAAGTTGTAGGGGATGCTCGGCTGGGCCAGCGCGTCCTCGGTGAACGAGACCTGGAAGTCGAAATTGAAGTCGCTGCCGAAGGAGGAGACCCAGGGAAAATGCCAGCCCATGCGCGTGCGATACGCCAGAAGCTGGGCGAGCGGCGCGCGCGAGACGGCGGTGAGGGTGACGTCGTGGTTTTGCAGATGCGGCAGCGCGCCATCGAAATGGTCGGCCATGAAGGAGCAGCCGGGGCAGCCGGCCTTCCAGCTCGGGCCGAACATGAAGTGATAGACGAGCAGCTGGCTGCGGCCGGCGAACAGCTCGGCCAGCGTCCTGCGGCCGTCCGGCGCGTCGAATTCGTAGGTTTTCTCCACGCGCACCCAGGGCAGGGCCAGGCGCTCGGCATTCACCCGGTCGCGCAGGCGGGTGGCTTCCTTTTCGTGCCGCAGCAGGGCGCGGCGGGCGACGAGCCAGTCCTCGCGCGAGGCGATCGGGTGCGTGGGGGTGTCCATGGCGCGGGTCCTCTCGCTTGTCGTTACGGTCTTGACAAATAGATTGATATCAACGTTTATGGCGCATGTCAAAGCGGCAGCTTGTCTCCAATGCCCTGCCGGCATCGCCGGTTCCCTTCGCCACCACGTTGCATGTGCGCGACACCTGCCTGTGCCTGCACGTGCAGCGGGCCGCGCGCGCGCTGGCACGGCGGTTCGACGAGGCGTTGCGCCCGGTGGGGCTGACCAACGGGCAGTTCTCACTGATGATGGCGTTGAACCGGCCGGCGCCCCCGCCGATGGCGCCGGTTGCGGAGCTGCTGGCGATGGACCGCACCACGCTGACCGCCGCGCTGAAGCCGCTGGAACGGCGCGGGCTGGTGGCGGTGGAGCCCGACCCGCACGACCGCCGCGCCCGCCTGCTGTGCCTGACGCCGGAGGGGCAGGCGGCGCTGGCCCGCGCCGTGCCGATCTGGCAGGCGGCGCATGACGAAGTGGATCATGCGCTGGGGATGGGGCAGGCGGAAGGACTTCGGGTTATGCTTGGAGTGGTGGCAGCTTCGTCCCACTCCTGATTGTGTTGCGTTGCGCCTGCGTGCGAAGGCTCGCTCTACCGCGCCAGAATATCCGCCGCCGCCTCGGCCAAAACCTGAGCGCCCAGCACGATATCCTCGTCCGCGGTGTTCTCGCTCCAATGGTGGCTGATGCCGCCGATGCTCGGCACGAACAGCATCGCCGCGGGCATCACCCGCGCCAGCCATTGCGCGTCGTGCCCCGCCCCGCTGGGCATGCGCTGGTGCAGGCCGGGCGCGTGGCGTTCCGCCGCGCGGTCCAGCGCCGCCTGGAACGACGCGTCCATCACGCTGGGAATGGAGCGCGAGAGATTGGTCAGCGTCACCGCGCACGGGCCGGATTTATTGGCGCGCGCGGTGATGTCCTCAAGCGTCGCTTCCAGCCGCTTCAGAACCGCCATGTCGGCATCGCGGAACTGCAGCAGCATCTCCGCACCACCCGGTACGATGCTCGCCGCGCCGGGGTCCAGCGTGATGCGCCCCACCGTCCACACGCTGCGCGGGCCGCACAGCGTGGGAAACAGCCGCTCCACCTCGGTCGCGAATTTCACCAGCGCCACGCCGGCATCCTTGCGAATCGCCATGCGGGTGGTGCCCGCATGGTTCTGCACGCCGGCGAAATTCACCCGATACTGCCAGATGCCGACGATGCTGGTGACGACACCGATCTTCAGCCCCGCCGCCTCCAGCGCGTCGCCCTGCTCGATATGCGCTTCGAGATAGCCGCGATAGGAGTTGCCATCCACGGTGAAGCGCGGCCGATTGGCCAGACCCGCCTCCTTCAAGGCGGCGCGCAGGGATTTGCCGTGATAGCGGTTGCTTGCCGCGTCGATATCCGCCTCCGTCAGCAGGCCGATGCCCGAGCGGCTGCCGAGGAACGAGCCGTAATGACCCTCCTCATCCGCCCAGGCCACCACATCGATTCCGCCGCCGAGCGCGCGCGCCACTTCCAGCCCGTACATCACGCCCAGCGCGCCATCGAGCCAGCCGGCCTCGTTCTGGGTTTCCAGATGGCTGCCCAGCAACAGGCGCGGCCCATCGCCCCTGCCGCGGCCGATGACGTTGCCGATGCCGTCGATCTCCGGTTCCAGCCCGGCCTCGCGCATGCGCTCCATCAGCCAGTGGCGCGACTGCATGTCCACTTCGGAAAATGTGGGCCGATGCACCCCGGTCTTGAACGTGCCGAATTCGCGCAGCCGATACAGATCGCCGAGCAGGCGCGCGCCATCGATGGTCATGTTGGAAGGCGGCATCACGATCTCCTTGGCTAAACCCGAACGCCGTCCTGCCATGTCGCAAGCACGTTGAACGCGGAATCGACGGCCAGAATATCCGCCCGCATGCCCACCGCGATGCGGCCGCGATCGGCCAGCCCGGCCCAGGCCGCCGGCGTCGCCGTGGCCATCCGCACCGCCTGGGTCCAGGGAATGCCCGCGAGATGCATGGCGTTGCGCACCGCCTCGGCCATGGTGAGATGCGCGCCGGCCAGCGTGCCCGCCTCGTTGGTCAGCATGCCGTCCACCAGCCGGATGGTCTCGCCGTTCAGCACGAAGCGGTCGATGTCGGACGCCGCGGTGGCCATGGCGTCGGACACGAGGAACAGCCGGTCCGGTCCCATCATGCCGAAGGCCACGCGCAGGCTGGTGGCATGCACATGGTGGCCGTCGGCGATGATGCCGGCACCCACCCGTCCGTCGGTCAGCGCGGCCCCCACCGCGCCGGGCTGGCGGCCGGTGAGCTGGGACATGGCGTTGTAGAGATGGGTGAAACCCGTGATGCCCGCTTCGATTCCCGCCGCGGCCTGGGCCTGGGTGGCATCGGTGTGGCCCGCGAACACGACCACCCCGGCCTGTGCCAGGCGCGCAATGAAATCGGGGCTCACCGCATCCGGCGCCAGCGTCACCATCAAGGGCGCGGGGAAGGGGGCGGCGAGCATCGCCAGATCGTCTTCCGTCATCGCCGTGATGTTGGCGGCGGGATGCACGCCGCGCCGCGCGAGGGCGAGGAACGGACCTTCCAGATGCAGACCGGCGATTCCCGGGATCTTCGCCGCCAGCGCAGCCTGTCCGGCCGCCAGCGCCGCGCGCAGCTGGTCGCGCGTGCCGCTGATCAGCGTGGGCAGGATGGCCGTGGTGCCGGCACGGGCATGCGCAGAGGCGATGGCGGACAGGCCTTCGACGCTGGTCTCGTCGTTGAACATCACGCCGCCGCCGCCATTCACCTGCAGATCGATGTAGCCGGGCACGAGCATCGTGTCGTCCTGCCACTCGTCCACCGGCACGCCCGCCGGCGCCTCCGGCGCGATGCCGACGATGCGGCCATCCTCGACCAGCACCACGCCCTCGCCATGGGATTCGAGACCGTCGAAGATATGGGGTGCGGAAATCGCGATCATCGCGCCAGCTCCGCCAGCGCGCGGCGCAACACGCCGGAATGGCGCTTCAGCAGGGCGGCGGCATCGGCCGCCGACACGCCTTGCAGAACCAGCATCGCGATCTTCATGTTTCCTCCAGCCTCCGCCAGCGCCGCGGCGATCGCCGCGTCGTCGCGGCCGGTGAGATGGCGCAGCATGCGCACGGCACGATCGCGCAGCTTGGCGTTGCGCGCCAGCATGTCCACCATCAGCCCTTCATGCAGATGGCCCATCATCACCATCACCTGCGTGGAGAACAGGTTCAGCACCACTTTCTGCGCGGTGCCCGCCTTCATGCGCGTGGAGCCGGCCACCACCTCGGCCCCCGTCTCCACCAGGATGGGGATTTGCGCTGCGGCGAGCAGGCTGCCACCCGGGCTGTTGGCGACGCCGATGGTGAGTGCCCCCGCTTCGCGCGCGGCCCGGACGCAGGCGACGGTAAAGGGCGTGTTGCCGCTTGCGGCGATGCCGATCACCACATCCGCCGCACCGATGCCGTGCGTGGCGATCGCGATGGCGGCGGCGTCCTGGTCGTCCTCCGCGTTCTCGATGGAGGTGGTGAAGGCCTGGGCGCCGCCGGCCATCAGCAGCACCAGGCGGTCCTGTGGAAAGTTGAAGGTGGGGGGCAGCTCCGCGCCGTCCTGCACGCCGATGCGTCCTGAGGTGCCGGCGCCGGCATAGACCAGCCTTCCGCCATTGGAGAGACGCGGCACCGCCGCTTCCACCGCGGCGGCGATGGAAGGCAGAGCCGGGCCGACCGCGGCGACGGCGGCGAGCTGGCCTTCCCACATCGCCTGGAGGGACGCGAGCGGCGCCCAGTTGTCCAGCTCGCGAAAGCGTGGGTTGATGGTTTCGGTCGCGGGAAGCGGGGTGCCGGGCTTCATGAAGGTCCTGTCTGCGTCGGATCGGAAAGGCGTGGAGGCACGCCATTGTGGTGGGAAGATGGCGGCGAAACCGTCACTTCGGGCAAAAAAACGCGTGATCTCCGTGGTTTCGCAAAGAAACCTTTTGCAACTGAGAAAACCCCCTGTTAGGAGGCGGAGGCTTTGCAAGAAGCCTGTGCTTCCCGCGATTCGCGAAGGGTTCGCGATGCGCAATGAAAACAGAAAGGACTGGATAACGCATGTCTAAGGCATTCATCGCCCAGGTGCTGCAGAATTCCGCGACGCTGACCGGTACCGCCGCCAACCGCGCGGCCGGCGACCTGATGGCGGCGATCGTCAAGGAAATGAAGAAGAACGGCAAGTTCACCCTGCCGAGCTTCGGCACCTTCACCGTGCGCAAGACCAAGGCGCGCAAGGGCCTGAATCCGCGCACCGGCGAGCCGATCAAGGTGAAGGCCGGCAAGACCGTGCGCTTCAAGGCTTCGCCGACCCTGAAGAAGGCGGTTTGATTCCAAACGGATTCACCCCGGCCGCGCCGGGGTGAATCCGTTGCCTCCATGGACCTTTATATGTCGAGGTCCACCACGCTGCGCGCGTGTTCCTGGATGAACTGGAAGCGCAGCTCAGGCTTGCGGCCCATCAGGCTCTCCACCAGCTCACTGGTCTGCGCCCGTTCCTCCGGCGCGGCCACCACCTTCAGCAGCACCCGTTTGGTCGGGTCCATCGTGGTTTCCTTCAGCGCGGACGGGGGCATTTCGCCGAGCCCCTTGAAGCGGCTGACCTCGATTTTGCTGCTCGCCTTGAACAGCCTGGCCTTGCGCTCGCGATCGGTGTCGTCCATCGCGTAGATCGATTTGGCGCCCTGGGTCAGCCGGTAGAGCGGCGGCTGGGCGAGATAGACATGGCCGTGGCGCACCAGCTCCGGCAGCTCGCGATAGAAGAACGTCATCAGCAGGCTGGCGATGTGGGCGCCGTCCACGTCGGCATCGGTCATGATGATGACGCGGCCGTAGCGCAGGCGCGTGCGGTCGAACCGTTCGCCCACACCGCAGCCCAGCGCCTCGATCAGATCCTTCAGCTCCTGGTTCTGCCGCAGCTTCTCCGTGCTGGCGCTGGCGACGTTGAGGATCTTGCCGCGCAGCGGCAGCACCGCCTGGATCGACCGGTCGCGCGCCTGCTTGGCGGAACCGCCGGCGCTGTCGCCCTCCACCAGGAACAACTCGGTGCGCGCCGCGTCCTCCACCGTGCAATCGGCCAGCTTGCCGGGCAGGCGCAGGCGGCGGGTGGCGGATTTGCGCGGCGTGTCCTTCAACTCCCGCCGCCGCAGCCGTTCCTCCGCGCGCTCGATGGCGAAGGCCAGAAGATTGTCGGCCTGGGCGGGATCGCCGGCCAGGAAATGGTCGAACCGGTCGCGCAGCGCCGCTTCCACCAGCCGCGCGGCCTCCGGGCTGGTGAGTTTTTCCTTGGTCTGGCCCTGGAATTGCGGATCGCGCACGAAGACGGAGAGCTTGGCGGCCATGCCCGCGAGCAGGTCCTCCGCCGTCACCTGGGCCGCGCGGCGGTTGCCGCGATGCTCGCCCCAGGCGCGCAGACCTTTCAGCAGGGCGCTGCGGAATCCCGCCTCATGCGTGCCGCCCTGGCTGGTCGGCACCGTGTTGCAGTAGGAGTGGACGAAGCCCTCGCCACCCTCCAGCCACGCCACCGCCCATTCCGCCCGCCCGGCGCGCGTGCCGTTGGCGGCGGGGAAATCGGCCTCGCCGGCCCAGAGCGGGATCACCCGGCCGGACGTGCCGATATCGGCTTCCAGGCTGTCGCGCAGGCCGCCGGGGAAGTGCAGCACCGCCTCCGCCGGCGTCTCGTCCTTGGGCCCGAGCAGGGCAGGGGCGCAGCTCCAGCGGATCTGCACGCCGCGGAACAGGTAAGCCTTGGAGCGGCACATGCGGTAGAGCCGCGCGGGGACGAAATGCAGCGCGCCGAAAATCTCGGGATCGGGCCTGAAACGGATGGATGTGCCGCGGCGGTTCTGCACCGGCCCGGCATTCTCCAGCTTGGTGACCGGCTTGCCGCGCGCGTAGGACTGCTTCCACAGCACCCGCTCGCGCGCCACCTCCACCTCCAGCACGGCGGATAGCGCGTTGACCACCGAACTGCCCACGCCATGCAGGCCGCCGGAGGTTTCATAGACCTTGTCGCTGAACTTCCCGCCGGAATGCAGCGTGGTGAGGATCACCTCCAGCGCGCTCAGCGGCTTGAACTTGGGGTGCGGATCGACCGGAATGCCGCGGCCATTGTCGCGCACCGTGAGGAAATCGCCTTCCTCCAGCGACACCTCGATGAAGCTGGCATGGCCGGCCACCGCCTCATCCATCGCGTTGTCGATGATCTCGGCGGCCAGATGGTGCAGCGCGGCCTCGTCGGTGCCGCCGATATACATGCCCGGCCGGCGGCGGACGGGTTCGAGCCCTTCGAGGACTTCGATATCCTTCGCCGAATAGCCGGCCTCGCGCGGCGCGTCGTCGCGCGCCTGCTCCTGCCGCTTGGGTTTCGGCGCGCCGAACAGATCGTTCATATTGTGTTCCGAATCATCGGGGGCACTCTAGCGAGTGCCCCCGAATCGCCTCAAGCCCGATCGTCGTCGTGGAAATTCAGGCGGGCTGATGGGATTCCAGAAACCACAGCCACTTGTCCAGGCCGCGGGACATGCCGGTGAACACATCCGCCGTGCCGGCGTCCCCCGCCTCGGCCGCGGCATCGATATCCTTGCGCGTGGCGTTGCCGAGCTTGCCCAGCCGGTCGATCAGCGCCTTCAGGTGGTCGGGCACGCTGGTGATGTCGGTGGGGTAGGCATCGAGCGTGCTGGCCTTGGCGGTGGTCTGCACCGTGCCCAGCGCGATGCCGCCCAGCGCGGTGACGCGTTCGGCCATGGTGTCCACGTGGTCGTCCAGCTCGTCGCGCAGCTTGTCGAGCATTTCGTGCACGGCGATGAATTGCGGCCCCTTCACGTTCCAATGCGCCTGCTTCACCGCCAGCGCCAGGTCGATCGTGTCGGCGACGCGGGCGTTGAGCAGCGCGATCGCCGCGGATTTCGCGTTGGAGGGCAGCGCGTTGCGGGTCTTCATCGGTTCTTCTCCGGGCTTGCTTGCAGAAATCCACTCATCGGTCCGAATTTGGGCACGGACCCCTCCGGTTGCACCAGGCGATGCGGCGGCACCGCCAGATAGCGCATCGGCGCCACCGGGTCGCCCCGGTGGAACGCCATCGCCCGTGCCAGCACGGCACGATCCGCGCCGCTCATGCGCATCGCCTCACGGAGGTGATCGGTCCAGTTCTCGACGGTCCAGACTTCGAGCCATCCCTCGGCATGGGCGACATCTTCATACAGTTGCCAACTCGCAGCCCCGCAGCGGCCGCGCACGTCGCGTACTTCGGCCATCACGGAAAGGAATGCCTCCTGGTCGGCCGGATCGATGCGGTAGTGCTGCGATTCCAGCACCCGGTTGCGGGCTTCACGCACCACCTGCCGCAATTCCGGCGCCACCTCTTCCGGCTCCAGCGGGTCGGCCGGGTTGGCCCCGGCGGTGGGCTCGGCGAGGTCGATGTCGAAGCGTCGGGCCAGCACGGCGAGCAGCAGGCCGCTGCCGGAGGCGGCCAGCAGCGAGACCTGCAGCCCCGCCTGCGTGCCCAGCCAGCCCCAGAACACCGTTCCCGCCCCCAGCGCGCCGTTGAAGGCCAGCTGGAAAATGGCCAGCGCGCGCGAGCGCACCCAGGGTGGCGCCGCCATCTGCGCGGCCCCCTGGGTGACGGCGGAGGACGCCACCCAGCCGATGCCGAACAGCACCATGGCCAGCGCCGCCGGCAGCCAGTGGGTGGACATCGCCAGCAGCCCGATGCCCAGGCAGGAAAGCGTGGAGGTGACATACACCGTGTTGCCGCGCGACAGCCGGCTGCGGATCTGCGGCAGCAGCATGCCGGCCGACACGCCCCCCACGCCCATCAGCCCGAGCATGATGCCGTAGGTGCCGGCCCCCAGCTCCAGCCGCTCGCGCACCACCAGCGGCAGCATCGCCCAGGGCGCCGCGGCGGAGAAGAAGAACGCCACCGAGCGCAGCATCGCCGCGCGCATGGTGGGCGTGTGCCGCGCGAAGCGCATGCCGGCGCGCATGGCGGAGATCAGGTGCTCGCGCGGCAGGGCGCTGGGCCGGCGCCGGCGATGCCACATCAGCAGCACGCCGATCACCGCGAGATAGGACAGCGCGTTCAGCCCGAAGGCCAGCGCCGGCCCGCCCGCCAGCACCAGCATGCCCGCGATCGCGGGCCCCACCGCGCGGGCCAGGTTGAAACCCACGCCGTTGAGCGCGATCGCCTGCGCCAGATCGTGCCGCGGCACCACCTCGGCCATCACCGAGCCCCAGGCCGGATTGTTCATCGCCGAGCCGGCGCCGATGGCGAAGGTGAGCACCAGCAACCCCACCGCGCCGGTCTGGCCGGCATAGGTCAGCACCGTCAGGATCACCGCGGCCGCCAGCATCCAGCTCTGAGTGCCGATGATGAACAGGCGCTTGTCGATGATGTCCGCCAGCGCCCCCGCGGGCAGGGCGAGCAGGAACACCGGCAGGATGGTGGCGAGCTGCACCAGGCTGACGATCAGCGGGTCGGGCGCCAGCGTGGTCATCAGCCAGCCGGCGCCGGTGTTCTGCATCCACACGCCCATCGCCACCACGATGTTGGCGGACCACAGCATGCGGAACAGCGGATGGCGCAGGGGGGCCAGGGCGGCGGGAAGGCGCATGATCGTCAGGCCGCGACGGCTTCCGCCTCGCGCGCCACGCCCCTGCCCACCACGGCGCCGATCAGCGTCAGCGTCGGGCCGCCGGAGGACCAGGCGGGCGCCTCGGCCACCAGCCGGTCGAGCGTGCCGCGCAGGCTGCGCAAGGCGGGGCTGCCGCCGCGCTCGATCAGGATCGCCGGCGTGGCGGGGTCGAACCCCTCCGCCAGCAGCCCGTCGCGCAGCTGGGGCAGGGAGGCGATGCCCATATAGACCGCGAGCGTGGCGCGGCTTTGCGCCAGCGTCGCGAAATCGAGGTCGAGCCGGCCGTCCTGGGTATGGCCGGTGACGAAGGTCACGCTGCGCGCCACGTCGCGATGGGTCAGGGGAATGCCCATCTGCGCGGCGCAAGCCAGGGCTGCGGTGACGCCCGGCACGATTTCCACGGCGATGCCGGCGCGTGCCAACGCCTCCACCTCCTCGCCGCCGCGGCCGAAGATGAAGGGGTCGCCGCCCTTCAGCCGCAACACCCGCCGGCCGGCGCGGGCGAGGCGGATGAGCAGGGCGTTGATCTCGTCCTGGGGCATGCGGTGATTCGCGCGGGCCTTGCCGACGAAGACGCGCTCGGCATCCGGCCGCGCGAGCGACAGCACCGAGCCGCCGATCAGCCGGTCGTGCAGGATCACGTCGGCCTCGCCGAGCAGGTGCCGCGCGCGCAGGGTGAGAAGCTCCGCGTCCCCCGGTCCGGCGCCGACCAGGAACACCGTTTCGGCGGGCCAGACGAACGGCACGGGGTCGCGGGGCGGCCGGGTGAAGCTGCACAGATCCGGCCGGCCGGCGATGTTGACGGGAATGCGGGCCGCCCGCGCGGCAAGCGAAAGCGCGACCAGCTCCGCCTCCGGCGCATCCACGCCGATCGCCAGCGCACAGCCTTCCAGCAGGGCGGGCGCGAACCGGAAATCCATGCGCACGTCCGCCCCCGCCTCGCGCAGCATGGCCGCCTCGCGCTGCGCCATGTCGCCCTGCCCCAGCACGAGCGCGCGGGCCCCCTGCAGGTCGAGCATGATCGGGAAGTGGCGCATGCGTTGTCTCCGCTTCGCGTCGTTGACCATGTAGCGCGCGGGCGGCGCCGGCGGCAATCGGCGCCCGCTTGTCGCCGCGTGTCCGGCATGGTTACAGAGCGCGGCGCAATGCGGAGCGGGACGTGAGCATTTTGTTGACCGGCGCGGCCGGTTTCATCGGCTACCACGTCGCCGAGGCGCTGCTGGCCCGCGGCGAGCGGGTGATCGGCATCGACAACGTCAATGCCTATTACGACGTGCGGCTGAAGCGCGCGCGCCTGGCGCGGCTGGAGCCGCAGGACGGGTTCAGCTTCCACGAGCTCGATATTTCCGACCGCGCGGCGATACAGGCGCTGGCGGTCGCGCATCCGGACATCGACCGCATCGTCCATCTCGCGGCGCAGGCGGGCGTCCGCCACTCGATGGTGGACCCGTGGTCCTATGCCTCATCGAATTTGATCGGTCATCTCGTGATGCTCGAGTTGGCTAGAAATATGCCGAAATGTCAGCATCTTGTGTACGCAAGCTCATCATCCGTCTATGGCGCGAACCGGGTGCTGCCGTTCACCGAGACCGACCGGGTGGACACGCCGCTCTCGCTCTACGCGGCGACCAAGCGGGCGGACGAGCTGATGAGCCATGCCTATGGCCATCTCTACGCCATCCCCCAGACCGGCCTGCGCTTCTTCACCGTCTATGGCCCGTGGGGGCGGCCGGACATGGCCTATTTCATGTTCGCCCGCGCGATTCTCGCGGGCGAGCCGATCACCGTGTACGACGAGGGGCGGCTGAAGCGCGATTTCACCTATGTGGACGACATCGTCGCCGGCGTGGTTGGCGCGCTCGATCGCCCGCCGGAAGGCCCGGCGGCACGCGTTCTGAACATTGGCAACAATCGTAGCGAGACCGTCGGCGAGCTCATTGCCCTGCTCGAAACGGCGCTCGGCCGGCGCGCGGTGCTGAACCACGCGCCGCGCCCGCTTGCGGATGTGGAGGAGACCTGTGCCTCGGTGGATGCCATCGGGGCGCTGACCGGCTTCGCGCCGACCACGCCTCTCTCGGTAGGGATACCGCGCTTCGCCGAATGGTACCGGGTTTGGCAGGAGCGCGTGGCAGGGTTGAATCTTGGGGCTTGACCCCCGTGCCGGACTCGCCTAAATCCCCGTCCACCGAAGCGGACGGGCACTTGCTTCTTCGCCGCGGTTCAGATACAACTCTCGGCTTCGCGCTGAAGGGTGCGAGTCGATAAGCCGGCGGACCTGCTGCCAAGCGGGTTTTGTCGGTTGGATTTTGTTCTTTGAAATTTGCATCATGGAATGGAAGGGATACGTTGGCGGCGTTCTGTTGGGTATTTGTCTCG
>CAMFLK010000045.1 GCA_945957135.1 uncultured Rhodospirillales bacterium
GCGTCAGATGTGTATAAGAGACAGCCCCTGCGCGCGGCGCCTTTCGGGAGCAAGGCCGGGGCGGGGAAACGGCCCCTTTCAGCCGAACAAAGAAACGGGTGAAGAAGAGGTTCACTTCTCCTCATTCTTCGCACGTTGGCCCTGGCTTCGTTGCGGGGGATGGAGTCAAGGCCCTTGAGCGAAGCGCGCCTTGACGCCAGCCCACGCAACGAAAGCACAATCGCAATAAGCGAAGGAGCCCGCACGGCAACGGACGCGCCGTTGCCGTGCGGGCCGGTATCAGTTCGAACGCGCCGGGTCGATCCAGCCGATATGGCCGTCCTCGCGCCGGTAGATCACGTTCAGTTCGCTGGTGGTACTGTTGCGGAACATCAGCAGCTTCTGGTCGGCGAGGTCCATGCGCATCACCGCGTCGCTGACGCTGAGGATCTCGATCTCCGCCGGCGTCTCGGCGACCACGGTGGCGTAGGTGGCGCCGTTCGGGCTGGGCTGTTCGCTCTCCTCCTGGCGCAGGATGTACTGGCGCGCGGCCTGCGGGCGTTCGCGCTGGGCGGCGTCGCGGGCGTGTTCGTTCACGCGTCGTCGGTAGCGGCGCAGGCGCTTGGCGATATGTTCCGCGGCGTCATCGAACGCGCTGTTGGCGTCCGCCGCCTCGCCCTCGCCGCGCAGCGTCAGGCCGCGGCCGGCATGTACGTTGATGTCGCAGGTGAAGAAGCTGCGCGCGCGGCTGAAGGTGACATGCGCCTCCAGCGCGTGGTCGAAGTATTTGCCGGCGATGGTGTCGAGTTGCTGGGAGACCCGCGTGCGCAGTGCGTCGGACAGGTCAACCTGCTTGCCGGAAACCGTGATCTGCATTCCAAGCGTCCTCACGTCCTTTGTTCGGGACCGCCTTGCCGGCAGATGGTCGGATGCGCCCGCCCGCCCCGCCTTGAGGGTGGGCGCGGTCTGCATCAAGCCGGCACGGCCTTCTCCCGTTTGCGCTGCACCGAGCTTGGGATGTTCAGCGCATCCCGGTATTTGGCCACGGTCCGCCGGGCGATGTCCACGCCTTCCCGGCGCAGGGCGGCCACGATGGCATCGTCGGACAGGATGTCCTGAACCGTTTCCGCGGCGACCATGGCGCGGATGCGGTGGCGGATGGCCTCGGCGCTGTGCGCCTCGCCGCCGGCGGTGCCGGCGATGGCCGTCGTGAAGAAGTATTTCAGCTCGAACACCCCCCTGGGGGTGGCGATGTATTTGTTGGAGGTCACGCGGCTGACCGTGCTTTCGTGCATCTCCACCGCCTCGGCGATGTCGCGCAGGATCAGCGGGCGCAGATGCGACACGCCGTGGCGGAAGAACCCGTCCTGCCGGCGCACGATCTCGGCGGCCACCTTCAGGATGGTCTGGGCGCGCTGCTGGAGGGATTTCACCAGCCAGGTCGCGGTTTGCAGCTTCTCCGCGATGAAGCCGCGATCCTCGCGCGAGGCCTTGGGCATCACCCGCGTGGTGAAGCTCTGGTTCACCAGCACGCGCGGCATGGTCTCGGGGTTCAGCTCCAGCGTCCAGCCGCCATCCGGCGCGGCGCGCATCAGCACGTCCGGCACCACCGGCTGCGGCGGGGTGGCGTCCCACAGCGCGCCGGGCTTGGGGTCCAGCCGGCGGATCTCGCCGATCATGTCGGCGAGGTCCTCGCCGTCCACGCCGCACACCGCCATCAGCGCGCGCAGGTCGCGCCGTGCCAGCAGGTCGAGATGGTCGAGCAGGGCCTGCATCGCCGGGTCCAGCCGGTTCAATTCGGCGAGCTGCACGGCGAGGCATTCGCGCAGATCGACGGCGAACATGCCCACGGGGTCGAAGCGCATCATGCGCGCGCGCACCGCCTCCACCCGCGCGAGCTCGGCGCCCATCGATTCGGCCAGCGCCTCCGGCGTGCCGGACAGGCGGCCGGAGGGTTCGAGCATGGCGATCAGGCAGGCGCCGATCAGCCGGTCCGTCGCATCGTCGAAGGACAGGCGGAGCTGCTCGCCGAGATGCTCGCGCAGGTTGGGCGCGCTCTCGGCGAACTCGTCGATGCCGCGCTCGTCGCCGTCGAAGCTGTGGGAGCCGCCGCGATTGCCGTCGGACGCGCCGCCGGGATCGTAGGGCTCGGCGTCGGCGGCGTCGAGCGGCGCGCTGGCCTCGGCGGCCATCACCTCGGAGGTCATCGCCTCCGCGGTGTCGCGCGCCTCGCTGTCCGGCGTGGCCTCGCGCTGGTCGAGCGCGGGACGTTCCGGCGCGCCGCCCTCGCCCGCCTCGTCGCGCTCCAGCAGCGGGTTGCGTTCCAGCTCCTCCTCGATGAACGCGGCGACCTCGACGTTCGAGAACTGCAGCAGCTTGATGGCCTGCCGCAGCTGCGGCGTCATCACCAGCGTCTGCGATTGGCGGAGGTCGAGGCGGGGGGCGATCGCCATGGGCTAGCGGCTCGGGCCTTTCAGGTGGGGCGTTGCGGGCGGCACGGTTCCGCCCCCGCCGCGCACTCCACTGCGCTCCGCCTCGGATGGCAAGCAAGAATCGTGCTGCGATCGCCGCATACGCAGATGTTACAGCGAGAACCTTTCGCCAAGGTACACGCGGCGCACCCCTTCATGGGCCACCACCTCCTGCGGCCGGCCTTCCATCAGCACCTCGCCGTCGTGCAGGATATAGGCGCGGTCGATGATCTCCAGCGTCTCGCGCACGTTGTGGTCGGTGATCAGCACGCCGATGCCGCGATGCTTGAGATGGGAGACGAGGTCGCGGATTTCGCCCACCGCGATCGGGTCGATGCCGGCCAGCGGCTCGTCGAGCAGGATGTAGCTGGGCTGGGTGGCCAGCGCCCGGGCGATCTCCACGCGCCGCCGCTCGCCCCCGGACAGGGCCAGCGCCGGGGTGCGGCGCAGATGGCCGATGCCGAACTCGGCGAGCAGCTCGTCCAGCATCTGGTCGCGCCGGTCGCGGTCGCCCTCGATCACCTCCAGCGCGGCCATCACGTTCTGCTCCACGGTCAGGCCGCGGAACACGCTGGCCTCCTGCGGCAGGTAGCCGATGCCCAGCCGGGCGCGGCGATACATCGGCAGGCCGGTGATGTCGTGCCCGTCCAGGCTGATCGCCCCGGTCTCCGGCCGCACCAGCCCGACGATCATGTAGAAGGTGGTGGTCTTGCCGGCGCCGTTGGGGCCGAGCAGCCCCACCGCCTCGCCCCGGCGCAGCGAGATGGAGACGTTCCGCACCACCGGCCGCTTCTTGTACACCTTGCCCACCCCGCGCGCGGCCAGGCCGGCGCCGCCGGGCAGCACGCGCAGATCGGGCGCCTTGGACTCGCCGGCGGGGCGCATCTCGTTCATGGCCGGGCTCCCGGACGGAGGGGGGTGGGCGGCTTGGCGAGGCCCCTGGTATCGACGGGGCCGGGGGTGGCCGGCTTCGGCGCGCCGGCGGCGGAGGCGTCGGTGGCGTCGTTGGGCATGATCAGGCCGGAGACGCGCCCGCCGGGATCGGCGATCAGATGGGCGATGCCGGTCTTCATGTTCACGTCCGCGGCGGGGCCGTTGAGCTGGTCCTGCCCGTGCGTCACCCGCACATGGCCGACGATGCGGGCGATGCCGGTCTCCGGCACGTACACGCCGCGGTCGCCGCGCACGATGTCCACGTTGGTGCGCACCTCCACGTTGCCGAACGCCTCCATGCGCTTGAGCTTGCCGGTGGTGGCCTGCGGGTCGCCCGGCTTGCCCGCCCCCGCTCCCGCCCCCGCTCCCGCCCCCGCTCCCGCCTGGACAGCGACCGGCTGGGCCGGCTTGGGCGCGCTGGGGTCGGCGTTGGGGTCCTCGGTGTAGCCCACCAGCGTGTCGGCGGAGATGCGCCGCCCGTCCGTGGTGATGACGACGGCGTTGCCGCGCCCCACCGCCATGTGCTTCTGCGACCAGTATTCCATGCTGTCGCGCGCCGTCATCACCTGCTGCGGCGTGGTCAGCTTCATGTTGCGCCCGGTGAGCACCAGCACCGCCTGGTCGATGTCGTACACCGCGCGGTCGGCCACCGCCTGGTCGGTGGGGGTGAAGATGCGGACATTGCCCTCCGCCTCCAGCCGGTAGATCTCGTTGCCGCCGGAATCGCTCTCGGCGGACACCGGCTGGGCGGGCGCGGCGCCGGTGCCGGCCTTCTTGCGGTAGCGGGCGATCAGCCGGTCGGCGATCACCGTCACGTCCTGGCGCACCGCGCGGGCGTCGCCGGTGGCCATGACCAGCTGCTCGTTCTGGTGCCACTCGAACCCGTCGCGCGCGGTGATGTCGATCGGCCCGCCGCTGGACAGGTCGATCGGCTGGGCGAGGGCGGGGGAGGCGAAGGCGAGGCCCAGCAGCAGGGGCAGGAGGCGCCTCATTTGCCCGGCTCCTTGGGCGCGGGGCCGCCCGGCTGGAGCACGAGCCGGCCGGGGCCGGTGAATTGCAGCACGTCGCCGCGATCGGTGGCGGCGAAGCCCTGGGCGTCCAGCGTGCCGAACGGGCCTTCGGCGTGCACCTTCTGGTTGCCGGTGGCGGCGGCGGCCTTCATGTCCATGGTCGCGGACTCGGTCTGCAGCACCGTGCCGTCGTCGCGGTAGAGCGTGACGTCGCCCGACAGGTCGAGCACGCCGAGCTTCTGCATGTACACGCCGTTGCGCGCCTCGCCCCACAGCCAGGCGCCGGAGTCCATGGTGATGTCGCCCTTGGGCGCGGTCATGTCGGTGCGATCGTCGCCCACCTGGCGGGCGGTGGCGGCGGTGACCACGTAGGGCCGGCCCTGCGCGTCCACGCCGTGATAGCGGGGATCGATCATCTGCCCGCCCTCGGCCGCCACGGTGGCGGCGCGGCGGAAGGAGACGCGGGCGCGCTCGGCATCGCCGGCCAGCTCCGGCCACAGCGCCATGGAGGCCAGCAGCAGCGTGGCGCCGATCGGCAGCACGATCTTGACCATCCACACCATGCGCCGGCGCCAGGCGATGCCGCCGGGCGTGGGGGCGCGGCGGGCCGGGGCGGCGATCAGCCGGTCGCGGTCGCGCGGGGCGGACGGGCGCAGCGGAACGGCGGCCATCACGCCACCCCCTCGCGCAGCAGGTCGTGGATGTGCAGGATGCCCACGGGCCGGCCGGCCGCGTCCACCACGAACAGGGCGGTGACCGGGCGGGCATGGGCGGTCATGTCGCGCAGCGCCTCGCCGGCCAGCGTGTCCGGCGCCACGGTGCGCGGGCCGGCGGTCATGATCTCGCCGGCGGTGCGGCGCAGCAGATCGGGGCCCATGTGGCGGCGCAGATCGCCGTCGGTGACGATGCCGGCGAGGCGGCCCTGGCCATCGACCACGCCGAGGCAGCCGAAGCGCTTCTCGGTCATCAGCACCAGGGCGGCGTCCATCGCCAGCTCGGCGGGGGCGAGGGGGATGGCAGCGCCGTCATGCATCAGGTCGCGCGCCCGGCGCAGCCGCGCGCCCAGCCGGCCGCCGGGGTGGATGCGGCGGAAATCCGCGGCGCCGAAGCCGCGCCGGCGCAGCAGGGCCACGGCCAGCGCGTCGCCCAGGGCGAGCTGCATGCTGGTGCTGGTGGTGGGCGCCAGGCCCATCGGGCAGGCCTCGCGCGCCGGCGGCAGGATCAGCGCGACGGCGGCGGCGCGCGCCAGGGTGCTCTCCGCCCGCGCGGTGATGGCGACCAGCGGCAGGGCGAAGCGGCTGGCATGGGCGATGAGGTCGGCCAGCTCCGCCGTCTCGCCGGAATTGGACAGGGCCAGCACCGCGTCGCCCGGCACGAGCATGCCGAGATCGCCATGCGAGGCCTCGGCGGGGTGGACGAACAGCGCGGGCGTGCCGGTGGAGGCCAGGGTCGCCGCCAGCTTGCGCGCGACATGGCCGGACTTGCCCATGCCGGACACCACCACCCGCCCGGTGGCGGCCTGGAGCAGATCGACGGCTTGCGCGAAGCGTTCGTCCAGCGCCTCGGCTAGCGCGCGCAGCCCGGCCGCCTCGGTGGCCAGCACGTCACGCGCGACCTCGAGGTCGGACAGCTCGGCGAGAATCTCGGCCATGGGGATGGATTAGGGTTCCGCCCGCGTCGGGGTCAAGCGAATGCCGCCCGCGTGGAGGGAATGTAAGCGATGTCAGCGCCTTCGCGCGCCGTTCTTGCCTGCGTGCGGCCATTCCCATAGGGTCCGGCGCATGTCGGGGCGTGGCGCAGCCTGGTAGCGCATCTGCTTTGGGAGCAGAGGGCCGGAGGTTCGAATCCTCTCGCCCCGATAACCGGTTTCGATCCGCAGGGGTGCGCATGGCGAGCAAGGTCCGTATTTTCCGCCAGCCGAAGAACGCCATGCAGTCCGGCCAGGCCGCGACGCATGACTGGGTGCTGGAATTCGTGCCCAGCCTGGCCCGGGTGGCCGACCCGCTGATGGGCTGGATCGGCGGCGGCAGCACCACCCAGCAGCTGCGCCTGAAATTCCCCACCCGCGACGAAGCCGTGGCCCATGCCGAACGCCAGGGCTGGAGCTACGAGGTGGAACTGCCGCGCGAGCGGGTGATGAAGCCCAAATCCTACGCCGACAATTTCCGTTTCGGCCGCGCCGAGAACTGGACCCACTGACCGCTTCGCGCCCTTAGCTCAGTTGGATAGAGCACCAGACTTCTAATCTGGCGGCCGGTGGTTCGAATCCACCAGGGCGCGCCATCCTCGACCTGTCGGAGGGCGGATGCCGACGATCACAGGCGGCCTGCCACCCCGCGCGCGGGTCGCGGCGATGACGGCGATCGGGGCGGCGATCAGCCTGTCGGCGCTGGACAGCGCCATCACCAACACCGCCCTGCCGGTGATCGCGCGCGATCTCGGCGCCAGCGCCGGGGCGGCGGTGTGGGTGGTGAATGCCTATCAGCTCGCGGTGGTCGCGGTGCTGCTGCCGCTGGCGACACTGGGCGACATCGTCGGGCATCGGCGCATCTATGTCGCGGGGGTGGTGCTGTTCGTGCTGGCCTCGGCGGGGTGCGGGCTGGCCTGGTCGCTGCCCAGCCTGGTGGTGGCGCGGGCGCTGCAGGGGTTGGGCGGGGCGGCGATCATGAGCGTGAACACCGCGCTGATCCGCTTCATCGCGCCGCCGGACCGGCTGGGCCGCGCCGTGGGCACCAACGCGCTGGTGGTCGGCCTGTCCTTCACCGCCGGGCCGAGCGTGGCCTCCGCCATCCTCTCGGTGGCGAGCTGGCCGTGGCTGTTCCTGGTCAACGTGCCCGTCGGCGTGGTGGCGCTGGCACTGGCGCTGCGCACCCTGCCGGACACGCCGCGCGCCCGCCACCGGTTCGACGCGCCGGCGGCGGCTCTCTGCGCGCTGTTCTTCGGCGTGCTGGTGCTGGCGATCGGCGGCTTCGTGCAGGGGGCGGATTGGCATGTGGTGGCGGCGCAGGCGGCGGTGGCGCTGGCGGCGCTGGCCGGGTTGATGTGGCGCCAGCGCGCCCATCCCGCGCCGATGCTGCCGGCCGACCTGTTCCGCCGGCCGGTCTTCGCCCTGTCCTCGGCCACGTCGTTCTGCGCCTTCGCGACCCAGGGGCTGGCCTTCGTGTCGCTGCCCTTCCTGTTCCAGTCGGTGCTGGGACGCAGCGCGGTGGAGACCGGGCTGCTGATCACCCCCTGGCCCGCGGTGGTCGCGCTGATGGCGCCGATCGCCGGGCGGCTGTCGGACCGCTACCCCGCCGGCGCGCTGTGCGGGCTGGGGCTGGCGGTGCTCAGCCTGGGCATGGCGGCGATGGCGCTGCTGCCGGCCCAGCCCGGCGACCTCGCCATCACGCTGCGCATGCTGGTTTGTGGCGCGGGATTCGGCTTCTTCCAGTCGCCCAACCTGCGCGCGTTGATGAGCTCCGCCCCGGCGCGGCGGGCCGGCGGGGCGAGCGGGGTGGTGGCGCTGTCCCGCCTGCTCGGCCAGACCATCGGCGCCGCGCTGGTGGCGCTGTGCCTCAATCTCTGGCACGGCGCCGGCCCGGCGACGGCGCTATGGCTCGGCGTGGGCTTCGCCGCGACCGGCAGCGTGATGAGCCTGCTGCGCCTCGTCCCGCGCCGCGCCGGTCAGTAGATGCTGGCCGGCGAGGTGTGCGGGCACCAGCGCGAGGTTTTCAGGAACGGCATCAGCACCCGCATCGCCGAGGGCGAGGCGATGCGTTCCAGCGCCTCCACCGCATAGCCGGGCACGTAGCGGTTCTCGTCGGTCAGCGCGCCTTCCAGCGCCGGCACCGCCGCTTCCGCGTCCGGGCCGAGCTGGGCGAGGGAGAGGGCGGCGGAGAAGCGCACCTGCGGGTCCTCGTCCCTTATGGCGCGGGACAGGGCGGCGATGCCGGCGGGCGTGGCCGGCTTCAGGCCGAGCGCCTCCACCGCGTTGATGCGCACCGCGGCGGCCGCGTCGCCCGTGGCCTGGCACAGCGCCTCCGTCACCTCCGGCCCGGTGCCGGCGATCTCGCCGAGGGCGAAGGCGGCGAGCTTGCGGCCATGCGGCCCGGCTTCGCGCAGCACGGCGAGCAGGCCGGGCACGGCGGGCAGGCCGATCTCCGCCAGCCCGTAGGCGGCGCCGCGGGCGGGGCGGCCGGGGTCGGGCGCCTTGCCGTCATGGCTGCGGCGGTTGCCGTCCGGGTCCTCGCCGCTGTCCGCGTTCAGCACGTCTAGCAGATAGGGCAGGGCGGCCGCGCCCGCGAAGGCCATGGCGTAGGCGGCATCGACCGAGACCGGCTCGAACGGGTCGTTCAGGCAGGCGGCGAGCTGGGGCAGATGGGCACGCACCGCCTCGGCGCTGCCGGCCAGCGCGCTGATGGCGGCGAGGCGGCGGCGCGGATCGGCATCGGTCAGGCCGGATGCGGCCTCTGCCGGCACGGCATTGGCGCTCGCCTCGGCGGTGGTTCCGCGCAGCCAGGCCCATTGCCGGCGCCACACGGCGGAGAGATCGACGGCCGGCGGATCGTCGAGCCGCCAGGCGGGGTCCTTGTGGTCCCAGCTCGGCCGGGCCGGCGCGTTCATGCGGATGAACTCGAACTTCATCATGAACCGCTTGTCGTTCGTGAAGTTCTTCATCTTGCGGTGCCAGATGTCGTAGTGGATCAGCAGGAACCCGCCGGCCTGCAGGCTGCCCGCCGCCTCGGGCATCACCGCTTCGTCCGGCAGCTGCATCTGGTACTGGCTGCCCGGCACCACGCCGGTGGGCCCGCGCTCGGGCGGTGTCGCCTGCGGCACGTACATGATCATCGCCCAGCGGCTGCGATGGTTGCGCACCCGGCGCAGATAGCCCCAGTAGCTGTCCTTGTGCATGTTCTGCGCGTCGGAGCCGGGCGGGTTGTTGTGCAGTGCCCGGTGCGGATGCATCACGTAGTCAGGGCCGAGCACGCTGGTCAGCGCACCGCGCACCACGGGGTCGCTGAACACCTGGTTCAGCTCCGGCACCGCCGGCAGCAGGTTGTTGCCGGGATTGCGCGCCGCGTCCTCGCCGGCCAGCGCGTCGAACTTGCGATAGATCTCCTGGTGGAACGCCTCGGGAAGCGTGGTCTGCAACAGCAGATAGCCATGGGCGATGAAGCGCTGCATCTGCGCGTCGGTCAGCAGGATCGGAACGGTCATGGATGTTTCCCGGCAGTATCCCGGCCGGCATTTCATTCGGCCGGCTCGGCCGCGACTTTACACCCCGTTGATGCTGCGGCAACGTCTTTTGCCAAGAACAGGGGCGGCCGGCGGCCGCCCGGGGGAAACCGAACAATGCGATCCGTCCTGCGCCTCGCCTGCGCCGCCCTGCTCACGATCGCCTGCGCCGCCACGGCGCGGGCGGAGGTGAAGCTCACCTGGTTCATGTGGTCGGGCTCGGAGCCGGAGGTGGTGGCGTGGAAGCATGTCGCCGAGCTGGTGCACGAGAAATATCCCGACATCACCGTCGAGTTCCAGACCACCTCCTTCCCCGACTACTGGACCAAGCTGCCGGTGCTCGCCGCCTCCGGCAAGCTGCCGGACATCATCAGCCTGCAAAGCCTGCGCGCCCCCGGCTTCGCCCAGCTGATGGAGCCGCTCGACGCGCGCATCGCCGCGGACAAGTTCGATATCGGCGCCTTCGAGCCCTCGATCATCAAGGGGCTGCAACGCGGCGGCAAGCAATACGCGCTGCCCTATGATTTCGGGCCGCTGGTGCTCTATTACAACACCGAACTGTTTGCCAAGGCCGGCCTGCCCGAACCCCGCCCGGGCTGGACGGAAGAGGCGTTCATGAAGGCCGCCCGCGCGCTGACCAAGGACGGCACTTACGGCTTCGCGGTGAGCGAGCCGGACGCCTTCATCGCCTTCGCCCGCTCCAAGGGGGCCAGCTACCTCAGCGACAAGGGCGATCTCGATCTCACCAATGCCGGGCTGAAGAAAGCCTTCGCCGACTACGTCGCGCTGGTGACGAAGGAGAAGGTGGCGCCGCTGTTCCCGGCGAGCGGCACGCAATCCTCCTCCGTCGCCAACGGGCGGTTCACCGCGGGCAACGTGGCGATGTACGTCGATGGGCCGTGGCAGCTTCTCAACATCAAGAAGAAGGCGAATTTCCGCGTGGGCGTGGCGCCGGTGCCGGTGCGCTCGGCCGGCAGCATCACCATCACCGCCGGGTCGGGCTTCGGCATTTCCGCGACCAGCCGCAACAAGGACGCGGCTTGGAAGGCGGTGCAGGTGATGACCGGGCCGGAGGCGGAGAAATATCTCGCCGAGGCCGGCCGCGCCTTCAGCGCCCGCAAGGCGTTCCAGGAGAACTGGTTCGCCACCGCCGCCCAGGACGTGACCGGGGCGCGCGAGGCGATCAACGCGGCGCTGGCCACGGCCGAACCCTTCGTCACCACGCCCAACTGGTCCGTCGTCTCCGCGCTGTTCCTGCAATACGCCCCGCTGGCCTATGCCGGCAGCGAGACGCCGGAGAAGGTGCTGGAGACCATCCAGACCCTCGCGACCCAGTAGTCTGCGCCGCATGGCAAGCAGGCGCCGGCGCGGCGATGCCACGACCGCCGCGCTGTTCCTCGCGCCCGGCTTGCTGGGCCTCACCCTGTTCCTGCTGCTGCCGCTCGCCGCCTCGCTGGCGCTGAGCTTCACCAATTGGCAGGTGATGGGCGAGACGTCGTTCATCGGCCTCGCCAACTACCGCCGCCTGTTCACGGCGGACCCGGTGTTCTGGGGCGTGCTGGCGACCACGCTGGCCTACACCGCGGAATATCTGGTGCTCAACATCGTGCTGGCGCTGGCCATGGCGGTGTGGATCAGCAGTCTGCCTTGGGGCCGCACGCTGTTCCGCCTCGTGTTCTTCCTGCCCACCTTCACGCCGCTGGTCGGCGTGGCGCTGGTCTGGCTGCTGATGCTCTCGCCCGGCGGGGTGATCGAATGGGGCTTCGCGGGGCTGGGGCTGACGGTGCCGAACATCATCACCGATCCGCGCCTCGCCTTGCAGGCGATCGTGCTGGTCTCGCTGTGGTCGCATTTCGGCTACAACATGCTGCTGTTCGGCGCGGCGCTGGAGGCGATTCCGGCCACCTATCTCGACGCCGCCGCCATCGACGGCGCCGGCGCGTGGGCGCGGTTCTGGAAGATCAAGCTGCCGCTGATCTCGCCGTCGCTGTTCTTCGGCACGGTGCTGACGGCGATCACCTCGTTGCAGACCTTCGACCAGGTCTATGCGCTGACCCGCGGCGGACCCGGCTCGTCCACCACCACGCTGGGCTATGCCATCTACAACCAGGGCTTCGTGGTCTATCGGCTGGGCTATGCCTCCTCGATCGCCTGGGTGCTGTTCGCGGTGATCATGGCGCTGACCGCGCTGCAACTGCACCTGCAACGGCGCTGGGTGCATTACGATGCGTAGGTTTTGGCCCTGGGTACGGTTGGGCGCGATTGCAGTGACCGCCTGCGTCTTCCTGTTCCCGTTCTTCTGGATGGTCAGCAACGCGCTGCGGCGCGACCGCGAGGTGTTCGCGGTGCCGCCGCGCCTGCTGCCCACCGAGTTCCAATGGGGCAATTTCGTCCAGGCCTGGGAGTACCTGCCGTTCGGCCAGTTCTTCCTCAACAGCTTCATCGTCGCCGGCAGCATCACCGCCATCGTGCTGGTGGTCTCCAGCCTCGGCGGCTACGCCTTCGCGCGGCTGCATTTCGCCGGACGCGGCCCGCTGTTCCTGGTCTATCTCGGCACGCTGATGGTGCCGCAGGCGGTGATCGTCATTCCCTTGTTCCTGATGATGTCGTGGATCGGCTGGCTCGACACCTATCAGGGCCTGATCGTGCCGATGGCCTTCAGCTCCTTCGGCACCTTCCTGATGCGTCAGTTCTTCCTGTCGGTGCCTCAGGAATTGGAGGATGCCGCGATGATCGACGGGGCGGCGCATTGGCGCATCCTGCTCACCATCTTCCTGCCGCTCGCCCTGCCGGCACTGGGGCTGCTGGCGCTGTTCACCTTCACCGGCCAGTGGAACGCCTTTCTCTGGCCGCTGGTCGCGGTGAACGGGCCGGAGCACGCCACCCTGCCGCTCGGCCTGACGCTGTTCCAGGGCCAGCAGGGCACGCAGTGGAACTACATGATGGCGGGTGCCACGATCTCCATGGCGCCCGGGCTGGCACTGACCATCCTGCTGCACCGGACGATCTTCAAGGGCATCGCCGTGGGCTCGGGCTTCGGCGGGCGGTAGCGGTGCCGCCGTCGTCGCGGGCCGGGCTGGACGCGCGGCCCGCCCGCCTGCTACGCCGCCGCCCATGGCCGACATCACCCAGTTCACCGCCAACGCCACCATCCATCTGCACCGGCACGACCTGCCGGACGGGCTCGATCTCGGCCCCAGCATCGCCGTGGACACCGAGACCATGGGGCTCGACCCGCGGCGGGACCGGCTGTGCCTGGTGCAGATTTCCGCCGGCGACGGGCAGGCGCATCTGGTGCAGATCGTCCCGCCCGAGCTCGGCGGACGGGGCGCCGACTGCCCCAATCTCAAGCGCCTGATGGCCGACCCCGCGGTGGTGAAGCTGATGCATTTCGCCCGGTTCGACGTGGGCATGCTGCAGCTGGCGCTGGGCATCCGCGTGGCGCCGGTGAAATGCACCAAGATCGCGTCCAAGCTGGTGCGCACCTACACCGACCGGCACGGGCTGAAGGATTTGTGCCGCGACCTGCTGGGCGTGGAATTGTCCAAGCAGCAGCAGAGCTCGGACTGGGGCAGCCTCGACCTCTCCCCGGAGCAGATGGCCTATGCCGCCTCCGACGTGCTGCACCTGCATGCGCTGTGGGCGAAGCTGGAGGCGGTGCTGCGGCGCGAGAAGCGGCTGGAGCTGGCCGAGGAATGCTTCGCCTTCCTGCCCACCCGCGGCCGGCTGGACGTGCTGGGCTGGGACGAGCCGGACATCTTCGCGCACTGATTCAACAGTCCGCGCTCTTGCCAAGCCGGCGGTTTTGGTCATGGTTGCGTTAACAAGCGACCGGAGGACGCCATGAACCCGCCCCGCAAGACGCCGGACACGCTGCGCAGCCGCCGCTGGTTCGGCCCGGCCGATCTGCGCAGCTTCGGCCACCGCTCCCGCGCCATGCAGATGGGCTACGCGCCGGAGGAGTGGACGGGCAAGCCGGTCATCGCCATCGTCAACACCTGGTCCGACCTGCAGCCCTGCCACGCCCATTTCAAGCAGCGCGTGGACGACGTGAAGCGCGGCATCCTGATGGCCGGCGGCTTTCCGGTGGAGCTGCCGGCGCTGTCGGTCTCGGAAAGCTTCGTCAAGCCCACCACCATGATGTACCGCAACATGCTGGCCATGGAGACGGAGGAGCTGCTGCGCTCCCACCCCGTCGATGGCGTGGTGCTGATGGGCGGCTGCGACAAGACCACGCCGGGCCTGCTGCTGGGTGCGACCAGCATGAACATCCCCGCCATCTTCCTGCCCGCCGGGCCGATGCTGCGCGGCAACTGGGCGGGCAAGGTGCTCGGCTCCGGCAGCGACAGCTGGAAATACTGGGACGAGCTGCGCGCCGGCAAGATCACCGAGCAGGACTGGCTGGGCGTGGAAGGCGGCATCGCCCGCAGCTACGGCACCTGCATGACCATGGGCACGGCGAGCACGATGACGGCGATCGCCGAGGCCGTGGGCATGGTGCTGCCCGGCGGCAGCTCCATCCCCGCCGCCGATGCCGGCCATATCCGCCTGGCCTCCGAATCCGGCCGGCGCATCGTGGAGATGGTGTGGGAGGACCTCACCCCCCAGCGCATCCAGACCCGCGCCGCTTTCGAGAACGCCATCGCCGTCGCCATGGCCATGGGCTGTTCCACCAACGCGATCATCCACCTCATCGCCATGGCGCGGCGGGCGGGGCAGGAGATCGGGCTGGCCGATTTCGAGCGCTACAGCCGCCGCGTGCCGGTGATCGGCAATGTGCGGCCCTCCGGCAGCACCTATCTGATGGAGGATTTCTTCTACGCTGGCGGCATCCGCGCGCTGATGAACGAGATCCGCGACTTCCTGCATCTGGACTGCCTCACCGTCAGCGGCCGCACGCTGGGCGAGAACATCGCGGGCGCCAAGGTCTATAATGACGACGTCATCCGCCCGGTCGGCCGCCCGATCTATGGCGAGGGGTCGCTGGCCGTGCTCACCGGCAACCTCGCGCCCTCCGGCTGCGTCATCAAGCCCGCGGCGATGGACCAGAAATTCCTGAAGCATTCCGGCCCCGCCTGGGTGTTCGACGACTACCCCAGCCTGAAGAAGGCGGTGGACGACGAGAGCTGGGCGATCACCGCCGACCACGTTCTGGTGCTGCGCAACGCCGGGCCGCAGGGCGGGCCAGGCATGCCGGAATGGGGCATGCTGCCGATGCCGAAGAAGCTGCTGAAGGAGGGCCATCGCGACATGCTGCGCATGTCCGACGCGCGGATGAGCGGCACCAGCTACGGCGCCTGCGTGCTGCACGTCGCGCCCGAGAGCTATATCGGCGGCCCGCTGGCCCTGCTGCGGACCGGCGACATCGTCAGCATCGACGTCGATGCCCGCTCCATCCGCATGGATGTGGACGAGGCGGAGCTGGAAGCCCGCCGCGCCGCCTGGACGCCGCCGCCGGCGCGGTTCGAGCGGGGCTATGGCTGGGTGTTCACCAAGCACATCCAGCAGGCCGACCAGGGCTGCGATTTCGACTTCCTGCGCACCGAGTTCGGCGCCCCCGTGCCCGAACCGGTGATTTTCTGAAGGAGTTCGCTCATGAACGAAGAAACGCGAAAGAAGCTGCGCGGCGTCAGCACCGCCACCCTGGCCACCGCGCTGTTCAAGCGCGGCTACCGCACCCAGATGATCCAGGACGTGCTGCCGCTCAGCCCGCGCCAGGAGAGCATGGTGGGCCCCGCCTTCACCCTGCGCTACATCCCCGCGCGCGAGGACCTCAACAGGCTCGAGGTGTTCCGCGACCCCAAGCACCCCCAGCGCGCGGCCGTGGAGCAATGCCCGCCCGGCGCCGTGATGGTGATGGACAGTCGCAAGAGCGCCCGCGCCGCCTCGGCCGGCGGCATTCTCGTCACCCGGCTGATGGCGCGCGGCGTGGAGGGCGTGGTCACCGATGGCGGCTTCCGCGATAGCGCGGAGATCGCCACGCTCGCCATCGCCGCCTACCACCAGCGCCCCTCCGCCCCCACCAACCTGACGCTGAACCACGCCATCGACATCAACGTGCCGATCGGCTGCGGCGACGCGCCGGTGTTTCCCGGCGACGTCATCGTCGGTGACAACGATGGGGTGATCGTGATTCCCGCCGAGCTGGCCGACGAGATCGCCACCGAGGCGGTGGAGATGACCGCGTACGAGGATTTCGTCACCGAGCGGGTGCGCGGCGGCCAGCCCATCACGGGCTTGTATCCGGCGACCGACCCCGCCAATCTCGACGCGTTCGCGGTGTGGCGGAAAGCGAAGGGGCGCTGATCCCCGGCGGGAATTGTCGCGAAACTGTCTCGCGCCGCCGCTTGCGGACCCGGTGGCAATGCCGTTGAGGATCATGGCGGCAGCAAGGAGGCATCGATGACGCGTTTCACGAAGCAGGCAGGCATCGCCCTCGTTTCGGCCTTCGCGGCGATGGCGGCGCTGCCCGCCGCCGCCCGCGCCGATGCCATGGCCGATCTGGTGGCCGCGGCCAAGAAGGAAGGCGCGCTGACCGTGATCGCCCTGCCGCATGACTGGTGCGGCTATGGCGACGTCATCGCCGCCTTCAAGGCGAAATATCCCGGCATCGCCATCAACGAGCTGAACCCGGATGCCGGCAGCGCGGACGAGCTGGAGGCGATCAAGGCCAACAAGGGCAATACCGGCCCGCAGGCGCCGGACGTGATCGATGTCGGCCTCGCCTTCGGCCCGGCGGCGCGCGAGCAGGGGCTGATCCAGCCGTACAAGGTGGCGAGCTGGGACGAAATCCCCGCCAGCGTGAAGGACGCCGACGGCTACTGGTACGGCGACTATTACGGCGTGATGGCCTTCGGCGTGAACAAGGACCTGGTGCCCGCCGCCCCCACCTCCTGGACCGACCTGCTGAAGAAGGACTACGCCCACGCCGTGGCGCTGACCGGCGACCCCCGCGCCTCCGCCCAGGCGATCCTGGCGGTGATGTCGGCCGGGCTGGCGCAGGGCGCCAAGCCGGGCGAGGAGGCGGGCAAGAAGGGGCTGGAATATTTCGCGGCCCTGAACAAGGCCGGCAATTTCGTCCCCGTCATCGCCAAGTCCGGCACGCTGGCGCAGGGGCAGACGCCGATCATCATCGGCTGGGATTACAACCTTCTCGCCTGGCGCGACGGGCTGAAGGGCAACCCGCCGATGGATGTGGTGGTGCCCAAGGCCGGCGCGCTCGCCGGCGTGTACGTGCAGGCGATCAGCGCCTACGCCCCGCACCCCAACGCCGCCAAGCTGTGGATGGAGTTCCTCTATTCCGACGCGGGGCAGGCCGCCTGGCTGGCCGGCTACTGCCACCCCGTGCGCTTCGGCCCGATGGCCAAGGCCGGCAAGTTCCCCAAGGCGGTGCTGGACAAGCTGCCGCCGCAGGAAGCGTATGACGGCGCCACCTTCCCCACCCTGGCCGAACAGGCGGCAAACAAGGCGGCGGTCACGGCGGGCTGGGACGGGGTGGTCGGCGCCAGCGTGAAGTAGCGCATGGGCCGCGCGGCGCCCCGCCTGTCGCCCCACTTTGGGCAATGGCTGGGCGTCGTTCCCTTCGCGCTGTTCGCGCTGCTGTTCCTCATCCTGCCCACGCTGAACATCGTGGTGGGCGCGTTCCGCGATGCCGGCGGCGGGCTGACGCTGGCCAATCTCGCCCGGCTGTTCACCCCCTCGATCCGCGACGCCTTCGTGCTGTCCATCGAGCTCAGCGCCATCACCGCCGTGCTCGGCTGCGCCTTCGGCCTGGCGATCGGCATCGCCGTCACTTTCGGCCGGCTGCCCGCGGCCCTGCGCGGAGCGACGGTGACCTTCTCGGGCGTGGCCTCCAACTTCGCGGGCGTGCCGCTATCCTTCGCCTTCATCGCCACGCTGGGGCGGCTCGGTTTCGCCACCGTGCTGCTGCGCGACTGGTTCGGGGTGAATCTCTACGCCACCGGCTTCAACCTGATCTCCTTCCTCGGCCTCAGCCTGACCTATCTCTATTTCCAGATACCCTTGATGGTGCTGATCATCCTGCCCGCGCTGGAAGGGCTGCGGCGGGACTGGCGGGAGGCGGCGGAAAGCCTCGGCGCCAGCCTGCCGCAATATTGGCGGATGGTGGCGCTGCCGGTGCTGTGGCCCTCGCTGCTCGGCACGCTGGCGCTGCTGTTCGCCAACGCCTTCGGCGCCGTGGCCACGGCCATCGCGCTCACCGGCTCCTCGCTCTCGCTCGCCCCCATCGTGCTGTTCGCGCAAATCCGCGGCGACGTGCTGAACGACCCGCATCTCGGCTACGCCATCGCCTTCGGCATGATCCTGCTGACCGGGGTGGCGAATGCCGTGTACATCACGCTGCGCACGCGGGCGGAGCGCTGGGTGAAATGAGCGGAAAAATCCCGCGCGTTTGATTTGTACAGCCGGCATCGCCTCGGGAATGACCCCAAGGTAAAAATATCGGTCCGCCGGCCCCGTATCCACCCCACCCGCGAACCTGTACCGTCGCGCAATGATCGCGCTCCCCGTCGCCGATTTCCTCGCCGCCGATCCCGCCGCTCTGGTGCGCCACCTCGCCTATCAGGACGCCCAGCGCTTCCGCCAAAGCGAAGCCCAGCAATTGCGCGCCTGGAACGCCTCGCTCGCGCTGCTGCATCACGCGCTGGCGGGGTGGGAAGACGCCCGTGACTGGCGGCTGGTGCTGGAATTTCCGCTGCGCCGGCTGGGGCGGCGGATGGATGCGGTGCTCGCCACGCCGCGCGCCATCCTGGTGCTGGAATTCAAGATCGGCGCCACCGCCTTGCTCGCCGCCGACCTGATGCAGGTGGAAGACTACGCGCTGGACCTGCAGGACTTCCATTCCGGCAGCCGCGCCCTGCCGATCGTGCCGATCCTGATCGCCACTGACGCGCCGCCGCCAAACCCGGTCTGGCCGCTGCCGCTGGCCGGCGCCAGCCCGGTGCTCGCCGCCTCCGCCGCCAGCCTGCCCGCGCTGCTGCGCGCGCTGTGGCAGCGCCTGCCGGACGCGCGGGCCGATATCTCCCGCTGGGAGCAGGCGCCATACCACCCGGTGCCGAACATCGTCGATGCCGCCCGCACGCTTTATGCCCATCACGGCGTCGCCGATATCAGCGCGGCGCGCGCGGATGCCACCAACCTCACCACCACCACCGCGGCGATCCTGCACGCCATCGCCGCGTCACGGCGCGATGCGCGCCACGCCATCCTGTTCGTCACCGGCATTCCCGGCGCGGGCAAGACGCTGTGCGGCCTCAACGCCACCTTCGGCGCGGGAAAGGACGCCGGCGCCACCTTCCTCACCGGCAATCCCACCCTGGTGCATGTGCTGCGCGAGGCCCTGGCGCGCGATGCCGCCGGCGGCGCGCCCGGCGCCCTGCGCGCCGCCCGCCAGCGCACCAAATCGGCCATCCAGGCCTTGCCGGCCTTCCGCGACACCTATGTCGCCACCGGCGCCGCGCCGCCCGAACGGGTGATCGTGATCGACGAGGCCCAGCGCGCCTGGTCGCGCCAGCACGCCATGCGCAAGGGCCGCGACCGCGAGGTGAAGCTCACGCAGTCCGAGCCCGGCCATCTGCTCGACATCATGGGCGCCCATGCGGACTGGGCGGTGATCGTCTGCCTGATCGGCAACGGCCAGGAAATCCACGACGGCGAGGGCGGCCTGGCCGAATGGGGCGCGGCGCTGGCCGCCCGGCCGCGCTGGCAGGTGCTCGCCGCGCCGGCCACGCTGACCGACCCCACGCCCCGCCAGCGCCTGCCCCGCCTGCCGGACCTCGCGGAAATCCCCGCCCTGCATCTCGATGTTCCCGTGCGCAGCCTGCGCAACCCCGCCGCGTCGGATTGGGTGGACGCGCTGCTGCGCGGCCAGCCGGACCGCGCGGCGGAGATCGCCCGCACGCGCGGGCCGCTGCCCTTTCGCCTGACCCGCAGCCTCGATGCCATGCGCGCCCATCTGCGCGCCTCCGCCCGCGGTGCCCGCCGCGCCGGGCTGGTCGGCAGTTCCGGCGCGCGGCGCCTGCGCGCCGATGGGCTGGGCGCGGAACTGCCGCATATGGACGCCAACGCCGTCGCCGCCTGGTTCCTCAAACGCTGGCCCGACGTGCGCGCCTCCGACGCGCTGGAAGTGCTGGCGACGGAATTCTCCTGCCAGGGGCTGGAACTCGACTATGTCGGCCTGTGCTGGGGCGGCGACCTGATCCCGCAGGGAAGGGCGGGCTGGCAGCCCCGCGCCTTCAGCGGCACGACATGGCACGCGGTCCACAAGGCCGAAGCCATCGCCAACCAGATCAACACCTACCGCGTGCTGCTGACCCGCGCCCGCTACGAAACGGTGATCTGGGTACCCGCCGGAAATCCCGACGACCCCACGCGCATGCCTGCCTTGCTCGACAGCATCGCCGATCGTTTGGCCACCTGCGGCGTGAGGTTGCTGGAAGCTGCCGCGTCGCCCGCGCAGGTGGAGGCGCGGCTGCTGATCTGAGGTCCCGCCCTCATCGGCGGCGGCGCCGTGCCCGCTTCCTGCTGCGGCCTTCCCCCGCCATGATCCAGATCAACCGTTTCGCGACACGCTGGTATAGGATGACGCTTTCATGTCAGGCCGAGGTCCGATCCGCCCATGACCCTGCGCAAGCCCCGCAAGTCCCGCGCCCCGGCGCAGCCCCTGGCCCTGCCGGCCGATACGGTCGCGCGGCTGGAGTCCAGCCTGGCGGCGGAACGGATGGAGGCGGTGCAGGAAGCGCAGATCGCCGCCCTGGATTCGATCATCTCCCGGCCGGACACGGGCGAAGGGGTCGCCGCCATCATCGCCGGCTCGGCGCCCGACGACGCCATCCGCCTGTCGGACTCGCTCGGCCTGCCCAAACCGCCGGGCCATCCGCGCAAGAGCAGCGACACGCTGGCCGATGACTGGCGGCGCGGCGGCTACCCCTACAAATACAAGATGCTGCGCCGCGATTACGAGCAGCAGAAATTCATCCTTCAGACCGAGCTGCTGAAGCTGCAATCCTGGGTGAAGGACGCCCGCCAGCGCGTGGTGATCCTGTTCGAGGGCCGCGACGCCGCCGGCAAGGGCGGGGCGATCAAACGCTTCATGGAACACCTCAACCCCCGCGGCGCCCGCGTCGTGGCGCTGGAAAAACCCAGCGAGGTGGAACGCGGCCAATGGTATTTCCAGCGCTATATCAGCCACCTGCCGTCCACCGGCGAGATCGTGCTGTTCGACCGCAGCTGGTACAACCGCGCCGGCGTGGAACGGGTGATGGGCTTCTGCTCCGAACCCGAATATCACGAGTTCCTGCGCCAGGCCCCGGACTTCGAACGTAACCTGGTGCGTAGCGGCATCCACCTCATCAAGTTCTGGTTCTCGGTCAGCCAGGACGAACAACGCCGCCGCTTCAAGGAACGCAAGGTGCATCCGCTGAAACAGTGGAAACTCTCGCCCGTCGATCTCGCGAGCCTGGACAAATGGGGCGACTACACAAGCGCCAAGGAAGCCATGTTCTTCGCGACCGACACCGCGGACTCGCCCTGGACCGTCATCAAATCCGATGACAAGAAACGCGCCCGGCTGAACGCCATGCGCTACGTGCTGCACTCCCTGCCCTACACGGGCAAAGACCCCACCCGCATCGGCCAAGTGGACGACCTGCTGGTGGGCCGCGCCAACGTGATCCACGAACGCGGGGAATTCGCGGTGGCAGCGGCGGCGCCATAAGGAGGGGAAGAGAAGAAGAAAGCGCTTCTTTTTTGAAAAAAAGAAGCAAAAAACTTTTTA
Source organism: uncultured Rhodospirillales bacterium (assembly GCA_945957135.1). Lineage (GTDB taxonomy): Bacteria > Pseudomonadota > Alphaproteobacteria > Acetobacterales > Acetobacteraceae > CAMFLK01. The sequence goes on from CAMFLK010000045.1 coordinate 21,402, forward strand.
TCTATTGGGGCTGTGCGTCGGCACGATTGTGCCAACGCGCCTGTTGTCTTGGCGGTGCTTGATACGGTCACCCCGCCGGGACGCGCCGCTGGCCGGCGGGACGATCCGCTGGATGTTCTTCAAAAATTTTTTGAAAAAATGTATTTTACCCCTTGCGGCGGTCATCGGCCTCCGTTAGACATCGACTCCATGTTCATGGAGCGTTCATCTTCCTTCAGGACCAGCCTCGGCGAAAACCTCGCC
>CAMFLK010000046.1 GCA_945957135.1 uncultured Rhodospirillales bacterium
GCATGTACCAACCGGTCCAGCGTGTTGAGAAACGCCGACCGGTCCCGCGCCGTCAGCGCCGCCGGCCCGCCGGTGCGCGCCCCGATCTCGCGCAGATGCTGCCCGATCGCCCGCCCGGCCAGCGCCTGACCGATATTGTCGCCCGTCCACTCCCGCCCCTTGAAGTCCAGCGCCCGCGCCCCCCTGGCGAGGCAGCGCGAAGCCAGCGGAATATCCGCGGTGGCGCACAGATCGGCGGCCGTGATGCGCTCGGCGATCCAGTCATCCGCCGCATCCGGCCCCTCCGCCACCACCACCATCGCCACGTTGGGCAGGCCCGGCGGGCGGATGGGGCGCGAGCCGTTGGAGACGACATGCACCGCCACCCCCAACCGCCCCGCCACCTTGAAGATTTCCTCCCGTACCGGGCAGGCATCGGCATCGACGTAGATAGTAGTCATAAATAATTCCTTACGATATATAATCTATATTTCTGTATTTATGGAAGATTTTAGCCGTCTTATTTTATGACCAATAGTATAATCATCATAATAATATTCGCAAATTCCTGTCATGTAAATTATAATTCTATGAATTAGAATTTTTAATATTTTATTTTGTCTTATTGCATCTATAATAGAAGATTCTTCAATCATGCCGCCGTGAGCGGCTGAGTTTCTTCTTTTCCAAGATAAAAGCTCTAAATCTCCCAAATCGAGGTTCATGTCATCGAAAAACGATTTAAATAGAGTGTGATTAGATTTTTGATTGAAGTTGGATCGTATTTTTGATATCAAAATGTTTGATGATTCAGATGATATTTTACATTCTTTTACTGATTTTATCAGTTTATCTGCGAGATCGTTCCATTCTTTTTCGTCGGGTACAATTTTGGTCTCAATTGATTTTGCCTCATTTTCTATGTATGCTCTTTGAAGCGCCTCGATAATGGCGCCGAAATGTCCAGCAGCCATATGTATAGGCGCGCATATAGCGTGCCAATATGACCAAAAGAAAGAATCAAAATTGATCTTTTCGTAAATAATAAAGATAGAATTTACCATATTTGATAATATACGCTCATCTATTTCTCGCATTGATTCCCCTAAAGGAGCTGGGAAGGGAATGAAATTTTTAAGATATCCGTTAACAACAATAGGAGAAACTGACTTAAAGTAAGTTATGTTTAAATCAGAATCGAATTTTGTTGTGCTAATATAAACAAGATATCTACCTATTAAAAATGATAAAATAGTTACTATTTTTCGACGAAATTCATCGTTTTTATTTGAGTCATACAATATAAATCCGATATTTTTATGATTTTTATCTAAATTTTTTGAAATTGATCCAATAAATATTCTAGTATTTTCGACGGTGATTTCAAAAATGGATGTAGTTGAAGATGATTCGATAGTTCTTTGGTCTTGAAATGTTAATTTATCAGAACGCCGTCCGAACTCTATTTCTGTTACTTGCTTGATCTCTTCATGTTTTAGCGACCCCTTCCATTGAAAACGAGACGAATCTAAATTTTCTACCCAATCTATCGTGAATTTTGTTAAATGTTCATCTTTTACTTGACAAAATATCGAATTGATATGAGAAATTTGCTTTATTTCTTCTAATTTACCTGCATTTGATATTTTAGTGTTTTGCCCCTTGAAAATCACACCTTTGGCTACATATATTCTATTAATTGGATCTAAAAAAGTTACAATTTCTGTATTTTCGCGAATATCCCCCAAAAGACGTTCTGTTATTTCAGTTTCTTGTGGTGGTTCCGTTATTACGGTTTCTAAAATTAATTCTGAGCTTTCATCACGATAAATTTGGAATTTTTGAATTGGGAAAAGCAATGGCCCTGGATCTTTTAGCTGTAACATGGAATCGGTGATAAAATTCTTGAAGACGTCTGGATCAGAAAAGACCATAATTAACCCCTTTCCGGTTTTTAGAAAATAAAAATATCATTATTAGTAATCCAAGTTCCTCATTTCAATTGGCTGTCCTTGCTGCCCCGGCGGTTGATGCCGACATGCACCGGACGGCTGTCCCGCTCCGCCTGACACTCCACGCAGGTGCGCACGCCGGGCAGGGCACGGCGGCGCGGCTCGGGAATCTCCTCGCCGCATTCCACGCAATGCGTCGCGGCCTCGCCCTTGGGCATATGGGCGCGGGCACGCAGCACCGCGTCCTTCACCGTGTCGTCGATCTGGTCCTGCACCGCCCCGTCCGGGGCCCATCCGTTGGCCATGCTCGGTGTCCTTTCTCCCTGAAACAGATGGGGAGGGACACCGAGCATTTCAGCCGGGTGGCCGGCGGGTCAAGGAATCACAGCGACCCCGCCGTGGTGCCCTGGCCGCGGCCGGGGGTCCACACCGGGTCCGGCGCGCGCCACATCGCCTTGTCCAGCATGGCGCGGGCGAGGATGCCGGCATGCACGTCGAGGAATTTCTCGCCCTTCGCGGCGGTGGCGGGGCGGGGGTCGCCGCGCACGCCGGTGATGGGCGCGCGCTCGGAAAAGCTCCAGAACCGGCTGAACCCGGCATAACGCGGCGTGGGCTCCGGGCGCTGCTGCACCGCCTCGTCGAACTTGTCCTGCCGCACGATGTCCGGCGCCACCGCCAGCATCACCGAGGTCTCGCCCTCGCAGGCATGGGCCGGAGTCTCCGCGGTTTCCGCGATGGCGCGGATCGCCTCCGGCTCCATCATCCACGGCGTGCAGGCGATCACCGGCAGCCCATAGGCATGCGCCAGCTCGCGCGCCGCCACCGCCAGCGGCTCGATATTGCCGCCATGCCCGTTGACGATCAGCAGCCGCGCGAAGCCGATGGCCCGCAGCGACCTGACGATGCCGCTGAGCACGCCGTGGAACTCGCTGTAGTTCAGGCTGATCGTGCCGCCGAACGGCAGATGATGCTCGCTCAGCCCCGTCCACATCCCCGGCAACACCGCCACGGGAATCTGGTCGGCCACCAGCCGCGCGGCCCGCACGCAGGCCGCGCTGGCGCTGGCCGTGTCGGTGATCACCGGCAGATGCGGCCCATGCTGCTCCAGCGACCCCACCGGCAACACCGCCAGCGCCTCCGGCCGCGCGGCGATGGCCCGCAATTCAGGAGCGGTGAGGCGGGCCCATTCGACTTCGATCATGCGGCAGTCTCCAAGGAAGGGAAGGAAGGGAAGGAAGGATGGCGGGGCTGGTGGTCATGGGCGTTCTTTTGCCGGTTCCGTCGATTTGATATAGAGGGCGAAATGATCCACCGGCGTGGCAAACCCGCATGTCACCAAGATCGATCTTGACCCGCCCTCTCGCCGTCGCCAAGGCGGCGATGTGCGTCTTGGCATGGGCGGTGGCGAGCGGCCCGGCGGTGGCCGACATGACGTTTTCCCTGAACTTCAAATTCACCGTCCCGCTCGTCGCCGGGCAGTGGCTTCGCGCGGCCGACGGCTGTGAAGGGTGGTTGACGATAGGGGGAAGTCCAAAGCCTGAGTCTCCTCCGATATGGACGGGCCCATGTGAGCACGGACGCATGACGGGCCATGGGACGCTTTCCGCCCAACTGCTGGAAGGCGCCATCTCTTATATTGGAGATATGCGCGAAGGTTTTCCCCATGGCTCAGGCCAATTGCGGCGGCCCAATGGAGACGTTTATGAGGGGGAGTTCGTTGAAGGATTTCCCCAAGGTTTGGGGAAATGGGTCTTGCCTTCCGGCATCGTGGTGGCGGGGAGGTTTCGGGCAGGACTACCCGAAGAAATTTCATCCATGAGGACCCCTGATGGGATCCTGATCGAAGGGGCTTTTCGTCTGGGAAATTTAAAGAATGGGCACGCCGTCGTCACATATCCGAATGGAAATCGTTACGATGGCAACATCGCGAATGGCATATTTGAGGGAGAAGGGACGCTGGCATACGCGAATGGCGCCCGTTATGCCGGCCAATGGCATGCGGGCCATCGCGAGGGGCGCGGCAAGCTGACCTACCCCGATGGCGGCTGGCAGGAGGGGGATTGGAAGAATGATCAGCTTGACGGCGACGCCATCACCGTTGACCGGAACGGAACGCGCTTCGAAGTGCCGGTGCATGCCGGGAAGTTCTCCGGCCAGGGCGTGATGATCACTCGGGATGGAAACCGGATCGAAGGCACGTGGACCGATGGCGAACTGGGTGGCCGTCTGGTCCGGCGAGGCCCGGATGGCCAGATCATATATGATGCGGAGTGGCATGACAGGAAGATGAACGGTCCGGGCTTCCTCCGCCGGCGCGACGGCACCTCCTACACGGGCAATTGGCGCGACGGGCTTCCCGAGGGCCAGGGCGCGATGACGGATGCCGCCGGCGTGGTGTTCTCGGGCGAATGGAAGCGGGGTTGCTTCCAGGAGGGGGACAGGCGGGCGGCCTTCATGGTCGATCCGAAAACCTGCTTGTGAGCCGTGCGGCGAGGGTGGCGCGGAAGGGGCAAAAAAATTTTCAATGTTCTTGATTTTTCTATTGCCAACGAAGGATGGAATGTCTAGATAGCGGGTGTGACCAACGTCAACCCTATAGGAGACCTTCCCGATGACCCGCCCCAGCCCCTTCACCCAGATCGTGCAGATGCTCTCTGCCCTGCTGGGCGGGGTATGGGGGCGGCTGTTCCTCAGCGGAAAAGAACGGGCCGAGGCGACGTTCATGATGGAGACCATGCGGGCCTTCGAGGAGCTGCTCGCCCAGTGGCGGGCGGGGACGCTGGTGCCGGAGGTGGAGGTGGAGCCGTCGGTCCGGGTTCGGAAGACCCGCTCTGCCGGTCCCCGCACACGGACCTATTCTCCCCGTGGTCCGAGGCCGGCCAAGCCGGAGGCAAGGCGGCGGATCATCCGCCTCCGCCCGGTGAACTGGGCGGTCATTCCGCGAAAGATCGGGTCCCGTTGGAAGCGGCGGAAGGTTACCGTGCCGCGAGCCGACGAGTGGTCGGGATGACGGACCGGTGTTGCGCGCTTTTTCGTCAATTCGAACCGGCTACCCCGAAATTTTTTTACCTTGGGTGATTCCCGAGGCGATGACGCGTGGGCGCGCCTCAACCGCCGGCGGCACGGCCCGGCGTGGATGGCCGGGACAAGCCCGGCCAAGACGAAAATGGGAGGTTTGGAAGAGGAAGCCACGGCGCAGCCAAATAATAAAAAGTTTTTTGCTTCTTTTTTCCAAAAAAGAAGCTCTTCCTTTCTGTCTTCCCCGCTTCCTTCCTTACTCCAACCACTTCGGAATCGGCAAATTCTTCTCCCGCAGGAAGTCGGGATTGAACAGTTTGGACTGGTAGCGCGCCCCGCCATCGGCCAGCACCGTCACCACCGTGTGCCCTGGTCCGAGCGATTTGGCCACGCGGATGGCGGCGGCGACGTTGATGCCGGAGGAGCCGCCGATGGAGAGGCCTTCGTGGATCAGCAGGTCGAAGACCTGTTCCAGGGCTTCGGGGTCGGGGATGCGTTCGGCGCCATCGATGGGCGCGCCTTCCAGGTTGCCGGGCACGCGGGACTGGCCGATGCCCTCGGTGACGGAGCTGCCGGTGACGGTGAGGTCGTCGCGTGTCACCCAGCCGTAGAGGCCGCTGCCCTCGGGGTCGGCGAGGACGATGCGGATGGCGGGGTTGCGTTGTTTCAGGGCGAGGCCGACGCCGGCCAGCGTGCCGCCGCTGCCGCAGGCGCAGGTGAAGGCGTCCACGCGCCCGCCGGTCTGGTGCCAGATTTCCGGGCCGGTGGTTTCGCGGTGGCCCTCGCGATTGGCCAGGTTGTCGAACTGGTTGGCCCAGACGGCGCCCAGCTCCTCGGCGAGGCGGCGGGAATAGTGCACGTAGTTGCCGGGATCGCGATAGGGTTTGGCGGGCACCAGGCGCAGGTCGGCGCCGATCATGCGCAGGAAGTCGATCTTCTCGCGGCTCTGGGTTTCCGGCATGACGATGACGCTGCGGTAGCCGCGGGCGTTGCTGACCAGGGTGATGCCGATGCCGGTGTTGCCGGCCGTGCCTTCCACGATGGTGCCGCCGGGCTTGAGCGTGCCGCGCGCCTCGGCATCGAGGATGATGGCGAGGCCGGCGCGGTCCTTGATGGAGCCGCCGGGGTTCATGAACTCGGCCTTGGCCAGGATGGTGCAGCCGGTGGCCTCCGAGGCGCGGCGCAGGCGGATCAGCGGCGTGTTGCCGATGGCGGCGGCCAGATCGGCGGCCGGGGGCGGGGCGATGGTGGCGACATGGTCCATGCGGCGAGGCTCCCGGTTGAACGCGCGCACGGGGCGTGCGATTGGCTTCCGACGAAGATAGGGAGAGCCGGGATGGTCGAGAATATCCAGCCGCGCGATGTCTGGCAGGCGTTGCAGGACAACCCCAAGGCGCAGCTGGTGGATGTGCGCACCGATGCCGAGTGGAATTTCGTCGGCGTGCCGGATCTCGGGCCGGCGGGCAAGCAGGCGGTGCTGATCCCCTGGCAGGTCTATCCGACGATGGGGGTGAACGGCGATTTCGTCGCCCAGCTCGGGCAGGCCGGGCTGTCGCCGGACAACGAAATCTATTTCCTGTGCCGCAGCGGGGTGCGCAGCCTGGCCGCGGCGCAGGCGGCCCAGGCGGCGGGGTTCGCGCAGGTGTTCAACATCGCCGACGGGTTCGAGGGGCCGCCGGACGGGCAGGCGCATCGCGGGCAGATGGCGGGGTGGAAGGCGTCCGGGCTGCCGTGGCGGCAGAAGTAACCAATCAGCGGGACGAGATCACCGGGTTGGGCGGCGTCTCGTTGAAGCGGTCCAGCGCCGGGTTGAAGCTGTCGTTGGTGTAGAGCACGCGCAGCACCACGAACCACGGGTAGCGCGTATCGACCGGCGTGCCGTTGGGCAGGGTCAGCATGCCGTCGGCGGTGACGGGCACGTGCTTCATGGTGACGGAATCGTCCACGTTGCCGCCGACCACGCTGATCTGGCCGGGCTCGGCGGCGACGACGATGTCGCAATGGCCGGGGAAATAGCCGGCGGGCAGGTTCTGGAAGCGGATGCGCCGGTTGCGGCGGCCGGCGCAGATCAGGTCGCCGGGCCGGGGGGCGTAGGCCCAGGGCGCCTCGGCCGAGACGGCCCAGGCGTTGCTCTTGCCCAGCGACACGCGCCGCGCCGCGTTGATGTAGGTGGCGTGGGTCTGGGAGTAGGGAAAGCGCAGGCCGGCCCCGTCGGTGCGCATGATGTAGGAGATGAAGGCGGCGGACCAGGCATAGGTCTCGTCGCGCTGGGAATCGAACTCCATGCCGACATCGTCGTGCTTGCCGGTATAGGCAGCCTCGCGCCGGTCGGCATTGACGCCGAGCCACCAGTATTCGCCCACGCGCTGCCACATGCCCGGCCAGCGTTCGGGCTTGTCCTCGGCCGGGGGATTGTATTTCTCGTCCGGCGGCGCGTCGTTCACCTTCATGCCCCAGGCCCGCCATTCGCGCAGCGCGATGGCCACCGCGTCCTGCCGGCTGAACGCCTCGTAGGGGCGGCGCGCGAAATCGGGCGTGTGGGCCTGGAGATCGACATTCCCTGAGGGTGCGCCTTCCTCTCCCGGCTCGGTCGCCGGGCCGGCGCAGGCGGCGAGGGCGGTGAGGGGAAAGAGGGCGAAAATCAGGCGGGCGAAAGCGGGGCGGGAGAGAAACGAACGGGCGGGCATGGCGCGGGACCATACACCTCCGCCCGCGCCGCGATAGCTCCCTTTTTCGGCCGCTCGCGACCTTGTCAGCCAGTTGGGGTCAGCCGGCGGAGGAGGCCAGCGCCGCGTGGCTGCGGCGGGCGCGGATGGCGCGGACGACCAGCCACACCACCACCGTCGTGCCCACCGCACCGAACGCCCAGCCCACGCCGGACGGGCCCAGCCAGGCCGCGAGGAACCAGCCGCCGGCCACGAAGGAGCCGGCCCAGATGCCCGCGGCGATGAAGTTGAGGATGGCGAATCGGATATAGCTCATCTCCGACATGCCGCACGCGACGGAGGCGACGTTGCGGATGCCGTAGGCGAAGCGGAAGGTGAGCACGAAGGCCGAGCCGTAGCGGTCGAGGAATCGCATCGCCGATTGCAGCCGGCGCTCGGCGCCGGGAATGCGGCGGGCGGCACGCATGCCGTAGCGGCGGCCGAGGGCGAACCACAGCTGGTCGCCGGCGAAGGAGCCGAGCCAGACGCAGAGCATCAGCGCCCAGGGGTCGATCAGCCCGGTCGCGCGGCCGGCCGCGGAGGCGAGCAGCACGAAGGTCTCGCCCTCGAAGAACGCCCAGCCGGCGGCGCCGGCATAGGCGAGAAGCCCCCATTCCGCCCAGAACTCAGCCAAGCCGGGCGCCCCCCTTATGTGCTTGCCTCATCCGTTCAGATTCGCCGCGCGGAGGCCCGGCGGCAAGCGCAAAAATGTGATTTTTCGGAAATATTAAGCCAGCGTCGCATGCTGCGCCGCCGCACGCTCCGGGAACAGCGACGCCAGCCCCTCCGCCGTGGCCTTGCAGCGGCCGCGATCGGTGATCAGCCCGGTGACGAGGCGGGCCGGCGTGACGTCGAAGGCCGGGTTGGCGGCGGGGCTGTCGCTCGGCATCACCCGCACGGTGGCGATCGAGCCATCCATGGCGCGGCCGGTGATGGTGGAGAGCTCCGCCCCCGCCCGCTCCTCGATCGGGATCTCCGCCAGCCCGTCGCTCACGTCCCAGTCGATGGTGGAGGCGGGCAGGGCGACCCAGAACGGCACGTTGTTGTCGTGCGCGGCGAGCGCCTTGAGATAGGTGCCGATCTTGTTGGCCACGTCGCCGGTGCGGGTCACGCGGTCGGTGCCGACGATCACCAGATCGACCTGGCCGTGCTGCATCAGATGCCCGCCGGCATTGTCGGCGATCACCGTGTGCTTCACGCCGTGGCGGCCGAGTTCCCAGGCGGTGAGGAAGGCGCCCTGGTCGCGCGGGCGGGGCCCGTCCACCCACCCATGCAGGTCGATGCCCTGGTCGTGCGCCATGTAGATCGGCGCGAGCGCCGTGCCCCAATCGACGGTGGCGAGCCAGCCGGCATTGCAATGGGTCAGCAGGTTCACCCGCCGCCCGGTGCGCCCGGCGATCTGCTGGATCAGCTCCAGCCCGTGCCGGCCGATCGCCGCGCATTGGGCCACGTCCTCGTCGGCGATGGCGGCGGCCTCGTCATAGGCGGCGCGCGCCCGGCCGGCTTCCGGCGTGGCGCGCAGCCGGGCGAGCATGCGCTCGATCGCCCAGCGCAGGTTGACGGCGGTGGGCCTTGTGCCCGCCAGCATCGCCGCGTCGCGCTCCATCGCCGCGGTCGAGGCATCCGCCCGCAGCGCCAGCGCCAGCCCGTAGGCGGCGACGGCGCCGATCAGCGGCGCGCCGCGCACCTGCATGCTGCGGATGGCATGCGCCGCTTCGCGCGGATCGGTCAGGCGCAGGATGTCGAGCGACCAGGGCAGGCGGGTCTGGTCGAAAATGCGCACCGACCAGCCATCCTGCTGGTCCACCCACACGCTGCGATAGGGCGTGCCGTCGATCTTCATGCGAGTCCTCTAGATGCGCTGGTGCAGCACGCAGACCAGCGTGAACAGCCGGCGCGCGGTTTCGAAATCGATGGTCACCTTGCCGGCGAGGCGGCTGGTCATCAGCTCCGCCCCTTCGTTGTGCAGGCCGCGCCGCCCCATGTCGAGGGCCTGGATGCGCGCCTCGCGCCCCTCCTGCACCGCCAGGATGTGGCTGTCCACCAGCATCTGGTAGTCCTTGATCAGTCCGCGGAACGGGCCGAGGGCGAGCATGATCGCCTGCAGCGGGGTGTCGTCGGCGTGGCGGATGTCGAACACCAGCCGGCCTTCCTGGATGGACAGGTGCAGCACGAAGGGGCCCTGCCCGTGCCCGGCGGGGGCGAAGCGGTTCTCCGCCTCCAGGTCCGCCACGGCCTGGGCGCGGTCGGCTTCCAGGATGGGCGAGAGGCGGGTGAGCGCCTCGCCGTCCAGCACCACGCGGGCCAGCCGCGAAGCGGATAATCCGGAGGCTGGCATCAGGCCTCTTCGGGCGGCTTGGTCATTCCCAGCCGCAGCATCAGCCCCACCGTCGCGCCCTTGATCGGTTGCAGGAAGGCGAGGGTGAGGCCGAGGGTCAGCGGCAACCACAGCGCGGCCTGCAACCACAGGCTTGGCGACCAGGTCTTCTCGACGAACAGCATCAGCGGCACGACGATGTGGCCGACCAGCACGATGGTGAAATAGGGCGGCGCGTCATCCGCCCGCACCTGGCCGAGCGGGGCGCCGCAGGCGGTGCATTCGGGCACCACCTTGAGGTAGCTGGAGAACAGCCGCGTTTCGCCGCAGGCCGGGCAGGTGCAGCGCAGCCCGCGTTTCAGCGCCAGGCCCATCGGCATCGTCTGCCACGGTGCCAGCCGCGCCGCCCGGTCGGGTTCCCAGCGCGTGGTCGGCATGGGCGGCGTGGTCGTGGAATGGGACACGGGCGCAAACCCTCCTCGGCTTGTTGCAGCCGCGAAGAGGTTTAACCGATCCGGCGGCGGAAGGCGAACGGGTTGTCCGCATGCCGCCCATCGCCGCGCGGCGGTTGAACCCGACCCGAGTGCGAACCCCCGTGGCGGAGTTTTTCCGCGCTCTCGGCCGGGGGCCATCTGGTTTCCGACGGCGCGACCTTAGCGGCGAAAGGTTAACATCACCTCACCGCGCGCCGGATTTTCATTCCTTCCGCCATTCCCCCGGCGCCTCGGCCCCCACCTGGGCGGTGATGCGGCCATAGGCTTCCGGTCGGCGATGGCGGTCGAAGGCGAAAACGGTGGTGCGGCCCAGCCGGCACATGTCCAGGTCGCAATCCGCGACGATCACCTCGTCGTCCCAGCTCGTCGCCTGCGCGGTGATCTCGCCCTGCGGGTTGACGATGATGGAATGGCCGAACAGCTCATGCCCGTCCTCCACCCCCGCCTTGGCCACGGCGACGGCGAAGGTGGCGTTCTGGTACGCGCCGGCCTGCACCGAGAGATGGCTGTGGAACACGCGCAGATGCGGCGCCTCGAACCCCGCGGCCGAGGTGTTGGTGCTCGGCGTGTTGTAGCCGCACATCACCAGCTCCACCCCTTGCAGGCCGAGCACGCGCCAGGATTCCGGCCAGCGCCGGTCGTTGCAGATCATGATGCCGGCATTCACGCCGAGCCCGCCGAGCGGCGCGCGGATGACGGGAAAGCCGAGATCGCCGACGTCGAAATAGCGCTTCTCCAGATGCTGCACGCTGCGCTTCGGATCGAACTCCGCGTGTCCCGGCAGGTGGATCTTGCGGTATTTCAGCATCACATCGCCGTCCGGGCTCACCAGAACGGCGGCGTTGAAATGCTGTCCGTCCGGCGTGCGCTCGGCGTAGCCGAGATGGAAGGCGAGGCCGAGCCGCTTCGCTGCCGCGAAGAGCGGTGCCGTGGCGTTGGAGGGCATCGCGCTCTCGAACCAGTGGTCGGCCTGCGCGCGATCCTCGTGGTACCAGCGGGGAAAGAAGGTGGTCAGCGCCAGTTCGGGAAACACCACCAGCGCCGCGCCGCGCGCATGGGCGCGCTCCATCATCGCGACCAGCCGCGCCACCGCCACGTCGCGCCCCTCGTCGCGCTGGATCGGTCCGAGCTGGGCGGCGGCGACGGGAAGGATGCGGCGCATGCGCGGGGCACTCCGGGTTGCCGCTGGGGGCTGGCGACATTAGGAACGATGGCGCGTACGCTAGTCCGGCGGCCAGGTTCCGCCAATCCCGGGAGAACGACAGCCATGCAGCTGCACGACGTGAAGGTCCATCCGTCGAAATCGAAACTCGCGCGCGAGGACCAGCTCGCCTGGAAGATCGCCGGCGTGGCCGCGGACAAGGTGGCCGTGCCGCGCGACGTCGCGGACATGATCATCAACCGCGTGATCGACAACGCCTCCGTGGCGATCGCCGCCATCAACCGCCGGCCCGTGGTCTCCGCGCGCGACATGGCGCTCGGCCATGCCCGCAAGGACGGCGCCACGGTGTTCGGCGTCGCCGCGGGCAAGCGCGTCAGCCCCGAATGGGCGGCCTGGGCCAACGGCACCGCGGTGCGCGAGCTGGACATGCACGACACCTTCCTCGCCGCCGACTACTCCCATCCCGGCGACAACATCCCGCCCATCCTCGCCGTGGCGCAGACCATGGGCCGCTCGGGCCGCGACCTGCTGCGCGGCATCGCCACCGGCTATGAGATCCACATGGATCTGGTGCGCGCCATCTGCCTGCACGAGCACAAGATCGACCACATCGCCCATCTCTGCCCCGCCCAGGCCGCGGGCATCGGCACGCTGCTCGGGCTGAAGCAGGAGGTGATCTACCAGGCGGTGCAGCAGGCGGTGCATGTCAGCTTCACCACGCGCCAGTCGCGCAAGGGCGAGATCAGCAGCTGGAAGGCCTATGCGCCGGCCCATGCCGGCAAGCTGGCGGTGGAGGCGGTCGATCGCGTGATGCGCGGCGAGGGCGCGCCGAGCCCGATCTATGAAGGCGAGGACAGCGTGATCGCCTGGATGCTCGACGGGCCGGACGCGCATTACCAGGTGCCGCTGCCCGAAGCCGGCGAGGCCAAGCGCGCCATCCTCGACAGCTACACCAAGGAGCACAGCGCCGAATACCAGAGCCAGGCGCTGATCGACCTCGCCTTCCGCATGCGCGAGCGCATCGCCGACCTGAAGGCGGTGAAGAGCATCGTGCTGCACACCTCGCACCACACCCACTACGTGATCGGCACCGGCGCCAACGATCCGCAGAAGATGGACCCCAAGGCGAGCCGCGAGACGCTCGACCATTCCATCATGTACATCTTCGCCGTCGCCCTGCAGGACGGGCGCTGGCACCATGTGGACAGCTACGCCCCCCGCCGCGCCGGGCGGCGCGACACGGTGGAGCTGTGGCACAAGATCGAGACGCGCGAAGACCCGGCCTGGACCAAGCGCTACCACTCGCGCGACCCCAACGAGCTGGCCTTCGGCGCGCGCGTGGAGGTGACGATGAACGACGGCACGGTGCTGACCGACGAGCTGGCGGTGGCCAACGCCCATCCGCTCGGCGCCGCGCCCTTCGCGCGGGCCGACTACATCCACAAGTTCCGCACGCTGACCGACGGCATCATCACCGCGCGCGAGGCCAACCGCTTCATCGAGGCGGCGGAGGAGCTGCCGCGCCTGCCGGCGGGCGAGCTGCACCGGCTGAACGTGACGCTGCCGGCGGGCACGCTGGTCATCGGCAAGCCCGGCATCTTCTGAAGCGCGAGAGGAGGAAACGGCCATGAGCGAAGTGGTCAACAAGCCCAAGAAATCGGTGGCGCTGTCCGGCGTGCCCGCGGGGAACACCGCGCTGTGCACGGTCGGGCGCACCGGCAACGACCTGCATTATCGCGGCTACGACATTCTCGACATCGCCGAGACCTGCGAGTTCGAGGAGATCGCCCATCTGCTGGTGCACGGCACGCTGCCCAACCGGCCGGACCTCGCCGCCTACAAGGCGAAGCTGCGGGCGCTGCGCGGCCTGCCCGCGAGCGTGAAGCGGGTGCTGGAGGCGCTGCCGGCGGCGACGCATCCGATGGACGTGATGCGCAGCGGCGTCTCGGCGCTCGGCTGCGTGCTGCCCGAGAAGGACGACCACAACGCGCCCGGTGCCCGCGACATCATCGACCGGCTGATGGCAAGCGGCGCCTCGATGCTTCTCTACTGGCACCACTACAGCCAGAACGGCCGGCGCATCGAGGTGGAGACGGACGACGAGACCATCGCCGGCCATTTTTTGCACCTGTTGCACGGCGCCGCGCCGCGCGATTCATGGGTGCGCGCGATGCACACCTCGCTCAACCTCTATGCCGAGCACGAGTTCAACGCGTCCACCTTCGCCTGCCGCGTGGTGGCGGGCACGGGAGCGGATGTGTATTCGGCGATTACGGCGGGAATAGGGGCGCTGCGTGGGCCGAAGCATGGCGGCGCCAACGAGGTCGCCTTCGAAATCCAGAAGCGCTACGCGAACCCCGACGAAGCCGAGGCCGATATCCGCGCGCGTGTCGCCGCGCGCGAGGTGGTGATCGGCTTCGGCCATCCCGTGTACACCATCGCCGACCCGCGCAATCGCGTGATCAAGAGCGTGGCGCTCGATCTTTCGCGTGAGGCGGGATCGACGCGCATGTTCGAGATCGCCGACCGCATCGAGGCGGTGATGGCGGAGACGAAAAAGATGTTCGCCAATCTCGACTGGTTCAGCGCCGTCTCCTACCACATGATGGGCGTGCCGACGGCAATGTTCACGCCGCTTTTCGTGGTCGCGCGCACCTCCGGCTGGGGCGCGCATGTCCTGGAACAGCGAGTTGACAACAAGATCATTCGCCCGTCGGCCAATTACACCGGCCCCGAGGATCTTGCCTTCGTGCCGCTTGCTCAACGGGTCTGAACGGCCTTCGCGCAGGCTTGGGCGCCGCGGCGGAGATGTCGCGGCGCCATTTTTTTATGTGGTTTTGATCAAAGTAATGATTGCTTTTTGTTGACACGCGCACGGAAGACGGCGGATAGCGGAAATCGTCACGCGTGCCGCCGATTCGCGATTCGTCAACCCCGGTTTCGCGGCACGGGTGAAAGAGGGAAGGTCACGATCGATGGACCCCATCCGCGGTGATGGCGACCCGGCCGGAGATGCGCACAGACTCTGTGATCGCATGCCGGCGGTGCGTGCGCCGCGCGGTGCGAGTCGAGCGATGCGGTGGCCGCTTCCGCCAAGCGATGCTTGCCAGATGCGGAACCGGCCGCACGGCTTGCCGTAAACACAGAGCCGGCCCGTCCCATACACGGCACACAAGGAGCTCCCACGTGACCGACGAAACCATCAAGACCATCGCCGCCCAGCCGCTCGCCATGAAGGCGGCGGTGAAGAAGGCGGCCGCTCCCAAGAAGGAGAAGGCCGCGGCGCCGAAGAAGGCCGCCGCCGCGAAGAAGCCGGCTGCCAAGAAGGCCGCCAAGCCCGCCGCCGCGCCGAAGGCGGCGGTGAAGAAGGCGGCCGCGCCGAAGAAGGCCGCTGCCCCCAAGAAGGCCGCCGCTCCGAAGGCCGCCGCCGCGCCGAAGAAGGCCGCGGCTCCGAAGAAGGTCGCGGCGCCGAAGAAGGCCGCTGCCCCGAAGGCCGCCGCCGCGCCGAAGAAGCCCGCCGCCAAGCGCGCCCCCAAGGCCGCTCCGGCCGCCGCCGGCGGCGCGAGCGACTGATCGCTTTCGCCTTGCTGCCGAGGAAAGGCGCCTCCTGTGGGGGCGCCTTTTCTTTTTGTGGCCCGTCCTTCGCGAGCATGGCGCCGTGCTCGATCCCGTCCTGGGCATGCTTGCTCAAGAGCCTTGACGGGCTCTGCGCGCGGCGCCGTTGGGGTGGAAGGCCGGGACGAGGAAAGGGCCATTTTCAGCCGAACAAGGAAAGGGGAAAGGCTCACTTCTCTCCCTTTTTCGCATGCGGGCACTTGCTTCGTTGTGGGAGGCGGGGTCAAGGCTCTTGAGCGAAGCATGCCCACGAAGCCGTCTTCCACAACGCAAGCACAATCATGAGTGCGAAGGAGACCGCACCTACCCCAGCCGGGCAAAGGCTTTCAGGAAGAAATCGGGCGCGCCGAAATTGCCGCTCTTGAGCGCCAGCAGCAGCGGCGTGCCGGCGCCCTCGGCATAGGTCCAGGGCACGCCGGGATCGATCTCCGCCCCGATGCGCAGCTGCCGCACGCCCAGCCGCGACACCACGGCGCCGGAGGTCTCGCCGCCCGCGACCACCAGCCGGCGCACGCCCCGCGCCACCAGCCCCTCGGCGATCGCGGCCAGCGCCGTCTCCACCAGCACGCCCGCCCCCTCGCGCCCCAGCTTCTGCTGCAACGCCGCCACCTGCTCCGGCGGCGCGGAGGCGGCGATCACCACCGGCGTGGCGCCGAGCTTTCCCTCCACCCATTCCAGGGCCTGCGCCGCCAGCGCCGCCGCATCCGGCGTGGCCAGCGCGTCGAGTTGCAGCACCGGCGCATGCGCCCGCGCCGTGCCCACCTGCATCAGCGTGGCGCGCGAGCACGAGCCGGCGAGCACGGCGGCGTGGCCATCGAGCGACGGCAGGCGCGCCACGTCCGCGCGGGGTTCCAGAAGCCCGGCACGGCGGAAATTCTCGGGCAGGCCGATGGCGATGCCGGACCCGCCGGTGATCAGCGCATGCGCGGCGGCGGCCTCGCCGATCGCGTGGAGATGCTCGTCGGTCACCGCATCGACGATGGCGTAGCGGCGGCCCTGCTCCTTCAGCGCGGTCATCGCGCCGCGGATCGCCACCGCCCCCTGCTGCACCGTCGCGAAGGGCACCAGCCCCACCGTGCCGCCGCTCTGCCGCGCCAGCACGCGCACCAGATTCGCATCCGTCATCGGCGTCAGCGGGTGGTTTTCCATGCCGCTCTCGTTCAGCAGCGCGCTGCCCACGAACAGATGGCCCTGGTACACGGAGCGGTTGTTGGCCGGAAAGGCCGGGCAGGCCAGCGCGAAACCGGCGCCGAGGGCGGCGACCAGCGCATCGGCCACCGGGCCGATATTGCCCTGCTCCGTGCTGTCGAAGGTTGAACAATATTTGAAGAAATACTGCCGGCATCCCGCCGCGCGCAGCCAGTCCAGCGCCGCGAGGCTCTCGCCCACCGCCTGCGCCACCGGCGCCGTGCGCGACTTCAGCGCGACGATGAGCGCATCCGCCTCCGGCGCGGACACGCCCGCTTCGGGCACGCCGATCACCTGTACCGCGCGCATGCCGTTGCGCACGAGCATGGAGGCGAGGTCCGTCGCGCCGGTGAAATCGTCGGCGATGCAGCCGAGTAGAGCCATGGATTTTTCCTCCGCGTCGCCCGCGTTCAGCGCTTGGGCACGGCGAGACTGTCGCGATGGCCGATGCTGATGGCAAGCTGGCCCTGCGCGATCTGCGCCCGCCGCCGCGCGCCCCAATCCGGCCGGGCCGCGACGGCGGCGTGGGAGTCGACCAGCGCCGTCAGCATCGCCGTCGCCTCGGCCGGCACGTGCCAGTCCGATCCCCGCGTCGTCACGCGCAATCCCCGCTTCGTCAGCGCGTCGTGCAGATAGGCGGCCCCCAGCGTGCCCAGCGCGGGGCCGAACCCCTTGTCGCGCGTCTGGTCGCGGCGGAAGGCATCCAGCACCGCCGCGTCCTCGGCATCCGGCGGCATGAACGCGTCGCGCCCATCGACGCCGAGGCAGCTCAGCACCGGGCCGCGCACCCACAGGGCGAGCCGGTCGATCCATTCCCGCGAGACGAGATCGACCAGCGCGCTGCAGGTGACGAGATCGGCCGCTTCCAGCAGGGGCCGCACCCCGGCCGCGAGATCCATCTGCCGCACCTCCACGCGCCACGGCCCGGTGGGGGCGTGCACGACGAGCACCGCGCTGCGCGTGATCTCCCAGCCCTGCCTGTCCGCCCAGGCCGCGATGTCGTCCATCGCGCGGGCCAGCAGCCCGGCATCGGCGTCGATCAGGGTCCAGTCCTGCGCCTTGCCCAGCTGCGGCGCCAGCCAGCGGAACAGGCTGCCGGTGCCGGCGCCGAGATCGAGGATGCGCGGGTGGGACGGCAGGCACGCGCGCAGCGGCGGCACCAGCGCCGTGCTGCGCGCGGCCGCGTCGAAGCTCTCGCGCAGGGCCAGCCAGTCGGCGTCGAAGGTTTCGCTCACGCCAGCGCCGCGGCGAAGGCGTCGCCCTGCCGTCTCCAGTCCGGCAGCGCCTGGCCGGCCTGCCACGCCGCCTCGGCCATCGCCGCGCGCAGTTCGGTGTCGAAGATCATCCGGCGCAGCGACTTGGAATAGGTGACGACGTCGTCCACCGGGCACACCACCCCGGCTTCCACCGGCACCAGCTTGCCCGCCGCCCCGCCATCGGTGATGGCGACGGGAATTCCGCGCGCCAGCGCCTCGGCGATCGCCATGCCATAGCCCTCGTAGCGCGTGGCCAGCGCGAAGATGTCCGTCCCGCGCCACAGCGCGTCCAGCGCGTCGCCTTCCAGCACGTCGGCCAGCACCACCCGCCTGGCGATGCCCAGCTCCTCCGCCAGCGCCGCGACGGAGCGGCCGTACATCGACTCCCGCTCGGCTCCGGCGATGGTGAGATGCCAGTCGAGATCGAACAGTTTGGCCAGCGCCCGCAGCAGCACCTCGTGCCCCTTGCGCGGGGTGAAGGAGGCGAGGCACAGGATGCGGCAGCCCGGCCCGCCCGAGCCGCTCACGCGCGGCGCGGGATCGGTGCCCGGCACCACCACGGAAATCCGCGCCGGCTCCACCGCGAAGTCGTTCACCAGCGTGTCGCGCGTGGTCTCGCTGGTCACGACGATGCGGGGCAGGCGGGGGAACAGCTCGCTCTCCGCCTGGCGCAGCAGGGCGGCGACGGGTTCGGAAATCCCCGCTTCCATGCAGGTGGGATGGTGGATCAACCCCACCGCGCCGCGCGCCGCGAAATCGCCGGCGCGGCCGGCGAAGGCGGGCAGGGCGAGCCCGTCGATCACCGGAATCGTGCCCTCGGCCAGCGCGTCCCACGCCGCATGGGCGGCGACCAGCGCCGCTTCGTCCGGCAGCGGATGGGCGCCGGCCAGCTCCACCGCCTCGATCGCGTGGCCGGCTTCGCGCAGCCCGGCGATGATGCGGCGGTCGTAGCCGTAGCCGCCGGAGATGGTGGCGAGCGGGGCGGGGACGATCAGGGCCGCGCGCATCTCAGGGCGCCGCCTCGTACGCGGCCCAGGCCAGCGGACTTTCGCGCAGCAGCACCTTCAGCCCGGTCACCGCCTGTCCGTGCGGGCCCAGCGTGCCGTCGCGCAGGGCGGCGGCGAGCAGCGCGTGGATATGCGCGGCCATGAATTCGGTGGTGGTGTTCTGCCCGGCCAGCGCCGGCAGCGTGTCGAGATTGTGGTAGTCCACGCTGTCCAGCACGCGGCGCAGCACCGCGCGCGCCAGGCCGATATCGATGAGCAGGTTGGCGCCGTCGAGCCGCGGCGCGCGGAACTCCGCCTCCACCGCGTAGGTGGCGCCGTGCAGGCGCTGGGCGGGGCCGAACTCCTCCCCCTTGAAGCTGTGCGCGATCATGATGTGGTCGCAGACCGTCAGGCTGAACATGCGGCGTTTCCATAGGTGAGCACGTGGCACAGCCCGCCTCGCAGCAGGCGGGGCATGGCGCGGGGCAGGTCGGCGAACTCCGTCGCCGGTTCCAGCAGCGCGTCATAGACGGGATCGGCGAGCAGCGCCAAAGCCAGCGCCAGCCGCTCGCCATGGGTCCGCCGGCCGCGCATGGCCGGCGACACGGCGCCGACCTGGCTGGAGACCAGGCGCAGCCGGCGCTGGTGGAACGCCTCGCCCAGCGGCAAGGCGGGCGCGCGGTCGCCGAACCAGCTCGCTTCCACGATGCGCGCCTCGAACCCCGCGCGGTCCAGCGCGAGGCGCAGCCCGGCTTCGCTGGCCGAGGCATGCACGATCACCTCCCGCCCCTCCGCCACCGCGTCGGGGGCCGCGAAGCGCAGGCCGAGCCGGGCGGCCACCTCGGCGCGGGCCGGGTCGATATCGGTGATGGCGACGTCCGCCGCCGGCATGCGCGCCAGCAGCGCGGCGGCGAGCAGGCCGAGCACGCCGGCGCCGATCACCAGCACGCGCTCGCCGATCAAGGGCGCCGCGTCCCAGGCGATGTTCAGCGCCGTCTCCATGTTGGCGGCCAGCACGGCGCGCGGCGTGGGCACGTCGTCCGGCACGGCGACGCACATCGCGCGCGGCGCGTTGAACGCGTCCTGGTGCGGGTGCAGCACGAACCAGCGCGCGCCGGCCGCGTCGCGCCCCACGGCGGCGTAGCCGTATTTCACCGGGAAGGGGAAATCCCCGCCCATCAGCGGCGCGCGCATGGTGGCGAACTGGCTCGGCGGCACGCGCCCGGCGAACACCAGCGCCTCCGTGCCGCGCGAGATGCCGCTGGCCAGCGTCACCAGCCGCATCTCCTCGGCACCCGGCGGCGCCAGCGCCTCGGCGCGCAGCTCGCCCTGGCCAGGGCCGACGGTCCAGAAGGCGCGGGCGGTGGTCATGGCAGGGCGATGTCGAACAGCAGGTCCGCCCCCAGCCGGTGCAGCGTGTAGGCGAGGCGGTGGCCATCCTCCGGGCGCGTCACCTCGGGCAGGGAGAAGGCGGGCACGCCGCTGCCCAGCAGCAGCGGCGCCACCGTCACGTGCAGCCGGTCCAGCGCGCCGGCGGCGAGGAAGCGCGAGACGGTGCGCCCGCCGCCCTCCACCAGCACCCGGCGCAGCCCGCGCGCGGCGAATTCGGCGCGGCAGGCGGCGAGGTCGATGCCGCCATCGTCCGCGCGCGGCAGCACCGCCACCTCGGCCGTGCCCAGCCGGCCGGCGCCGCCCTCCGTACAGAGAAGAAGTGTCGGGCGCCCGTCCTGGAACACCCGGAACCCCGCACCCAGCCGCCGCGCCGGGTCGATCACCACGCGCAGCGGCGAGGGGCCGGGGCAGTGGCGGGTGGTCAGAAGCGGATCATCCGCCCGCACCGTGCCCGCGCCCACCACCACCGCGTCGCACAGCGCGCGCAGCCGGTGGGTGTGGTTGATGTCCGCCTGCCCGCTGATCCAGAAGGAATTGCCCCCCGTGGCCGCGATCCGCCCGTCGAGCGACTGGGCGATGCGCCCGAGCACGAAGCAGCTATCGGGCGGCGCCAGCACCGGCGCGTAGAGACCGGCCAGCCCGGCCAGCGCGGGGTCGTCGCGCAGCAGCGCCTGCCAGATGGCTTCGGGGCCGGATGGGGCGGCTTGCATCGCCGCCCAGACCTATCATGCTGTCTCTTATACACATCTCCGAGCCCACGAGACGGACTCCTATCTCGT
>CAMFLK010000047.1 GCA_945957135.1 uncultured Rhodospirillales bacterium
CTGCACGATCTGGGTGAAGGGGCTGGGCGGGTGCATCGGGGTGGTCTCCTGTGTGTGTTGAATTTCAATGTCTGACGGATATATAGACAGTGAAATTCACCGTCGCAACCGAAAAATGCGACTTTTTTCGTAAATTTTTGTTAACTCACTTCCTCACCATCTCCGCCGGCGGAGCCCTACCGCCTGCCGCGACAAGGGGTCGCGGCGGGCTGGCCGGGACAAGGCCGGCCAAGACGGGGAAGGGGATTTTGGAAGAACAAGCCACGGCGTAGCCAAAGTGAAAAAGTTTTTTGGTTCTTTTTTTCAAAAAAGAACGCGCGTCCTTACTGCATTTCCCGCGCGGGCCGCCGTGACAACTGCCTGGTCATTGCGGTTTCTGCTTCTTTTTCACAAAAAGAAGCGCTTTCTTCCTCACTCCCCGACAATCTCCGCAGCGCGATATCCCTGCGCGAACAGCAGTGCCCGCAGATCCGCATGGTCCACCCGGGCGCGGGCTTGTTCGGCGACGATGGGTTTGGCGCGGAAGGCCACGCCGAGGCCGGCTTCGCGCAGCATGGCGAGGTCGTTGGCGCCGTCGCCCACGGCCAGGGTCGCGGTCAGGCGCAGGTTGCGGGCTTCGGCCAGTTCGCGCAGGGCGGCGAGTTTGGCGTCGCGGTCCAGGATGGGTTCGCCGACTTCGCCGGTGAGGGTGGCGCCGTCGTCCAGCAGGGTGTTGGCGCGGTGGGTGTCGAAGCCGACCAGCTGGGCCACCCGGCCGGTGAAGAAGGTGAAGCCGCCGGAGACGAGCGCGGTGGTGGCGTTGTGGGCGCGCATGGTGGCGACCAGTTCGCGGGCGCCGGGCGTGAGTTCGGTGCGCGCCCAGGTCTTTTCCAGCGCGTCGAGCGCCAGGCCCTTGAGCATGGCCACGCGCTCGCGCAGGGCGTCGGAGAAGTCGATCTCGCCGTTCATGCTGCGGCGGGTGATTTCGGCGATGCGCTCCTTCAGCCCGGCATGGGCGGCGATCTCGTCGAGCGTTTCGCTGGTGACGATGGTGCTGTCCATGTCCGCCACCAGCAGCCCCTTGCGGCGGTTGCGGGCCGGGGTGGTGATGGCGTCGATGGCGGCGCCTTCGAGGGCGGCGGCGAGGCGGGCGGGGTCGGGGATGGCGCGGGTGGGGATGTCCACCGCCTCGCCGGGGGAGAGGATGTCGGGCGGCGCGCCGTCGATCGCCTCGCGCACGCGGGCGATGGTGGCGGCGGGCAGGGTGGTGGCGGCGCGGGCGGCGACCAGGGTAAGGACATAGGTCATGAGCGCCGTATCGGGGTTTCCGTCAGCCAGGGCAAGCGGGCTGCCGCACGCGCTGCTGCTCGCCGGGCCGACCTGCAGCGGCAAGTCGGCGCTGGCGCTGGGGCTCGCGCGGCGGCTGGGCGGCACCATCGTCAACGCGGATTCCATGCAGGTGGTGCGGGAGCTGCGCGTCATCACCGCCCGGCCGAGCCCGGAGGAGGAGGCGCTGGTGCCGCACGCGCTCTACGGCGTGCGCCCGGCGGCGGAGGCGGGCAGCGTGGGCTGGTGGCGCGGTGCCGCGCTCGATGCGATGGCGGCGGCGCATGCCGCGGGGCGCCTGCCGATCCTGTGCGGCGGCACGGGCCTGTATTTCGCGGCACTCACCGAGGGGTTGGCGGACATTCCCGACCCCGGTCCCGAGGCGCGGGCCGAGGCGCGGCGGCTGCTGGCCGAGCAGGGGCCGGCCGGGCTGCATGCGGCTTTGGCCCATGTCGATCAGGCCACCGCCGCGCGGTTGCGGCCGAGCGACAGCCAGCGCGTGGCCCGCGCCTGGGAGGTGTGGCGCGGCACCGGCCGCGGCCTCGCCGCCTGGCAGGCGCGCACCCAGTCGCCCGCGCCCTGGCGCTTCTCGGCGATCCTGCTCGATCCGCCCCGCGAGGCCCTGCGCGCCGCCATCGCCACCCGCTTCACCGCCATGCTCGATGCCGGCGCGGTGGATGAGGTGCGGGCGCTGCTGGCGCTGGGGCTCGATCCCGCGCTGCCGGCCATGCGCGCCCATGGCGTGCCGGAGCTCGCCGCCCAGCTGCGCGGCGAGATCACGCCCGCCGAGGCGCGGCGGCGGACGGAATACGTCACCGGCCAGTACACCAAGCGCCAGGCCACCTGGTTCCGCCATCGCCGGCTGGCCGAACCCTCGCGCGTGCATACGATCCATGCGCGAATAGCGGAGGTGGAGCAATTTTCGGAAAGTTTTTGGATGGATTTGGTCGCTTTCGTTCAAAACGCGGGTTGACGCAATGCAGCGTGACGGACTAGGTGTCCGCCCATGAGCGCAACCATCCCCTCCCAGGCCATTCCCGCCACCGCCCACCAGGCCGGGGCGGAAGTACTGCTGCGTGCCCTGAAGGAGCAGGGGGTGGACGTGATCTTCGGCTATCCCGGCGGGGCCGTGCTGCCGATCTACGACGCGATCTTCCAGCAGAACGCCATCCGCCACATCCTCGTCCGCCACGAGCAGGCGGCGGTGCATGCGGCGGAGGGCTATGCCCGGTCCACCGGCAAGGTGGGCGTGGTGCTGGTCACCAGCGGCCCCGGGGCCACCAATGCCGTCACCGGGCTGGTGGACGCGCTGATGGATTCCATCCCCGTCGTCTGCCTCACCGGCCAGGTTCCCACCCATCTCATCGGCAACGACGCCTTTCAGGAAGCCGACACCACCGGCATCACC
The DNA here is from genome assembly GCA_945957135.1 of uncultured Rhodospirillales bacterium. Classification (GTDB taxonomy): domain Bacteria; phylum Pseudomonadota; class Alphaproteobacteria; order Acetobacterales; family Acetobacteraceae; genus CAMFLK01. The sequence continues at coordinate 2,714 of CAMFLK010000047.1, forward strand.
CGCCCGGCCACCAAGCACAATTATCTGGTCAAGAAGCCCGAGGACCTCGCCCGCGTGGTGCACGAGGCGTTCTATGTCGCGCGCAGCGGCCGGCCCGGCCCGGTGGTGATCGACCTGCCGAAGGACATCCTGATCGGCAAGGCGCCGTACACCCCGCCCAGCGAGAACGGCCACCGCAGCTACCGCCCGCAGACCGAGCCGGACGTGAACCCGATCGCCCGTGCCGCCGCCCTGCTGAAGGGGGCGAAGCGGCCGATCATCTACACCGGTGGCGGCGTCATCAACGCCGGCGACGCGGCGAGCGAGGCGCTGGTGCGTTTCGTGCGCAAGACCGGCATTCCCTGCACCTCCACGCTGATGGGGCTGGGCGCCTATCCGCACAACGATCCGCAATTCCTCGGCATGCTCGGCATGCACGGCACGTACGAGGCGAATCTCGCCATGCATGGCTGCGACGTCATGCTCAACGTGGGCGCGCGGTTCGACGACCGGGTGACCGGGCGGCTGAACGCGTTCAGCCCCGGCTCGAAGAAGATCCATATCGACATCGATCCGTCCAGCATCAACAAGAACGTGCCGGTGGACATCCCCATCGTCGCCGATGCCGGCCGGGCGCTCGCCGCGCTGGAAGCGGCGTGGGAGGCGGACGGCACGGCGCAGGACCGCCAGGCGCTGGCGGAGTGGTGGCGGCAGATCGACGGCTGGCGCGGCATCAACTGCCTCGGTTTCACGCAGGACATGTCCAAGGGCGCGGTGATCAAGCCGCAATACGCCATCCAGCGCCTGTATGAGATCACCCGCGAGCTTGGCCGCGAGACCTTCATCACCACGGAAGTGGGCCAGCACCAGATGTGGGCCGCGCAGCATTTCCGCTTCGACCAGCCCAATCACTGGATGACCAGCGGCGGGCTGGGCACCATGGGCTACGGCCTGCCCGCGGCGATGGGCGTGCAGATCGCCCATCCCGACGCGCTGGTGATCGACATCGCCGGCGAGGCGAGCATCCTGATGAACATCCAGGAGATGTCCACGCTCGCGCAGTATCGCCTGCCGGTGAAGGTGTTCATCCTGAACAACGAATACATGGGCATGGTGCGCCAGTGGCAGGAGCTGCTGCATGGCGGTCGCTATTCGGAAAGCTACAGCGCCGCCCTGCCGGATTTCGTGAAGCTGGCCGACGCGTTCCACGGCAAGGGGCTGCGCGCGCAGTCGGTCGATCAGCTCGACGACGTGATCCGCGAGATGATCGCGAGCCCGCTGCCGATCATCGCGGACATCGCCGTCGATCCGCGCGAGAACTGCCTGCCGATGATCCCGAGCGGGGCCGCGCACAACGAAATGATCCTGAGCACCGAGAACGGCGGCAAGATCAGCGACGGCAGCGGCCTGACCGACGAGGGGCTGGTACTGGTCTGACCGCGCGCCGGGCTGGCCGGCGGCGCGCAAAAATCAGACCGCTCCCTTTCCTCTCTTCGTGAAGACAGCACCATGCCTGATATCGACACAACGCTGCGCAGCGCCACCATTTCCGTGCTCGTCGAGAACGAGGCCGGCGTGCTGGCCCGCGTCATCGGCCTGTTCTCCGGCCGCGGCTACAACATCGACAGCCTGACCGTCGCCCCGGTGGACGGCGAGGGCAAGCGCAGCCGCATCAACATCGTCACCTCCGGCACGGAGATGGTGATCGAGCAGATCAAGGCGCAGCTCGACCGCCTCGTGCCGATCTATCGCGTCGCCGACCTCACCCGCCAGGGGCCGCACATCGCGCGCGAGATGGCGCTGATCAAGGTGGTGTGCAGCGGCAATGCCCGGGCCGAGGCGCTGCGCCTCGCCGATGCGTTCCGCGCTCGCGTGGTGGACGCCACCACCGAGAGCTTCGTGTTCGAGATGACCGGCAGCACCGACAAGCTGGATGCCTTCGTCGAGCTGATGCGGCCGCTCGGCCTCGCCGAGGTGTCGCGCACCGGGGTGGCGGCGATCGCCCGCGGCACCCGCACCATCTGACCCGTTCCCGAAAGACCGAGACGAATCCAAGGAGACTTGCCATGCGCGTTTACTACGACCGCGACGCGGACGTGAACCTGATCAAGGCCAAGAAGGTCGCCGTGATCGGCTACGGCAGCCAGGGCCATGCCCATGTGAACAACCTCAAGGACAGTGGTGCCACCCAGCTGGTGGTCGGCCTGCGTCCCGGTTCCGCCGGCGTGGCCAAGGCCGAGGCGGCCGGGCTGAAGGTGATGGAGCCGGCCGAGGCGGCGAAATGGGCCGACGTGGTGATGGTGCTGACCCCCGACGAGGGCCAGGGCGACCTGTATCGCGACAGCCTGGAGAAGAACATGCGGCCGGGCACGGCGCTGGCCTTCGCGCACGGGCTGAACGTGCATTTCAAGCTGCTCGATCCGCGCCCGGATATCGACGTGTTCATGATCGCGCCGAAGGGGCCGGGCCATACCGTGCGCAGCGAGTATCAGCGCGGCGGCGGCGTGCCCTGCCTGGTGGCGGTCGATCAGAATCCCTCGGGCAACGCGCTGGAGATCGCGCTGTCCTACGCCAGCGCCATCGGCGGCGGGCGGGCCGGCATCATCGAGACCACCTTCCAGGAGGAATGCGAGACCGACCTGTTCGGTGAGCAGGTGGTGCTGTGCGGCGGGCTCGTGGAGCTGATCCGCAGCGGCTACGAGACGCTGGTGGAAGCGGGCTACGCGCCGGAGATGGCGTATTTCGAGTGCCTGCACGAGGTGAAGCTGATCGTGGACCTGATCTACGAGGGCGGCATCGCCAACATGAACTACTCGATCTCCAACACCGCGGAATACGGCGAATACGTCACCGGCCCGCGCATCATCACCGACGAGACGCGCAAGGAGATGAAGCGGGTGCTGGAAGACATCCAGTCGGGCCGCTTCGCGCGCGACTGGATGCTGGAGAACAAGGTGAACCAGGCCAGCTTCAAGGCCATCCGCCGCCGCAACGCGGGGCATGACATCGAGAAGGTGGGCGAGAAGCTGCGCGCGATGATGCCGTGGATCGCGAAGAACAAGCTGGTGGACAAGACGCGCAACTGAGGCGGTGGCTCCTTCGCTGATTTGATTGTGCTTGCGTTGGACTGGTCGCTGTCAAGGCACGCTTCGCTCAAGCGCCTTGACAGCGCCCACCCCAACGAAGCCAGAGCGCGCAGGCAAAGCCTGCGGGGCATGCGAAGAAAGGGGAGAAGTGAGCCCCTTCTTCATCGCGTTTCCTTGGTCGGCTGAAAGAGGCCGTTTCCTTGGCCCGGCCTGATCTGCGCAAGGCGCCGCGCGCAGATGCCGTCAAGGGTTCTTAAGCGAAGCGCCCCTTGACGGCATCGAGCACGGCGCCACCCTCGACAAAGGGCGGCCTAATCCGCGCTCTCCGCCTCCGCCGACCACAGCGACTTGCCCGAGCGCGACACGCGCTTCATGCCCATGCTGTATTCGTAAAGCTCCGGCCGGTACAGCGCCTGGATGTATTCCACCACCCGATCGTTGGCATCGCGCACCTGCCGGCGGACATAGAGCAGCGCCGCGCCGACATCCATGTTCAGCGCCTGCGCCACCGCCGTGTCGGCCAGGCGCGCGGAAATCACCTGCTCGGCGCGCGAGATCGTGTGGCCGGATTCCTCCAGCAGCGCCAGCAGCGGCCGCCGCGCCAGATCGGTCCGCTTGAAGTGCCGGCCGATATCCTCGGGCACCCAGGTGGTCAGGTAGGAGAACGGCATGTCGCGGTGCGAGCGCACGCGCACGGATTTCTGCACCGGCGCCTGCGGCGCGATCTCCAGCGCCGCGGCCACTTCCGGGGGTGCCCCGATATAGGCGAAATCGAGCACCCGCACCGTGGTCTTCAGCCCCATGATGAGCAGGTTCTCGATCAGCCCGCTGAGATTCTGCTGCAGCGGCGCCACCTCGCCGGGCTGGGCGAAGGTGCCGCTGCCGCGCCGGCGGCTGATCAGCTTCTCCTTCTCCAGCCGCTCCAGCGCGCGGCGGATGGTGATGCGCGACACGCTGAAATGGCTCGCCAGCTCGTGCTCGCTCGGCATGGTCTCGTCCGGCTTCCAGCGGCCTTCCTCGATCTGCTGGCGCAGCACCACGTAGATGCGGTGATAGAGCGGCAGCGGCACATCGCCGCCATCGGCCTGAATGCGGCGAACCATGGTTGCCATGCGCGTTCTCCCGATGTCCCGTCCGTGCATGGCGCGGCAGGCGCTCATGTATGCAACACTAGACAACCGGGCCGGGTTGCGCCAGTGCTGCACGTCCCAGTTTCGGCCCTGCATGTGAGGGGAGCATCCGCGCCATGCCGCCAGACGCCGGCCCGCGAACCCTGTTCGACAAGCTGTGGGACGCCCACCGCGTGGTGGCCGGCGAGGACGGGCAGGATCTCCTGTGGGTGGACCGGCATCTGGTGCATGAAGGCTCGTTCCACGGCTTCGACAAGCTGCGTGCCCGCGGCGCCCCGGTCGCCCGGCCGGACCTGACCATCGCCGTCGCCGACCACTACGTGCCCACGCGCGGGCGCGACCGGCCGATCGCCGATCCCGCCATCGCCGATGTGGTGGGACGGCTGGAACGCAACGCCGGCGAACATGGGCTGCGGCTGCTGGGGCTGGGGGATGCGCGGCAGGGCATCGTGCATGTGGTGGGGCCGGAGCAGGGGCTCACCCTGCCCGGCCTGCTGGTCGTCTGCGGCGACAGCCACACCAGCACGCATGGCGCGCTGGGGGCGCTCGCCTTCGGCATCGGCGCCTCGGAAGTGGCGCATGTGCTGATGACGCAGACGCTGTGGCAGCGCCGCTCGAAGCGCATGCGCATCACCGTCTCCGGCGCGCTTGCCGAGGGCGTGGGGGCGAAGGATCTGGCGCTCGCCATCATCGCGCGCATCGGCGCCGATGGCGGGGCGGGCCATGCGGTGGAATATGCCGGGCCGGCGGTGCGGGCGCTGTCGATGGAAGGGCGGCTGACCCTGTGCAACATGGCCATCGAGAGCGGCGCGCGCTGCGGCCTGGTGGCGCCGGATGCCGCCACCCTCGCCTGGCTGCGCGGCCGCCCCTACGCGCCGCAGGGCGCGGCGTTCGATCGCGCGGCGGAAGCCTGGATGCAGCTGCCCGGCGATGCCGACGCGGAATTCGACCGCGAACTCGCGCTCGACGCGGCGGAGATCGCGCCCATCGTCACCTGGGGCGTGAGCCCGGAGGACGCGCTGCCGGTCACCGCCTCACTGCCCGACCCGGCGCTGGCCGCCGACCCCGCCCGGGCCGCGCAGATCAGCGAGGCGCTGGCCTATATGGACCTGCGTCCCGGCCAGCGCATCGCCGATATCCGGGTGGACCGGGTGTTCATCGGCTCCTGCACCAATGCGCGCATCGAGGATTTGCGCGCCGCCGCCGCCGTGCTGCGCGGGCGGCGCGCGGTGGTGCCGGGGCTGATCTCGCCCGGCTCCTCGCCGGTGAAGCGCCAGGCGGAGCAGGAGGGGCTGGACCGCGTGTTCACCGCGGCGGGCCTGGACTGGGTGGAGTCCGGCTGCTCCATGTGCGTGGGCATGAACGGCGACCTGCTGCGCCCCGGCGAACGCGCCGCCAGCACCACCAACCGCAACTTCAAGGGCCGCCAGGGCCCCGGCTCACGCACCCATCTGATGTCGCCGGCGATGGTGGCGGCCGCCGCCGTGACCGGCCATCTCACCGATGTGCGGCCGCTCCTGGCTGGGCGAGGCTGACATGGACAAGTTCGACCGCCTGACCGCGCCCGCCTGCCCGCTGCCGGTCTCCAACGTGGACACCGACCAGCTGATCCCCGCCCGCTTCATGAAGCGCACCCGCGCCCAGGGCTACGGCGAGCAGCTCCTCCACGATCTGCGGCGCGACGGGCAGGGCACGCTGCGCACCGACCTCGCGCTGAACGATCCCGCGCGGGCCGGGGCGAGGATCCTGGTGGCGCGGCGCAATTTCGGCGGCGGCTCCTCGCGCGAGGCCGCCGCCTACGCGCTGGTCGATGCCGGCTTCCGCTGCGTGATCGCGCCCAGCTTCGGCGACATCTTCGCCGCCAACGCGGTGAACAACGGGCTGGTGCCCGCCCGCATCGGCGAGGCGGAGGCCGAGGACCTGCTGGCCCGGCTGGCCGAGGGGCCGGGCGAACTCACCGTCGATCTCGAAACCTGCACGATCGTCGCCGGCAACCGCAGCATTCCCTTCACCATCGCGCCGACCTGGCGCACCCGGCTGCTGAATGGCTGGGACGACATCCAGCTCACCCTGGCCCACCAGCGCGAGATCGCCGCCTTCGCCGCCGCCCGCGCCGCCGCCTTCCCCTGGTCGCTTCCAGGTCTGCCGGATTGATGGGGCGGGAGGGTTGACAGCCCGGCTTGTTCCGATGTCCTTAATTTAAGACAACTTGACGGACCATGCGCCAGATGGGTTCGCCCGACCTCCGATCGCTGCTGCAGCCGGGACGCGCCATCGCCTGCCCCGGCGTGTATGACGGGTTCTCCGCCGCCCTCGCCGAACAGGCGGGGTTCGCGGCGATCTATCTCTCCGGCGCCAGCATCGCCTATTCCAGCCTCGGCGCGCCGGATATCGGCCTGGTGTCGATGACCGAGGTGGTCGATATCCTCACCCGCATCAGCGACCGCGTGTCCATTCCCGTGATGGTCGATGCCGATACCGGCTTCGGCAACGCGCTGAACACGCAGCGCACCGTGCGGCTGTTCGAACGTGCCGGCGCGGCGGCGATCCAGCTGGAAGACCAGACTTTCCCCAAGCGCTGCGGCCATCTGCGCGACAAGCGCCTGGTGCCGCCGGCGGAGATGGAAGGGAAAATCCGCGCCGCGGTGGATGCGCGCCGCGACGCGCTGATCATCGCGCGCACCGACGCCATCGCGGTGGAGGGGTTTGCTCCGGCGCTGGAGCGGGCGGAACGCTACATCGAAGCCGGCGCGGACATCCTGTTCATCGAGGCGCCGGAGAGCCGCGCGCAGACCGAGGAGATCGGCCGCCGCTTCGGCCCGCGCGTGCCGCTGCTCGCCAACATGGTGGAGGGCGGGCGCACGCCGATGGAATCGGCCGAGTCGCTGGGCCGCATGGGCTACCGCATCGCGCTGTTCCCCGGCGGCACGATGCGCGCGGTGGGCCGCACCCTGCTCGACTATTTCGCCGCCCTCAAGGCCAGCGGCACCACCGAACCCTATCGCGACCGCATGCTCGACTTCACCTCGCTCAATGAGGTGCTGGGCACGGAGGCGATCCTGCGCGCCGGCGGAAGCTACGAGACGGAGGACTGAGAGCCGCGCATGGACACCGTCACCCTCGCGATTCTCAAAGGCCGGCTTGAGCAGATTGCCGACGAGATGGATGCGACGCTGTTCCGCGCCGCCTTCAACCCCACCATCGCCGAGGCGCACGATGCCTGCCACGGGCTGTACGACCGGGCCAGCGGCGCCACGCTGGTGCAGGGCAAGTCCGGCCTGCCGATCTTCGTCGGCGTGATGGCTTTCGCCACCAAGGCGGTGATCGACAAATTCCCCGACGCCGCGCCGGGCGACGTGTTCATCTTCAACGACCCCTATCTCGGCGGCACCCATCTGTCGGATTTCCGGCTGATCGCGCCGTATTTCCGCGACGGCACGCTGTTCTGCTGGCTCGGCTCGGTGGGCCATTGGCACGATGTCGGCGGACCGGTGCCGGGCAACTACAACCCCGCGGCCACCGAGTATTTCCAGGAAGGCGTGCTGATTCCGCCGGTGCGGCTGATGCGTGGCGGCGCGGTCAATCAGGACATCGTCGATATCGTCCTCGCCGCCTCGCGCCTGCCGGACGTGGCGCATGGCGACATGCAGGCGCAACTCTCGGCCCTGGAGCTGGGGGTTTCGCGGCTGGACGCGCTGCTCGACGAGTATGGCGCGGCCGAGGTGGGGGCCGCGCTGGATGCGCTGCGCGGGCGCGCGGCGGCCCAGATGCGTGCCGCCCTCGCCGCCCTGCCGGACGGGCGGTGGAGCCAGGAGGACTGGCTGGACAATGACGGGCGCACGGACGTGCCGCTGCGTATCGCCGTCGATATCACCAAGCAGGGCGAAAGCCTGACGCTCGATTTCTCCCGCTCCGCCCCCGCCTGCGCTGGGCCGGTGAACATCAGCCGCGCGACGTCGGTGGCCAGCGTGTATGTCGCGCTGAAGCATCTGTTCCCGGAGGTGCCGGCCAATTCCGGCGTGATGGAGCCGATCACCGTCATCGTGCCCGAGGGCTCGCTGCTGGACGCGCGACCGCCGCGCCCGGTGGGCGGCTACACCGAGACCATCCTGCGGGTGATCGACGTGATGTTCTCCGCCTTCGCGCGGATCGATCCCGATGCGGCCTGCGGCAATGCCTATGGCACGATCAACGCCCTGTCCATCACCGGCCAGCGGAAGAACGGTGCGCGCTGGGTGATGTTCTCCTTCTTCGGCGGCGGCCATGGCGGCAATCCCGAGGGGGATGGGCTGAGCCACGGCAACCCGCCCATCGCCACCGCCATCATCCCGCCGGTGGAGGTGATGGAGGCGGCCTATCCCGTGCTGTACCGGCAATGGGCGCTGCGCACCGGCTCCGGCGGCGCGGGGGCGCATCGCGGCGGCATGGGCGCGATCTACGAGATCGAGCTGCTGGAAGAGCAGGCCGAGGCCTTCGTCTTTGCCGAACGCGCGCGCTTCGCGCCCAAGGGCGTGCTGGGCGGCGGCGAGGGCGCGCCCAACCGGGTGAGCTATCAAGGCGAGGATGGCTGGCAGACGCCGCCGCTCGGCTCCAAGGTGGTCGGCGTGGCGCTGCGCCGCGGCCAGCGCATCCGCCTGGAGACGCCGGGCGGCGGCGGCTGGGGCGATCCGGCCGCGCGCGACCCGGCGGCATCGGCGCGCGACGCCAGGCTGGGCTACCTGTCGTGAGCGCCAGCCGCCTTGTGGTCGGCGTCGATGTCGGCGGCACCTACACCGATCTGTTCCTGTTCGACGAGGCCACCGGCCAGGCGCGCGTGGGCAAGGTGCCCTCCACCCGCGGGCAGGAGGCGGTGGGCTTCGCGGCGGGCATTTCGGGCCTCGCCCCGCTGCCGGCGATTTCCGCCATCGTCCACGGCACCACCGTCGGCACCAACGCGCTGCTGGAGCGCAAGGGCGCCCGCGCCGGGCTGATCACCACCGCCGGCTTCCGCGACACGCTGGAGATGCGACGGCGCGACCGGCGGCAGACCTGGGGGCTGACCGGCAATTTCATTCCGGTGATCGAGCGCGACATGCGCGTGGAGGTGCGCGAGCGCACGCTGGCCGACGGCACCATCCTCGATCCCGTCGATCCCGCGGAAATCGCCGCCCAGGCCCAGCATCTTCTGGCGATGGGGGCTGAGGCGCTGTGCATCGTCTTCCTCCACGCCTATGCCAATCCCGCCAACGAGCGCGCCGCACTGGCGGCGGCGCGGGCGGTGTGGCCGAACGGCCATGTCGCCATCAGCAGCGACATCCTGCCGGAAATCCGCGAGTTCGAGCGCACCAGCACCGCCGCGCTGAACGCCGTTCTCCAGCCGGTGGTGGGCGGCTACCTGCACGCGCTGGATACGCGGCTGCGCGAAGGCGGGTTCGGCGGCGAGTTCCTCATCGTGCAGTCCAATGGCGGGGTGATGGGCACGGAGATGGCGCAGGCGCTGCCGGTGCGCACCGCGCTGTCCGGCCCCGCCGCCGGGGTGATCGCGGCGACCGAGATCGCCGTCGCCGCCGGCTTCCCGGACGTGATCACCGGCGATGTCGGCGGCACCAGCTTCGACGTGTCGCTGGTCGAGGGCGGCGTGCCCGCGCTGGCGGCGCAGACCACGCTCGATTTCGGCCTGGTGGTGCGCACGCCGATGATCGAGATCAGCACGATCGGCGCGGGCGGCGGTTCCATCGCGCGGGTCGATACCGCGGGCCTGCTTCAGGTGGGGCCGGAGAGCGCCGGCTCGGTGCCCGGCCCCGTCTGTTACGGCGCGGGCGGCGAGCGGGCGACGCTGACGGATGCCAATGTGGTGCTCGGCCGCATCAACGCCGAGCGCCCGATCGGCGGCAAGCTCGCGCGGCTCGACGTCGATGCCGCCGCGCGGGCGATCGAGGCGCAGATCGGCCGCCCTCTCGGCCTCGGCGTGCCGGAAGCCGCCGAGGCGATCCTGCGCGTGGCCAATGCCCGCATGGCCGGCGCGCTGCGGCTGGTCTCCATCGAGCGCGGCCATGATCCGCGCAAGTTCACCCTGATGCCCTTCGGCGGCGGCGGCGCGCTGCATGCCGGCGCGCTGATCCGCGATGTCGGCCTGGCCCGCGCCCTCATCCCGCGCTTCCCCGGCGTGACCAGCGCGCTCGGCTGCGTGATCGCGGACATGCGGCACGACCGTGTGCGCACCCTCAACCGCCCGCTCGCCGAGCTCGACCCCGCTGCCCTGCGCACGGAGATGGACGAGGCCGCCGCCGCGCTGTTCGCCCTGCTCGACCGCGCCGGCGTGGCCTTCACAGCGCGAGGGGCGACGCATGAGCTGGACATGAACTACCAGGGCCAGACCCACTCCGTCGCCGTGCGCCTGCCCCTCGCGCCGGATGGCGGCGGCGACCTCACCCGCGAGGACATCGCCGCGGCGTTCGAGGCGACCTATCGCCGCGCCTATGGCCGCGTGCTGCCCGGCGTGCCCATCCGGGTGGTGAATCTGCGGTCGGCGGTGACGGGCAGGCGACCGAAGATCGACCTGCTTTCGCTCGCCCCCGCCGCCGACGCCGCGCTCGATGCCGCGCGGCGTGGCGCGCGGCCGATCTGGTTCGCCGGCCCCCATCAGGCGCAGGTCTGGGACCGGCTCGCGCTGCCGGTGGGCGCCGTGCTGGCCGGTCCGGCGGTGCTGGAACAGCCGGACACCACCATCCTGATCGAGCCGGGCCAGCAGGGACGGGTGGACCGGTTCGGCAACCTCATCCTGGGGCAGGTGCGATGAGCGGCTGGGCCGATTGCGCGCTGCTGGTCTGCGACCTGCAGAACGACTTCATCCATCCGGACGGCGCCTATGCCCGCGGCGGCCAGGGGAATGCCGACATCGCCGCCCTGCCGGCCCGCCTGCGCCCGCTGGCCGACCGGCTGCGCGCGGCCGGCGGCTGGACGGCGGCGACGCAGTTCACCCTGGTGCCCGGCCGCGACGGCGCGCCGTTCATCTCGCCGCATCTGAAAAAGCTGCGGCCCTTCCTGCGTCGCGGCGATTTCGCGCCGGGCAGCTGGGGCCAGGCCACCGTGGAGGCGATGGGGCCGATCGACCTGTCGGTGGAGAAGGTCGCCTTCAACGCCTTCTACATGAGCCGGCTGGAATGGGTGCTGAACCGCGCCGGCGTGCGGCGCCTGCTCGTCGCCGGCATCGTCACCAATGGCGGCGTCGCCAGCACGGTGCGCGACGCGCATGTGCGCGACTACGAGGTCACGCTGCTGTCCGACGGCTGTGCCGCCTTCAGCCGCGATGTGCACGAAACCGCGGTGGCGGCGCTGCGGCCGGTCGCCCATGTCATGACCGTCGCCGAAGCGCTGGCATCGCTGCCGGGAGACGCGCCATGAGCGAGGAGACCGCCGAGCTGGAACGGCGCCTGCGCGCGGTCAAGGCCAAGCGCGGCTATCTGCTGCCGCATCACGGGCTGATGGCGCTGACCGCGCCGGACCTGCTCGCCGGCTACGATGCCGCCTACACCCAGGTGGCGCTTGCCGACCGCGTGCTGTCCCATCACGACCGGGAATTCGTCTGGATGGCGGTGCTCGCCGCCACCGACGAGGCGCTGGCCACCCACCATATCGCCAAGCTGCGCGCCGCCGGCGGCACGGACGACACCATCGAGGCCGCCTTCGCCGCCGGCGCCTGGGCCATCGGCGGCGCCGCGCATGATTTCGCGGTGCGCGACTGGGCGCGCCAGGTGGCGCCCTGGGACCCGCGCGCGGCCTATCTGCGCGGCCTGCGCCGGCTCGCCCCGCTGCGCCTGGTGCATCTCGCCGCCAGCGCCGTGCAGGTGTGCCGCGCCCGCTGGCGCCTGCTCGGCTGGCAGCTGGAGGCCGCCTATGAGGATGCGGTGCCGGAGGACGAGATCGCCGAGGCGCTGAGCATCGCCATGTTCCCCGGCAGCGTGCCGCATTTCGTGGAAGCCTGCGGCGTGTGGCAGCGGATGATCGCCGAGGGGAGGCTGCCCGCTTCCGCCCGCTTCCAGGCCTGGGCCAGGCTGACCGGCCAAGGCGGTTTCGACGAGGCGTCGGGCCTGACGTGACGGCGGGTTTGCCGTTCCATCGTGCCGCGCAGTTGTTCTAGGCTACGGACAAGCAAGACAAGATCAGGGAAAATTCTGGGGGCCTTCATGATCACTCGCCGCACCTGCCGAATCGCCGCCGCCGCGTCCGCCACCCTGCCGCGCTTCGCCATCGCCCAGGGCATGCCGGAGTTGCAGACCATGCGCTCCACCAGCAAATCCTGGTTGTGGATGGCCGAGGATTACGGCCGCGAGGGCGGGTTCTTCGAACGCGCCGGGGTGAAGGTGGTCTCCAACGCCTCCAATCGCGGCACCAATATCGCGGCCCTGGCCGGCAATGCCGGGGCGGATATCGTGCTCGGCGATCCCGGCGAGCTGATCAACGCGGTGGCCCAGGATTTCCCGGCCCGCGCCTTCATGCACACGGTGGAGAAATACGCGTCCCACGTGGTGGTGCGGAAGGAGATCCTCGACAAGGCCGGCGTGACCGAAGCCAGCCCGGTGCCGGCCAAGCTCGCGGTGCTCAAGGGGCTGCGCATGGGCACCACCGGGCCGGGTGCCGCGCCGGACAGCCTGCTGCGCTGGCTGGCGGTGAAGGGCGGGTTCGACCCCAACAAGGACATGCAGCTGGTGCCCGTACAGGGCGGCGGCCCCGGCATGATCGCCGGCTTGCAGCAGAAGGTGATCGACGGGTTCTGCCTGTCCTCGCCGACTTCCGACATCGCGGTGGTCAAGGCCGACTGCGCCTATCTGTTCAACAACGCCACCAACCCCCCGCCCGAGCTGAAGGAGTATTGCTACATCACCGCCAGCGCCTCGCTGCGCGGGCTGCGCGACAAGCGCGAGGCGCTCATCCGCTACACGCTGGGCATCAAGGCCACGCTGAAATCGATCGAGACGGACATGGCGAAGTTCCAGCAATTCGCCCGGACCTATCTGGAGCTCGATCCCAGCATCGCCGACCAGGCGGTGGCCGCGAACTCGAAAATCTATGCCACCGACCCGGTGATCACCCCGGCGCTGTATGCCAGCGTGGTCGATTTCATGAATATCGCGCTGACCTCGCAGAACCAGCCCAAGCTGCCGGCGGGGCTGACGCTGGACAAGATCTATGACGGCTCCATCCTGGCCGAGGCGGCCAAGCGCCCGTCATGAGCATTTCCGCCCGCGGCGTCCGCAAGCTGTATGTCACGCGCCGGCGTGAGACGCTGGCGCTGGACCGGGTGGACCTGGACATCGCGACCGGCGAGTTCGTGGCCTTCGTCGGCCCCTCCGGCTGCGGCAAGTCCACGCTGATGAACATGGTGGCCGGCATCCTCGCGCCCTCGGAAGGCACCATCCTGCATGACGGGCGGCCGGTCACCGGCATCAACCAGCGCGTCGGCTACATGACGCAGGCGGATGCGGTGCTGCCCTGGCGCACGGCGCGCGAGAACGTGGAACTCCCTTTGCGCCTGCGCGGGGTGGGGCGGGCGGCGCGGGCGGCCAAGGCGGCGGAGACGCTGGCGGCCGTCGGCCTCACCGGATTCGACAACGCCTTCCCCGCCGAGCTCTCCGGCGGCATGCGCAAGCGCGTGGCGCTGGCCCAGCTGCTCGCCTACGGGCCGGGCACGCTGCTGCTGGATGAGCCGTTCGGCGCGCTCGACGCGCAGCTCAAGCTGGTGATGCAGGAGCTGCTGCTGCGCATCTGGGAGAAGGCCGGCCAGACCGTGATCTTCGTCACCCACGACCTCGGCGAGGCGGTGACGCTGGCGCAGCGCGTGGTGGTGTTCAGCGCGCGGCCGGGCCGCATCAAGCTGATCGAGCCGATCGCCCTGCCGCGCACCGGGCGCGACCCGTTCCGCACCCGCTTCGCACCGGAGTTCGAGCGTGCCTATTCGCGGCTGTGGGAGGCGCTGGCGCCGGAGATCGCGCGCGAGGAGGAGGTGGTGGCATGAGCGGATTGGTCCAGCAGGCCGCCGGCATCGGCACGGAAGCGCCGGCCCTCAGCCCCGCCTCGGCCGCGCTGGCGGCGGCGGATGCGCGGCATCGCTGGTTCGTCCTCGGCGCGCGGGTGGTGGTGGGCATCGCCTTCCTGCTGCTGTGGCACGTGGCTTCCGGCAACTGGATCGACACGCTGCTGATCTCCTCGCCCGAAGCCGTGGCCGGACGGCTGTGGCGCTGGCTGATCGACGGCACGCTGTGGTTCCACCTCTCCATCACCTTGCTGGCCACCGTGCTCGGCTTCGCCATCGGCAGCGCGGTCGGGTTCAGCACCGGGCTGCTGTTCGGCCGCTTCAACACGCTGGCCGATATCTTCGACCCCTATATCAGCGCGCTCTATTCCATCCCGAAGATCGCGCTGGCGCCGCTGTTCATCATCTGGTTCGGCATCGGCATCGAGAGCAAGGTGGCCGTCTCCGCGGCCATCGTGTTCCTGGTGATCTTCCTGAACACCTATGCCGGGGTTCGCGAGGTGAACCCGCTCTACATCAACACCACGCGCATCATGGGCGGCGGGCAATGGGCGGTGCTGCGCCATGTCATCGTGCCCTCCGCCGCCGCCTGGGTGATCACCGGGCTGAAGGTGAGCGTGCCCTACGCGCTGGTGGGCACGGTGATCGGCGAGTTCATGTCCGCCAATCGCGGCATCGGCTTCCTCATCGCCCAGGCGACCGGCCTGTTCAACACCACCAGCGTCTATGCGGGGATCGTGGTGCTCGCCGTGGTGGGGGCGGTGATCAACACCGGGCTGAAGCATTTCGAGAGCTGGGTGCTGCGCTGGCGGCCGTGAGGTCGCGGTGCTTGGCCCTGGGCACGGGCGGGGCCTATAGAGGCCCATGCCGTTCGACACCCGCCTCGCATCGCTGACCGACGCGCCGGACCGCGAGGCGCGCAACCGGCGCGCCGTGGCGATCTGGCTGCTCGTGCTCTGCGGCATGACCTGGGTGATGGTGGTGCTCGGCGGCGCCACGCGGCTGACCGGCTCGGGCCTGTCGATCATGGAATGGGCGCCGCTCACCGGCGCGCTGCCGCCGGTGAGCGAGGCGGAGTGGCGGCGGCTGTTCGCCCTCTATCAGCGGATTCCGCAATACGAGCTGGTCAACAAGGGCTTCGGGTTGGAGGGGTTCAAGGCCATCTTCTGGCTGGAATGGACCCATCGGCTGTGGGGGCGGCTGATCGGCGTGGTGTTCCTGGTGCCGCTCGCCTGGCTGGCCTGGCGCGGCGCGATCGGCCGGCGCCTGCTGCCGCGGCTGCTGGGGCTGTTCCTGCTGGGCGGGCTGCAGGGCGCGGTGGGCTGGTTCATGGTCGCCTCCGGCTTCTTCCCGGAGAGCACCGCCGTCTCCGCCTACCGGCTGGTGGTGCATCTGGCGCTGGCGCTCGCCCTGTATGCGGCGATGCTGTGGACCGCGCTGCAATTGCTGCCGCCGCCGCGCGAGGTGGCGCCTGCGGGCGCGCGCGTCTGGCTGGCCTGCGTGGCGGGGCTGGTGGCGCTGACCATCGTGGCCGGCGGCTTCGTGGCCGGGCTGCATGCCGGGCTCGACTACAACACGTTTCCCCTGATGGGCGGGCAGGTCGTGCCGGAGGGCTACGCCTCGCTCTCGCCCTGGTTGCGCAACCTGACCGAGAACATCGCGGCCGTGCAGTTCGACCATCGCCTGCTGGCCAGCCTGACCCTGCTGGGCGCGCTGGCGGTGGCGCTGCGCTATTGGGGTCCGGCGCGCGGCCGGCTGCGGGGCGCGCTGGGCGCGCTGGTGCTGTGCGTGCTGCTGCAATATGGGCTGGGCATCGCCACATTGCTGCTGGTGGTGCCGGTGCATTTGGCGGTGACCCATCAGGCGGTGGCGGTGGCGGTGCTGACGGCGGCCCTGGTGGCGCTGCACGCCGCCCGAGAGGAGAGAGCATGAGCGCGAGCAACGACACGCCGCTGGCGGTGACCGACCGGCTGTTCTTCGAGCGCGCCGGCGCGACGCTGGATCGCGACGCCGCGGAACGCATCGCGGCGGAGGCGCTGCGCCGCGCCGATGACGGCGAGCTGTTCCTGGAATACCGCGAGAGCGAGTCGATCAGCCTGGAGGAAGGGCGCATCCGCGCCGCGGGGTTCGACACCACGCTGGGCATGGGGCTGCGCGCGGTGGCCGGCGAGGCGGCGGGCTATGCCCATGCCGGCGAGCTGAGCGAACCGGCGCTGCGCCGGGCGGCCGCCACGGTCTCGGCCGTGGCGGAGGGCCATGCGGGCACGATGGCCGAGCCGCCCCGGGCCAGCAACGCGCGGCTGTACGACGGCGCCAACCCGCTCGCCGCGATGGAATTCGCCGAGCGCACCCGGGTGCTCGCGGAGATCGACGCCTATGCGCGCGGCCGCGACCCCAGGGTGAAGCAGGTGATGGCCTCGCTTACCGGCGAGTTCCAGGCCGTGCAGATCCTGCGCGCCGACGGGGTGCGGGTGGCCGATCTGCGCCCGCTGGTGCGGCTGAACGTGGCGGTGGTGGTGGAGCAGGGCGGCCGGCGCGAGACCGGCAGCCATGGCACCGGCGGCCGCTTCGCCTATGCCCGGGTGACCGACCCCTCCTGCTGGCGCCACGCGGTGGACGAGGCGCTGCGCCAGGCCGTGCTGAACCTGGACAGCCTGCCCGCCCCGGCCGGGGAGATGGAGGTGGTGCTGGGCTCCGGCTGGCCCGGCATCCTGCTGCACGAGGCGATCGGCCACGGGCTGGAGGGCGATTTCAACCGCAAGAAGACCTCCGCCTTTGCCGGGCTGATGGGCCAACGCATCGCCGCCCCCGGCGTGACCGTGGTGGATGACGGCACGCTGGCCGACCGGCGCGGCAGCCTGACGGTGGATGACGAGGGCACGCCCTCCGGCCGGACGGTGCTGATCGAGGACGGCATTCTCTGCGGCTATCTGCAGGACCGGCTGAACGCGCGGCTGATGGGCGTGCGCCCCACCGGCAACGGGCGGCGGCAATCCTATGCCCATGCGCCGATGCCGCGCATGACCAACACCATCATGCTCGCCGGCGCGCACACGCCGGAGGAGATGATCCGCTCGGTGAAGCGTGGGCTCTACGCCGTGAATTTCGGCGGCGGGCAGGTGGACATCACCTCGGGCAAATTCGTGTTCTCGGCGAGCGAGGCCTATCTGATCGAGGACGGCAAGGTGGGGGCGCCGGTGAAGGGCGCCACCCTGATCGGCAACGGGCCGGAGGCGCTGACCAAGGTGACGATGGTCGGCAACGACATGGCGCTGGATGCCGGAATCGGCACCTGCGGCAAGAACGGACAGGGCGTGCCGGTGGGCGTGGGGCAACCGACCTTGAAGCTGTCCGGGCTGACCGTGGGCGGTACGGCGGCGTGACAACGGCGCTGATTCCGGTCTGAAATAAGCTCGAATCGTTAATGCGGAGGGCCGAATCGGCCCTTTGTCTTTACCTTTGTTGACACGCGAAATGCCCCGCAAATTGCGCGCTGGCGTCACGATCGTGATGCGAGCGGGAAGTGCATTTACAGTCGGGTTAACGGTATAACGGTCGGCGGAGGTCGCGGATTCGGCCAGTTTTGCCGGGTTTTCCGTGACTTGCCTGCGGTTTCTTCCATACAGGCCGCGGTGCGCATAGCTTAACGGGCGATCGTTAAATCTCCGTCCATTCATCGTATTAACGTCGTCTTCACGGCGTTAATACGGATGCACGCAAGTGTGTGTGCGACTTTCGATCATCAACTTGACGGCTCCCGGTTGTGCCGGTGTGCCGAACACAACCAAAGGGTGCTCACATGACCTCGATCGCGATCGTCACCGATGCTGGCAATGTTCGTCTCGGCGGCCTGTCCCCGGCGCTGCCGGTGGCCGACGCCGGCAAGGTTCGCCTCG
>CAMFLK010000048.1 GCA_945957135.1 uncultured Rhodospirillales bacterium
CGCGATACCAACGCCCCTTCGTGATGGAAGAGTCATCACTTCGTGCCGTTGGTATTAGCACGGGCCGAACGCAACGATGCCAAGGCTGTGGTAAAATCAAGCGATGACCGACCTTCCCACTCTCGAAGAGCTGAAGCATCTCGGCGCCGAGCGGCCGGCGCCGGAGCATATCGTGCGGCTTTATCGTCAGGCTTTCGCCGAGTTCGGGCCGCTTGCGCTCTGGAGCAGCCAGGCCGCCGCGCATCCGACGCTCGCGGGTGCGCTGGCGATCACCGAAAGCCTGCGGGTGGAGGGCAATCTTGAGGCGAGGCGGCTTGCCGAGCGCATTGAAGACGCCTGCCGTGCCGCTCTCTAGCCTGCAAAGCAGGGTTCTCCGTCTTCTCTCCTCGCACCGCGACCCCGAAAGTTACGTTGCGGGAAGTGCCTCGCTGGTTCGCGGCGGCATGCGGTTTTCCGCGGATATCGACATTTTCCATGATCGCGAGGAGCGCGTGGCGCGCGCCGCGCAGGAGGACGTCGCGGCCTTGGCGGCGGCGGGAGTTTCGGTCGCCTGGCAGCGGCGAGAGCCGCTCTTCTACCAGGCGATCGTCAGCGATGCGGGCGAGAGCACCCGGCTGGAATGGGTGGTCGATAGCGACTTCCGGTTCTTCCCGACCGTGAGGGACCCGGATTTCGGCTATGTGCTGCACCCGGCCGATCTCGCGACCAACAAGATCATGGCGGCGGCGGGCCGGCGCGAGCCGCGGGACGTCGTGGACCTCGTGACCATCCACCGGGACATCCTGCCGCTCGGCGCCGTGGCCTGGGCGGCCGTCGGAAAATCCCTGGGCTTCACGCCCGAAGGGCTGATCAATGACGTGCGCCGCCTCGCCCGATACACCGCCGCCGATTTCGAACGCATCGCGAGCCTGCCGCCCATCGATCCCGCGGACACCATGCGCCGCCTGCGGGACGCGCTGGAGGAGGCGGACGCGTTCGTGCGGCGCATGCCGACCGACGCGTTGGGGGTGCTGTTCCTGACGGATGGCGTGCCGGTGCAGCCCGATCCCGACCGTCTTGGCGACTACGCGGTTCATGCGGGCGCGCGGCGCGGACATTGGCCGTCATCTCCGGAAATCGGCAGCGCCATGCTGGATCGTTACGGCAAATCCTGATCGCGCGCCTTCACGAGCATGTCGAGGATCTCCCGCGTCGTGCCGGTTTCGCCCAGGCGGGGGAAGACGTTGCGGATGCTGTAGTCGTGCGCCTCTTCGCGCGGGTCGGTCATGGCGTCGGTGGCCAGGGTGACGTGGTAGCCGGCTTCGTAGGCCTGGCGGGCGGTGGATTCGACGCCGGTGGCGGTGGCGATGCCGGTGATGACCAGCTGAGTGACGCCGCGGGATTTCAATCTTGCGTCGAGGTCGGTGGTGGCGAAGGCGCCCCAGCTGCGCTTGGTGACGAGCAGGTCGCCTTGCTGGGGGGCGAGGTCCGGGATCAGGTCGGTGAAGTCCTGGGTGAGGGGCAGGGCGCGGCGGGGCTGTTCGGTGCGGCCGGGGGCGCCGCCGGCGACGTTGATCAGCACCACGGGCAGGCGGCGGGCGCGGAAGGCGGCGAGCAGGGCGGTGATGCGGGCGATGATGTCGCCGATCGGGTGAACGGTGGGCAGGGTGACCAGGCCCTTCTGCAGATCGACGACGAGAAGGGCGGTGACGGGGTCGAGCGTGGTGACGGGCATGGGCGATCCTAGGCCGCGGGAGGCGGTCATGGAAATTGAAACAATTTGATACAATAAACTCGGAATTTTCCTGTTGCAGCGGTGATCCGGAATGGATATGTGTCAGACAGTCAATATCAACGTTATGCAGGAGACCCCAATGCCCCGCCCCGGCCCCTTCACCCAGATCGTGCAGATGCTCTCTGCCCTGCTGGGTGGGGTGTGGGGCCGGTTGTTCCTGGGGCGGAAAGAAGCCGCGCGGCTGCGGATGATGACCGAGATGATGGCGGCGTTCGACAAGCTCTACGCCCAGTGGAAGGACGGCACGCTGGTGCCGGAGCCGGAAGTGGTGTGGGTGGAGCCGCGCGAAGACAAGCGCACCGGCCGTGTCCGCGCAAAGCGGACCTATGCCCGTCGCCGGACGCCGGCCAAGCCCGAGGTCGGGCGCCGGATCATCCGCCTCCGGCCGGTGAATTGGGCGGTCATCCCGCGGTGGATCGAGTCACGCTCCAAAGGGCGGAAGGTCACCGTGGCGCGCGCGGATGAGTGGTCGGGATGACGGCCCGGCCCGCCCGTGTTTCGCGCCCTTTCCTCAACCCCAACCGGCTACCCATCAAATTTTTTACCCTGGGTCATTCCCGGGGCGATGGCGCGTGGACAAGATGAAATCGGGGCGTTTGGAAGAGCAAGCCACGGCGCGGCCAAACGATAAAAAGTTCTTTGCTTCTTTCTTTCAAGAAAGAAGCGCTTCCTTACTTCTTCCCTGCCCCAGATACATCTCCACGATTCGCCCATCCGCCTCCAGCGCCGCGCTGTCGCCGGACAACGTGATGGCGCCCATTTCCAGCACGTGCCCCTCGTCGGCGATGCGCAGCGCGGCGCGGGCGTTCTGTTCCACCAGCAGGATGGCGGTGCCGGTTTCGCGCAGCCGGGCGATGGTGGCGAAGATGTCCTGGACGATGCGCGGCGCCAGGCCGAGGCTGGGTTCGTCCAGCATCAGCAGGCTGGGGCGGGCCATCAGGGCGCGGCCCATGGCGAGCATCTGGCGTTCGCCGCCCGAGAGGGTGCCGGCGCGTTGGCGGCTGCGTTCGGCGAGGCGGGGGAACAGGGCGTAGATGGTGTCGAGGCTGGGCGCGTCGGGTTGGCCGCGCAGGCGGAAGCCGCCGAGGCGGAGGTTGTCCTGCACCGTCATCGTGCCGAACAGCTCGCGTTTTTCCGGAACCAGGGACATGCCCGCGCGGACGCGGTCCTCGATCGGGCGGGCGCCGAGGTCGGTGCCCTGGAAGCGCACCGTGCCGCGGCCGGGCAGCACGCCCATGATGGCGTTGAGCAGCGTGCTCTTCCCCGCGCCGTTGGGGCCGATGATGGTGACGATGCGGCCGGGGGCGACGCGGAATGACACATCGTGCACCGCGCCGATGCCGCCATACGCAACGGAGAGGTTGGCGACCTCCAGCATCAGCCGGGCGCGCCGAGATAGGCTTCGATGACCGCCGGGTTCTCGCGCACGTCGTGGGGCCGGCCTTCGGCGAGGCGGGTGCCGAAATCCATCACCACCAGCCGGTCGGCCAGGGTCATGACGAAATCCATGTCGTGTTCCACCAGCAGCACGGCCACCCCGTCGGCGCGGAGCTGGCGGAGCAGGGTGGCGAGCGCCTGTTTCTCCGCGTGGCGCAGGCCGGCGGCGGGTTCGTCGAGCAGCAGGGCCACGGGGTCGAGCGCCAGGGCGCGGGCGATCTCGACGATGCGCTGCTGGCCGAGGGCGAGTTCGGTGGCCGGCCGGTCGGCGTGCTCGGCGAGGCCGACGCGGGCGAGCTGGCGGGCGGATTCGGCGAACAGGCGGGCTTCCTCCGCGCGGTCCAGCCGCAGCAGGGCGGCGATGGCGCCGGCATGGCCGCGCAGATGGGCGCCGATCGCCACGTTCTCGATGACGGGCATGGCGGGCACCAGCTTCACGTGCTGGAAGCTGCGGGCGATGCCGAGCCGGGCGATGGCGCGGGCGGGCAGGCCGGCGAGCGAACGGCCGAGGAAGCGGATCTCCCCGCCGCTGGGCTCCGCCACCCCGGTGAGCAGGTTGAAGGTGGTGCTCTTGCCCGCGCCGTTCGGCCCGATCAGCCCGACGATCTCGCCGGAAGCGAGGGTGAAGCCGAGGTCGCTGACCGCCGCGAGCCCGCCGAAATTCTTCGACAGGCCGCGCACGTCCAGCACCTCGCCCCCGGTCAAGTTTGGGGTGGGCAGCGCGCGGTGGGGCAGGGGCGGGGCGTCCGGCTGGATATCGCGATGGCGCGGCCGGGCGCGGGCGAGCAGCGGCCAGATGCCCCGGGGCGCGGCCTGGAGGGTCGCGACGAGGACGATGCCGAACACGATGGTCTCGAAATTGCCGCTCTGGCCGAGGAGGCGCGGCAGCAGGTCCTGCAGCTGGTCGTTCACGACGGTGACGAGGGCGGCGCCGATGATGGCGCCGGGAATGTGCGCGGCGCCGCCGACCACGGCCATCAGCAGATATTCGATGCTGGCGTTCAGGCCGAACGGGGTGGGGTTCACGCTGCGCTGCATATGGGCGTAGAGCCAGCCGGCGAAGCCCGCGAGCACCGCGGCATGGACGAAGGCGAGGCTGCGGGCGCGGGCGGTGTTCACCCCGAAGCTCGCCGCCGCCACGCTGCCGCCGCTGAGCGCGCGGATGGCGCGGCCGGCCCGGCTGTCGAGCAGGTTGCGCGTGGCGAGCACGGAAGCCAGCACGCCGATCCACACCACGGCGAAGGTGGCGCGCGGATCGATGAAGCGGAAGCCGCCGATGGCGAGCGGCGGGATGCCGGAAATGCCGTCGTTGCGGCCGAAGAAATCCAGGTTCGCGAAGGTGTAGTAGAGCGCCACGCTCCAGGCGATGGTGCCGACGGCGAGGTAGTGGCCGGACAGCCGCAGCGTCACCTGCCCGATCAGCCAGGCGGCGATGCCGGCGACGGCGAGCGAGGCCGGCAGGGTCAGCCAGGGGGATATGCCCCATTGGGTGGACAGGATGGCGGTGGTGTAGGCGCCGAACCCCATGAAGCTCGCCTGGCCGAACGAGGTCATGCCGCCCACGCCGGTGAGCACCACGAGGCCGATCGCGACCACCGAGGCGATGCCGATATAGTTGGCGAGCGTGATCCAGAACGGCGGCAGGAACGGCAGCCAGGGCAGGGCCACCGCCAGCGCCGCTGCGCCCACCCACCCGAACCGCCTCACTCTTCCTCCTCCGCCGGGCCATGACGCAGCGAGCGCCACAGCAGCACGGGAATGATGGCGGTGAACACGATCACTTCCTTGAAGGCACTGGCCCAGAACGAGGCGAAGCTCTCCAGCAGCCCCACCGCGAGCGCGGCCAGCACCGCCGGCGGATAGGCGGCCATGCCGCCGATGATCGCCGCGGTGAAGCCCTTCAGCCCCACCAGGAAGCCGCTGTCGTAATAGACCGTGGTGAGCGGGGCGATCAGGATGCCCGACAGCGCGCCGATGGCGCCGGCGATGGCGAAGGCGATCAGCCCGGATTGCGCGGTGCCGATGCCCACCAGCCGCGCCCCCAGCCGGTTCACCGCCGTCGCCCGCAGCGCCCGGCCGAACAGGGTGAGTTCGAAGAAGGCGAACAGCGCCAGCATCAGCGCGATGGCCAGCCCGACGATCCACAGCGCCTGGCCGGGCACCGGCAGGTCCCCGAGGGCCAGGGACGGCGCCGGCAGCGCGGTGGCCCGCCAGCCCTCCGGCCCGAAGAACACCAGGCCCAGCCCGACCATGGCGAGATGCACGCCGACCGCGGCGATCAGCAGCACCAGCACCGAGGCCTCGGCGAGCGGCTGGAAGCCGATGCGGTAGAGATAGGGCGCCATGGGAGCCACGATCGCCAGCGTCAGCGCCGCGTCGAACGCCACGCCCAGCCTGCGCGGCGCCGCCCATATCGCCACCGCCAGCACCAGGGCCGGCAGGGCCAGGGTGAGGGCCAGCAGCCGCGCCGAGACCTGGCGCCGCCACAGCCCGGCCAGCGCCGCCGCGACGCCG
Organism: uncultured Rhodospirillales bacterium; assembly: GCA_945957135.1. Taxonomy (GTDB): domain Bacteria; phylum Pseudomonadota; class Alphaproteobacteria; order Acetobacterales; family Acetobacteraceae; genus CAMFLK01. Next base: position 5,726 of record CAMFLK010000048.1, read on the forward strand.
AGACCGCAGAGCAGCCACACGCTGCCCGGCAGCTGCCCGTTGTCGAGCGCGGCGTAGGTCAGCGCGCCATAGGCGACGAACTCGCCCTGCGGAATGAAGATCACCCGCGTGACGGTGAACACCAGCACCAGGGACAGGGCGAGCAAGGCGTAGATCGCGCCGTTGATCACCCCGTCCTGGACCAGGATCAGCCCGATCGTGGAATCCATCCGCCGGCTTCGGTCAGGGCAGCAGCTTCCACTTGCCGTTGTCGATCACCACCATCACCCGCGCCCGCGTGTCGAAGCCGTTATGTTCGGTGGGGGACATGGTGGCGATGCCGTGGGTCATCACCAGGTCCTTCTGCGCCTCCATCGCGTCGCGCAGGGCGGCGCGGAATTCCGGCGTGCCCGGCTTGGCTTTCTTGAGCGCGGCGGGAATGGCGGCGGCCATCAGCGTGCCCGCGTCATAGGCGTGCGCCCCGAACGCCGCCACCGAGCCCGGCCCGTTCGCCGCCTCGTAGGCATTCACGTATTTCAGCGCCTGCGCCTTGATCGGATTGGAATCGGGCAGCTGCGCCGCCACCACGATCGGGCCGACCGGCAGCACCGTGCCCTCCACGTCCTTGCCGCCGACGCGCAGGAAGTCGTTGTTGGCGATGCCGTGCGTCTGGTACATCTTGCCGGTGTAGCCGCGCTCCTTCAGCGTCTTCTGCGGCAGGGCGGCGGGGGTGCCGGAGCCGGCGACCAGCACCGCGTCCGGCTTGGCGGCCATCATCTTCAGCGCCTGGCCCGTCACGCTCTGGTCGGTGCGGGCGAATTTCTCGGTGGCGACGATCTCGATGCCCTTGGCCTTGGCCGCGCGGCCGAACTCGGCGGCCCAGCCATCGCCATAGGCGTCGTTGAAGCCGATGAAGGCGACGGATTTCACGCCGGCCTTGGCCATGTGCTCGGCGATGGCGTCGGCCATCAGGCTGTCGTTCTGCGGCACCTTGAACACCCAGCGGCGCTGGTCGTCCATCGGCGAGACCAGCCGGGCCGAGGCGGCGAGCGAGATCATCGGCACCTTCTTCTCCGCCGCCACGTCGATCATCGCCATCGAGGCCGGGGTGGTGGAGGAGCCGATGATGACGTCGGCATGGGTCTCGTCGATCAGCTTGCGGATGTTGGCCACCGCCTTGGTGGTGTCCGCCCCGTCGTCGAGCACGGTGTATTCGATCTTGTGGCCGTCGATCTCGGTGGGCAGCAGCGCGATGGAGTTGCGCTGGGGAATGCCGAGCGAGGCGGCCGGGCCGGTGGTGGAAATGGTGACGCCCACCTGGATGGGCTGGGCGACGGCACCACCGGCGGCGAGGGCGATGCCCGCCGAAAGCAGCGCCGCGTGCAGGAGCCTGGACATGGAACTCTCCCCGTTTCATCCGCGCCCGACACCCGGGCCGCCCGGCGAGCGAGGTTGCCTTGTGTGTAGAGATCGGCCGTAAATCCTGTCAACCTTGGCCGGTTCAGGAGGAAACCCATGCAGCGACGCGACCTCAACGCCCCGGACGCGGTGCAGCCCGCCGCGCCCTATTCCCAGGCGGTGGAAATCACCGGCGCCACCCGCACCCTCTATCTCAGCGGCCAGGTGGGGGCGGATGCGCAGGGCGCCGTGCCCCAATCGGTGGAGGCGCAGCACCGGCTGGTGTGGCGGAACATCGAGGCGCAGCTGCGCGCGGCGGGGATGGGGTTCGACAACCTGGTGAAGTTCACCACCATCCTGACCGATATCGCCGACCTGCCGGTCTCGCGCACCGTGCGCAGCGAGGTGCTCCAGCACCGCCGCCCGGCCAGCACGCTGATCGTCGCGGGGCTGGCCAATCCGGCGTGGCGGGTGGAGATCGAGGGGATTGCCTGCGCCTGAATGACGGTGGCGCCGTGCTCGATCCCGTCAAGGCCCTTGAGCGAAGCGTGCCTTGACAACGCCAGACGCAACGCACGCACAATCATGGGTGCGGAGGAGCCGGCTCCCTCCATTCACTTTGCGGCAATGCGGAATCAGTACATCCTGCGTCCGAATTTCCGCTCCCGCCGGAGGCGACATGCGCGCTGCGTCTGCAACGGTTCTCATCACGCTGGCGCTCGCCGCCTGCAAGGAGGAGAACCACTACACCCCCCCGCCGCCGCCCCGCGTCACCGTGGCACCCCCTGTCAGCAAGGAGGTGCAGCAGCATCTGGAAGTGACCGGCAGCGCCGCCGCGGTGAACCAGGTGGAGCTGATGGCCCGCGTCTCCGGCTTCCTCCAGGCCATCAACTACACGGATGGCGCGGAAGTCACCAAGGGCACCACCCTGTTCACCATCGAACCCGCCCCCTACTACGCCCAGCTGCAACAGGCCGAGGGCAACGTCGCCAGCCAGCAGGGCAACTACGCCGCGCAATACGCCCAGTACCGCCGCCTCGCCGACCTCAACCGCACCGACGACGCCTCGCTCGCCCAGGTCCAGCAGCAGAAGGGCCTGTCCGACCAGGCGGCCGGCGAGGTGCAGCAGGCCGAGGCGCAGCAGCAGCAGGCGGCCATCACCTACACCTATACCCAGGTGGTCGCCCCGTTCGACGGGGTGGTGAGCGCCCATCTGCAATCGGTCGGCGAGCTGGTCGGCCAGCCGCAGCCCACCAAGCTCGCCACCATCGTGCAGCTGCGCCCGATCTACGTGAACTTCAACGTCAACGAGCAGGACGCGCTGAACGTGCGCGAATCCCTGCGCAAGCGCGGCCTCACCCTGCGCGACATCGGCACCGTGCCCGTCTCCATCGGGCTGATGAACGAGACCGGCTTCCCCCATACCGGCAAGCTCGACTACGTGGCGCCCACGCTCGATGCCAGCACCGGCACGCTGGCCGTGCGCGCCATCTTCGACAACACGGACACCGTGCTGCTGCCGGGCAATTTCGTGCGGGTGCGCGTGCCCGTCAGCCCGCCGGCCCCGGCCCTGCTGGTGCCGAAGGCCGCCATCGGGGCCGACCAGGCCGGGCAATACGTGCTGGTGGTCGGGGCCGACAATGTGGTGGCGCAGCGCCATGTGCAGCTCGGCCAGAGCGAGGGCGAGCTTCAGGTGGTCGCCTCCGGCCTCAAGCCGGACGAAAAGGTGATCGTGGAGGGCGTGCAGCGCGCGGTGCCCGGGGCCAAGGTCGATCCGCAGCCGGCCCCGCAGCGCGCCGCCCAAAACGCGACGCAGAATTAGAGCCCCGCGATGATCTCCGCCTTCTTCATCAACCGGCCCGTCCTGGCGAACGTGCTGGCCATCGTGATGGTGCTGATCGGCGGCGTCGCGCTGTTCGGCCTGCCCGTGGCGCAGTATCCCGACGTGGTGCCGCCCACCGTGCAGGTCACCACCAGCTATCCCGGCGCCAGCGCGCGCACGGTGGTGGACAACGTCGCCCTGCCCATCGAGCAGCAGGTGAACGGCGTGGACCGCATGATCTACATGCAGTCCACCAGCGCCAGCGACGGCAGCTACACGCTGACGGTGACGTTCGAGATCGGCACCGACCTCGATTTCGCCCAGGTGCTGGTGCAGAACCGCGTCTCCGCCGCCCTGGCCTCGCTGCCCGCCGCGGTGCAGTCGCAGGGCGTGGTGGTGCAGAAGAAATCCACCGCCGTGCTGCAGTTCGTCACGCTCGATTCGGCCGACGACCGCTTCGACAGCCTGTACCTCGCCAACTACGCCACCATCAACGTGCATGACGAGCTGGCCCGCCTGCCCGGCGTGGGCAACGTCAACGTGTTCGGTGCCGGGCAATACGCCATGCGCGTCTGGCTCGATCCGCAGAAGATGCAGGCGCGCGGCCTGTCCAGCGACGACGTGATCAACGCCATCAAGCAGCAGAACCAGCAGGTGACGGCGGGGCAGGTGGGCATGCCGCCCACGCCGGCGGGCCAGGCCTTCCAGCTCACCGTCAACGTCGCCGGCCGGCTCGACCAGGTGGACCAGTTCCAGGACATCATCGTCAAGGTGGGCAGCGGCACCACCGACCAGACCACCCGCATCCGCGATGTCGGCCGGGTGGAGCTGGGCGCGCAGACCTACAGCCAGGCCTTCACGCTGAACGGCAAGCCCGCCGCGGGCATCGGCATCTACCAGACGCCGGGCAGCAACGCGCTGGCGGTGGCGCAGTCGGTGCGCGCCAAGATGGCCGATCTGTCGAAGAACTTCCCGCCCGGCCTGCAATTCGCCGTGCCGTTCGACACCACGCTGTTCGTCCAGGCCTCGATCAGCGAGGTGTACAAGACGCTGTGGCAGGCCGGGCTGCTGGTGCTGGTGGTCATCCTGGTGTTCCTCCAGGACTGGCGGGCCACGCTGGTGCCGGCCACCACCGTGCCGGTCACCATTATCGGCGCCTTCGCCGCGATGGCCGCGCTCGGCTTCACCGTGAACCTCTCCACCCTGCTCGGCATCGTGCTGGCCATCGGCATCGTGGTTGACGACGCCATCGTGGTGGTGGAGGGGGCGGCGAAATACATCGAGCAGAAGCTGCCCGGCCGCCAGGCCGCCATCCGTGCCATGGACGAGCTGTTCGGCCCGATCATCGGCATCACCCTGGTGCTGATGTCGGTGTTCCTGCCGTCATCCTTCCTGCCCGGGCTGACCGGGCGGATGCTGTCGCAATTCGCGCTGGTGATCGCCGCCACCGCGCTGATCAGCGCCATCAACGCCGCCACGCTGAAACCCACCCAATGCGCGCTGTGGCTGCGGCCCACCGTGCCGATGGAGAAGCGCAACGTCTTCTATCGCGCGTTCAACCGCGTCTATGCCGGGGCGGAACGCCGCTATCTCGGCCTGATCGGCTGGATGACCCGCCACGCCATGCCGCTCGCGGCGCTCGGCGTGATCGTGATCGGCGTGGCCGGGTTCGGCCTGTCGCGCGTGCCCAGCGGCTTCCTGCCGCTGGAGGACCAGGGCTACGTCATCATCTCCGCCCAGCTGCCGGATGGCGCCTCGCTGGCGCGCACCCAGGCGGTGCTGCAGAAGGTGCAGGCCGCGGCGCGGGCGGTGCCGGGGGTCGATCAGGTGATCGGCATCTCCGGCATCTCCGTGCTGGACAACAGCGCCACGCTGGCCAATGGCGGCGCCGCCTACGTGATCTTCAAGGATTGGAGCGAGCGCGGCACCAAGCTGGGCCTGCCGCAGATGTACGCCGCCCTGAACAAGGCGATGCTGTCGATCGAGGAGGCGGAGACCATCGTCATCGTGCCGCCGGCCATCCAGGGCATCGGCAATTCCGGCGGCTTCACCATGCAGGTGGATCTGCGCGACGGCAGCTTCGACCTGCCCAAGCTGTCGGCGATGACGCAGGCGATGATCGACGCGGCCCAGGGCCAGTCCGCCATCGCTCGCGTCGCCAGCACCTTCCGCGCCTCCACGCCGCAATACACGCTGTCGGTGGACCGGACCAAGGCGGAGGCGCTGCATGTCGATCTGGGCCAGGTGTTCGGCACGCTGAGCGCCTATCTCGGCTCAAGCTATGTCGGCCAGTTCAACAAGTTCGGCCGGGTGTTCCAGATCTACGTGCAGGCCCAGGCCCAGTCCCGCCTGACCCAGCATGATATCGAGAACCTGCCGGTGCTGACCCAGGACGGGCAGGTGGTGCCGATGGGCACGCTGGCCCGGCTGTCGCCCACCGTGGGCGCGCCGCTGATCAGCCTCTACAACCTCTACCCCTCCGCCCAGATCAATGGCGGCCCGGCCCCGGGCTACAGCAGCGGCCAGGCCATGGCGATCATGGACCAGATCGCCGGGGCCACCCTGCCGCCGCCCAACGACGCGCAATGGACGGCGATGTCGTACCAGGAGAAGGTGGTGGGCAACCAGCTGGTCTATTCGTTCCTGCTGGCCATCGTGCTGGTCTATCTGGTGCTGGCGGGGCAGTACGAAAGCTGGATTTCGCCGATCGCCATCGTGCTGGCGGTGCCGCTCTCGCTCGTCGGCCCCGTGGCGGTGCTGAGCGCGCTGCGGCTGGACAACAACCTCTACACGCAGATCGGCCTGATGCTGCTGGTCGCGCTGTCGGCCAAGAACGGCATCCTGATCGTGGAAGTGGCGCGCGAGGCGCGGGTGAAGCACGGCAAGCCCATCCTGGATGCCGCGCTGGAAGCCGCGCGAAGCCGCTTCCGCCCGATCCTGATGACCTCCTTCGCCTTCCTGCTCGGCGTGCTGCCGCTGGTGCTGGCCACCGGCGCCGGCGCCAACGCGCGCAAATCCATCGGCATCACCGTCTTCTCCGGCATGCTCGCCAGCACCTGCCTCGCCGTGCTGTTCGTGCCGGTGTTCTTCGTGGTGATGCAGCGCTTCGAGGAATGGCGCGCGGCCCGCAAGGCGGGCAAGCCGGTGGCGGAGGGGGCGTCGTGATCGGGCCCGCCCTCCTGGAGGGTGGCGCCGTGCTCGGTCTCGTCAAGGCACGCTTCGCTCAAGAGCCTTGACGACACCTCCGCGCGGCGCCTTGCGGGTGGCAGGCCGGGCCGGAGAAACGGCCTCTTTCAGCCGACCGGAGAAACGGGGGGAAGAAGAGGCTCGCTTCTCTTCTTTCTTCCTGTGCAGGCCCTTGCTTCGTTGCGGGGGAGGTCAAGGCGCTTGAGCGAAGCGTGCCCACGAAGCCGTCCCCCGCAACGCAAGCACATTCAAGAATGCGAAGGAGTACGCTGCCCGATGAGCGCCCGCGCGTGGCGGTCCCAGGACGCGGCGAGGGCGGCGGGGCGGAGCTGGTCACGCACCGCCGGGGCGCAGCCGGGCAGGTCCTCGCGCAGGGCCCTGCGGATCAGGCGGCGGAACGCGGCCGGTTCGTCGGCGACGTGGATGCCATGGCCCAGCGCGGCGGTGGCGATGGGGCCGTAGCCTTCCAGGGCGTGGGAGGTGGCGATCACCGGCCGGCCGCTGACGATCGCGTCGGCGGTCTTGAGCTTGGCGCCGGCGCCGAAGGTGACGGGCACGATCACGCAGGCGGCGTCGGCGAAGAAGCCGGCCTTGTCCGCCTCGGCCACGTAGCCCAGCGCGCGCAGGCGGGATTCGTTGATGCTCAGGAACGTCTCGAAGCGCGGATCGGCCCGCACGGCGCCGCCCAGCGCGCCGGCGATCCAGATCTGTTCGCCCGGCGCGAGGAAGCCGAGTCCGTCCGGGAACAGGCTGAAGAATCCCTCGACATTGGGCCAGTAGTTGCTGCCCATCAGGGCGGCGTAGCGCGGGGCGTCCTTCGCGCGCGGCGACGGCGGGGGCGCCGGGCCGAACTCGGAGACGGCGGGCAGGTACACCACCGCGCGGCCGGTCTCCCGCGCGATCTCCTCGCCCTCCAGGTCCGAGATGGTGAAGATGAGGTCGGCGGCGGCGGCCAGATCGTCTTCCAGCGCGCGGGTGGCGGCCAGCATCGCGTCCGATTCCGCGTTGCGCAGGTCCAGCCCCGAGCCCTGGTCGAGCAGCGGCAGACGCGCCTTCCATTCGATGTTCTGGCTGGAATAGATGAGCTTCGGCATGGGCCGGCCCGCCAGGGCCTGGCGCAGCGGCAGCCAGCCCCAGGGTTGTTCCACGGCGATGACGTCCGGCGCGAACGAGTCGATCGCCTGCCGCAACGCCGCGACCGTGCGCGCGTCGCTCGCCGCGAAGCGCGCCGCGTGGAAGTCGGCGAAGGCCATGTCGCCGGACAGCAGGGCGGGCAGCTCCGGCGACTCGAGAATGAGGTCGAGCGGCCCCCATTCCTCGGACGGGAAGAATATGCCGGGGTAGATGCCCACGTTCCTCACGGTCCAGCCGGCGGCCTCCGCGCCCGTGCTGATGCTCGCCGCCCTGATCTGTCCGCCATGCTTCAGCCTGACGATGGGGTAGGGCGTCAGCTGAAGGTATTTCGGCACGCGGTCGCCTCCTGCTGCTCGGCGCCGCCATCCGGCAGGATGGCCGCGCGGATGGCGTGCGCGAAATCGTCGTAGCCCGCCCCCACATGGCCGCGCGCCGCCTCCCGCAACGAGGCGAGATAGGCATCGTCCAGGATCAGCCGGCGCATTTCGGCGAGCCAGCCGGGGAAATCCAGCGGGTCCAGCCGGGGCATCAGCCCCTCGGTCGCCTCGTTCAGCGCGGGACAGCTGGACACCACGACCGGCGTGCCGAAGGACAGGCTTTCCGCCGCGGCCAGGCCGAACCCCTCGGCGAAGGCGGGGAACACCGTGAAGCGCGCGTTGCGGTAGAGCCAGATGAGCTCCGCGTCCGAGATATGGTTCAGCACCATCAGGTGCTCGCGCAGCCGCCAGTTCCGCTCGGTGAGCAGGCGGGTGTATTCGATGCCCCATCCCCATCCGCCGACGAAGACCAGCACCGGCAGGGTTTCGGGCGGAATCTCCTGGCGCAGCCGGTCCCACAGATGCACCAGCAGCGGGTGGTTCTTGCGCGTCTCGATGGTGGAGCAGAACACCACGAAGCGCCGGCCCTGGAGCCGCGGCACCGCTTCCTCGCCGATCTCGCTTTGGCGGTCGAACAGGAAGTTGGGCAGGTAGGCGCAGGCGATCGGCGGGTCGATATCGTTGGGGGCCGCGATGAAGCGGCGATACATGTCGCGGCTGTGCCGCGATATGGCGATCAGCCGGTCGGCGAGATGGCCCAGCTCCACCCAATGGCGGTGATAGACATGCACCGCGCCCGGCGTGACATAGGGCATCTCCATGGCGATCACGTCGTAGATCACCGAGATGAAGCGCACCCCGTCCTGGCGGACGATGCGGGCGAGGTAGGCGTAGTCCATGTAGTCCCAGGTATTGGCGATGCTGATGAGCGAGTCGCCCGGCGCGAAGGGCACCGGCCGCTCGGCGGGATCGACGGGCGGCGCCGGCGGGGGCGGGGCGTTCACCCATTCGCGCGGGCCCCAGGCGCGCAGCCCCCGATGCAGCAGGCGCAGCAGGATCAGCAGAAGGCGGCGGGCCACGCGGGTGGGAAAGCGCAGCAGGGGGGACTGGCCGGGCGGGGTGGGCAGGCGGCGGCCCAGCTTGTCCGGCAGCAGCGCGTCGAACTCGGCATCGCCCAGGCGGGCGGCGGTGGCCAGCTTGCGCAGGACGATCTGCTTCAGCGTCGGCGGCGGCGGGGCGGGGGGCGGTGGGGGCTCGTCCTCCTCCGGCTCGTCGGGCGTGGCGTCGTAGCGGCGGAACAGGATGCGCTCCAGCAGCGCCTGCTCCTTCCGCCAGAGCGGGCGATAGGCGCGCATCTCCTGGTCGAAGACGACGAAATCGACGGCGAGCGCGGGGTCCCTGGCCAGGTGCTCGGCCACGTACTGCTCGACGCGGACGATGCCGACCGGCGGTTTCAGGCCGAAATAGAGCAGCAGCCCCGCATCGTAGTGCACGCGCTGCCGGCCAATTTCCCCGGCCGTTTCGGCGGAAGAATTATCGCGTGTCGCCGCCGGGGTGATGTCTGCGCGCGTCAACAAATCCTCTCGATGAGACGGGGGACGACATGGGGGAGGGGAATGCGAGGGCGGACTAAAGCTTGCGTATTGTCCTGTCAATGAAAGGAGCGTGACAGCCGGACCATGCCTGTTACGGCCTTGCCGGGACCTCGGTTCCCCGCGGCCGCGGCTCAGGCGGGATCGGGATCCGGCGCGGGCAGGCGATCGGCCAGCGCCTGCCGCGCGGCGGGCAGGGGCAGGTGGCGCAGGGCGAAGACGTCGCGGGCCAGGAAATGGCCGGTGAGGGCCAGGCCGTCGCGCCAGTCCTGCACGGTGCCGTCCTCGCCGTTGAGCAGCAGGCGGGGCAGGGGCAGCAGGCGGGCGGCCCAGTCGCCGGCGCCCTCGGCCGAGACGGCGCGGCCGGTGCGCGGGGAGACATAGGCGAGGTCGCGCGAGCCGGTGACGGCGCAGGCGTTGAGGTCCATGCCGTAGCCGAGTTCGGCGAGCAGCTCCGCCTCCCAGCGGATCAGCTCGGCCAGCATGGTCGGCCCGCGCGGCAGGTGCGACAGCAGATGCAGCAGGCCGGCGAACACGCGCGGGTGGGATTCACGCTCGGGCAGCGCGCCCTCGGCCACCGCGCAGGCGGCGGTGAGCATGGCGAGGCCGAGCCGGTCGTCCATCACCGCGGCGGCGGCGGGGTGGACCATCTCCGCCGAGAAGCTGCCGAGCTGGTCGGCGAGCCGGGCGGTCCAGCGCACCTGCACCAGGTTGCCCGGCTGCCAGGTCGCGGCGTGGCGGCGGGATTGCCCGCCGCGCGCCAGGCCGCGATGGGCGCCGTGCTCTTCCGTCATCACCGTGGCCAGCGCGTCCGCCTCGCCATAGGGGCGCACGTCCAGGATGATGGCGGGGGCGGTCCATTCCATCAGTCGAATTCGGTCGGCAGGCCGGGCTGGCGGTGATGGGCGAACAGGCGGGCGAGCTGGGCGGGCTGGACGCGGTCGGTGGACAGGTCGGGCGGCAGCGCGTGCTCGGGGAAGAAGGCGATCTCGGTGGTTTCGTCGGAGGGCGTGGCCGTGCCGCCGGTGATGTCGCAGAGGAAGAACAGCTTGTAGGCGTGGAAGGGCTTGGGGTCGTGGCCGTGGCGGGAGCGGTCGAGCGCCAGGGCAAGCTTGGTGGCGCGGACGGTGAATCCAGACTCTTCAAATACTTCACGCTCGACATTCTCGGCGGCGGTGAGGTTCACGTCGGCCCAACCGCCGGGCAGGGTCCAGCGCCCGGCATCGGCCGCCTCGCGCACCAGCAGCAGCGCCCCGTCGCGGAAGGCGGCGCCGCGCACGTCCACCTTGGGGGTGGCGTAGCCGGTCTGGCCGGCGAACAGGGCTTCGACCTCGCGCGGGCCGGCGCCGCCGCGCGCGGCCATCATCTCCGCGGCGAGGGATTGCAGGCGCAGATAGCGGTCGCGGTCATAGACCGGCGGGTCGAAGGCGAGGCCGGTCTGGGCGATGGCCTGCACCTCCCGCGCCCAGCGCAGCCAATCCGGCTCGCTCATGTGTGGCGCGCCGCCGCCGGCCAACCCGGCGCGGTCACCCCTCGGACTCGACCGGCCGCGGCCGTCCATCCGCGCCGATGGCGACGAAGACGAAGGTGGCCTCGGTCACCTTGGCCATGTCGCCCGGCGTGGGGCGGCGCCAGGCCTCGACGGCGATGCGCATGGAGCTGCGGCCGACATGGGTGATGGTGGCGTAGAGGCTGACCTCGTCGCCCACCTTCACCGGGCGCAGGAATGTCATGGAATCAACGGCAACCGTGGCGACCCTGCCCCTGGCGCGGTGGCGCGCGACGTTGCCGGCGGCGAGGTCCATCTGACCCATCAGCCAGCCGCCGAAGATGTCGCCATTGGCGTTGGTGTCGGCCGGCATGGCGATGGTGCGGATGGAGGGCTCGCCGGTGGGCCGGGTATCGCTCATGGGGCGGGGTCCTCCAGGCCGATGGCGCGCAGCCGGGCGGTTTCCTCGTCCCAGCCGGCGCGCTCCTTCACGTTCAGGAACAGGTGGACCTTGCGCTCCAGCAGCGATTCCAGCTGGGCGCGGGCGCGGGCGCCGATGTCGCGCACCTTGGCCCCGCCGGCGCCGATCAGGATGGCCTTGTGGCCGGCGCGGGCGACGTAGATGGTCACCTCGATGCGCGCCGAGCCGTCCTTGCGCTCCTGGAAGCTCTCGGTCTCCACGGTGGCGCCGTAGGGCACTTCCTCGTGGGTCTGCAGGAAGATCTGCTCGCGCACCAGCTCGGCGGCGAGCAGCCGGTCCGGCAGGTCGGTCAGCTCGTCTTCGGGGTAGAGATGCGGGCCTTCGGGCACCGCCTCGGCGAGGCGGTCCATCAGCGTGTCCAGCCCGTCGCCCTGGGCGGCGCTGACCATGAACACCTCGGCGAAATCGGCCAGGGCGGACAGCTCGGCGGTCAGCGGCAGCAGGGCGGCGGGGGGCACGAGATCGACCTTGTTCAGCACCAGCCAGGCGGTGCGCCCGGTCGCCTTCAGCCGCCCGGCGATGGCGCGCACGGCGTCGGTGGTGCCGGATTTGGCATCGACCAGCAGCAGCGCAAGATCGGCGTCCTCCGCCCCGGTCCAGGCGGCGGCGACCATGGCGCGGTCCAGCCGGCGGCGGGGCTGGAAGATGCCGGGCGTGTCCACCAGCAGGATCTGCGCCGCCCCGCGCATCAGGATGCCCAGCACGCGGAAGCGGGTGGTCTGCGCCTTGGGCGAGACGATGGAGAGCTTGGCGCCGGTCAGGCGGTTCAGCAGGGTGGATTTGCCCGCGTTGGGCGCGCCGACGATGGCGACGAAGCCGCAGCGTGTCATGATTTCAGCTGTTCCAACAGGTTCTCGGCGGCCAGACGCTCGGCCGCGCGCTTGTTGCCGGCGGTGCCGGTGCCGGTGCGCTCGCCGTCGGTGACCGTGACGGTGAAGACGGGGTCGTGCGGCGGCCCGGTGCGCGCGGCCTCGGCATAGGCGGGCGGCTTGCGGCCGCGGCCCTGGAGCCATTCCTGCAATTCGGTCTTGGGGTCCTTGGGCGGCGCCGCCTGGGCGGTCATCGCCGGCTCCCAAGCGCGGCGGACCAGGTCGCGCGCGGGGTCCAGCCCGCCATCGAGATACAGCGCCCCGATCGTCGCCTCCATCGCGTCCGACAGAACGGTGGCCCGGGTGCGCACGCCCGCGCGGGATTCGCCGGCGCCCACCGCCAGCGCCGCCGGCAGGCCCAGCGCCTCCGCGATGTCGGCCAGCACGGGCTGGGAGACGAGCTGGGCGAGGCGGAGTGCCAACTGCCCCTCCTGCTCGCCGGGGAAGCGCTCGGCCAGCCATTCGGCCATGACGAGGCCCAGCACCCGGTCGCCGACGAATTCCAGCCGCTCGTTGGAGCCGGCGCCGCTGGACTTGCCGCGCCCGCGCTTCTGGGTGAGGGCGGAGCGGTGGGTCAGCGCCTCGCGCAGCAGGGTGGGCCGGGCGAATTCATGGCCCAGCGCCGCCTGCACTTCGGTAATCAGTTGCCCGCTCAGTTGATCGGCTTGAACAGGCGCGACCAGCGGATCTCGGACGGCCATTCCCAGAACTCCCACCAGGGCGCGGTGCCGTTCCACGAGAAGAAGATGATCTCGGCCCGCCCGACCAGGTTCTCCAGCGGGATGAATCCCACCGCGTCCAGCACCCGGCTGTCCAGCGAGTTGTCGCGATTGTCGCCCATGGCGAAGACGTAGCCCTCGGGCACCTTGAATTCCTGGGTGTTGTCGAGCGGCTGGTTGTCGTCGGCCTTGAGGATGGAGTGCTGGCGGCCCTCGGGATGGCCGGCCGAGCCGGGCAGGTCCTCGGTGTAGCGCTTCAGGCGCATCGGCGGGCCGTCGCCCTCGGCGGTGTATTCGCCGGCGTCGCGCCGGGGCACGCGCTGGCCGTTCACATAGAGCTGGCCGCCCTTCATCTGCACCGTGTCGCCGGGCAGGCCGATGATGCGCTTGATGTAGTCGGTGGAATTGTCGCGCGGCAGCTTGAACACCGCCACGTCGCCCCGCGCCGGCAGCCGGCCGAAGATGCGCCCGGAGAACAGCGGCGGCGACAGCGGCAGGGAGAAGCGCGAATAGCCGTAGCTGAACTTGGAGACGAACAGATAGTCGCCCACCAGCAGGGTCGGGATCATCGAGCCGGGGGGAATGTTGAACGGCTCGAACGCCACGGTGCGGATCGCGATCGCGATCAGGCCGGCGTAGATGATCGTCTTGACGTTCTCGACAAGCCCGCCAGATGCGCGTTTGGCCATGAAACGAAGGGTGTCCGGTCGTGGGAGGGCGGATGAAGCCCAGGGGGTGGGGGTGTGTCAAGAAGGAGAGGATCTTACCCTTCTACCGGGGAGGCGTGGTGGGTGCCGCGAGACTCGGATCAAAGTATAAAAAGTTTTTTGGTTCTTTTTTTCAAAAAAGAACATTCTTCCTTTTTGCTTTACCGCGTGGATGGCCGGGACAAGAGCCCGGCCACTGCGGTTTTTGCTTCTTTTTTTCAAAAAAGAAGCGCTTTCTATTCTTCCTTTCTGACGGCCGAAATGATCACCTGCGCATAGGCATACGGATACTCATCCGTCATCGTCAGGTCGATGCGCGCCGTCATGCCCGCCGGCGTGAGTTCCTCCAGCCGCCGCAGCGCGCCGCCGGCGAGAAGCAGGGTGGGCTGGCCGCCGGGCAGGTTGACCACGCCGAGGTCGGACATGAACACGCCGCGCGCGAAGCCGGTGCCGAGTGCCTTGGCGCAGGCTTCCTTGGCGGCGAAGCGCTTGGCGTAGGTGCCGGCGCGGCCGTTTCCGTTGCGGCGTTCGGCCTTGCGGCGTTCGGTCTCGGTGAACACGCGGTCGAGGAAGCGCGCGCCGAAGCGCTCCAGCGCGCGTTCGATGCGGGTGATGTCGCAGATATCGGAGCCCAAACCCAGAATCATCGTTGGGGGATCATCCGCGCGCGCGCTCGACCTCGTGAACGTCGCGCGCGGCGCGCAGGCTGGCGATGACATTGACCAGCTGGCGCACGTCGCGCACCTCCACATCCACCAGCATCTCGAAGAAATCGTCCTGGCGGTTGACGATGCGCAGGTTGCTGACCTCCGCCCCCTGCTTGGAGATCGCGTTGGTGACGCTGGCGAGCGCCGTGGGCGCGTTGTCGGCGATCACCGTGATGCGCCCGGTATGGCCCTCGCCGCGCGCCGGCTTGGCGCCGGGGGCGGCGAAGGCGGAGGGGTCCCAGTCCACGTCGATGAAGCGTTCGGGGGTGGCGGAGAAGCCTTCCAGCGTGGAGCAGGTCTTGGTGTGGATGGTGACACCCTTGCCGGTGGTCACGATGCCCACGATGTCGTCGCCCGGCAGCGGGTGGCAGCAGCCGGCGTAGTGGATGTCCATGCCCGGCACCAGCCCGGTGATGGGCATGCCCGTCGCCGCCGGGCGGGCGGCCGGCGCGCGGGCCATGCCGCCCAGCATGCGCGGCGCGCGCGGGGCCTGGCGCAGCTCGGGATAGGCGGCGGTCTCCACGTCCTTGGTGGTGAGGTTGCCGTTGCCGTTGGCGATGTAGAGGTGGTCCAGGCTGGCGAGCTTCAGCCC
>CAMFLK010000049.1 GCA_945957135.1 uncultured Rhodospirillales bacterium
GAACCAGGGCGAGACCATCGCGTTCAACGCCGCGCCGCTGGTCATCGCCCAGCCGGCGCCGCTGAACGGGGTGGCGAGGTAGAGCTGCCAGGGCGCCGCCGCGAAGGCCCAGCCGAGCAGGCCGAGCGCCGTCAGCAGCGCCCCCGCCCGGGTGACCGCGACGAGGCCGAAGCGGCGATGCAGCGCGGCGAGGTTGGCGACCACGGCCGCGCCGAGCTGGAAATGCGCGGTGATGGCGCCGGACAGCACGGAGACCGGCCAGCCGCGCGTGGCGTGCAGGAACTGGATGAAGACCGGCGGCCCGTAGAAGCTGATCCCCCAGGCGAACATGGCGAGCACGAAGGCCGCGCCCACCACGCGCCAGCCCATGAAGGCCCCAACTGGCGGAGAAGGGGCTGGCGGAGAAGGGGTGGGCGGAGAAGGGGCGGGCGGGGCGGAGAGGGCGGGCGGCGCGGCGGTCATGGCGGGGTCCGGTGTGGTGGCGGGCAGGGTTTGTCGCGCGCTGCGGCGGGGCGAGGCTTCGGCGGTGGCCGAAGCATCCGCCATTCCGCCGCGCTATGGTCGCTCATCATGCTGACCACCACCGCTTTCGCGCGCACCGCCGCGCTGATCGGAGATCCCGCCCGGGCGAACATGCTGGCGGCGCTGATGGACGGCCGGGCGCTGACGGCGCGGGAGCTGGCCGAGGCGGCGGGGGTGACGGCGCAGACGGCCAGCGGCCATCTCGCCCAGCTCACCGGGGCGGGGCTGCTGGCGATGGAACGGCAGGGGCGGCATCGCTATCACCGGCTGGCCTCCTCCGCCGTGGCGCAGATGCTGGAAAGCATCATGGCCGTGGCCGCCGGCGGCGCCGCGCCCGCCAGGCCGGTCAGGGTGGGGCCGAGGGACGCGGCGCTGCGCCGGGCCCGGACCTGCTACGACCATTTGGCCGGGCAGCTCGCGGTGGCCATCGCCGAACGCATGACGGAGCGCGGGCAGATCGAGCTGTCGCCGGACGGCGGGGTGATCACCGCCGCCGGGACGGACTTCCTGCGCGGGCTGGGCGTGGATGTCGCGGCCGCCTCGGCGCGCGCGGCGCGGCGCGGTGGGGGGCAAAGTGGCGGCGGGCGCCTGTTCTGCCGGCCGTGCCTGGATTGGAGCGAGCGGCGGCCGCATATCGCCGGCGCGATCGGCGCGGCGCTGTGCGCGACCTGCTTCGCGCGCGGCTGGATCCGCCGGATCGAGGGCACGCGCGCCGTGGCCGTCACGCCGGCCGGACGGGCGGCGCTGGACGCGGCGTTCGGCTTCCGAACCAGCTTGGAGCTTGACTTTGCTGCGCCGCACACATACATCGGCGTCGCGCGCCCTTGATGTGGTTCTGTGCGCTGCCAGCCTGCCGGGGCTAATTCGCACTTCGTCGGCAGGCCACACCGCGAGCCCGGTAGCCCCTTTCCATCGCCAGTTTGCGCCGGTTCGCGGTCCTGCCGACCGCGAGCGATGCCTTCGCGCGCCCTGCCCAAAGGGCCGGCGGCGAAGCGCGTCGGGTTATGAAAGACGTCTGATGACCAGCTTTTCCGATCTCGGCCTGCGCGCCGAGCTGCTCAAGGCCCTCGAGGGCGAGGGCTACACCCATCCCACCCCCATCCAGCTCCAGGCCATTCCCTTCGTGCTCGAGGGGCGTGACGTGCAGGGCATCGCCCAGACCGGCACCGGCAAGACCGCGGCCTTCGCCCTGCCCATCCTGCAGCGCCTGGCCGAGAACCGCCGCCAGCCGCCGCGCGGCGGCTGCCGCGTGCTGGTGCTGTCGCCCACCCGCGAACTGGCCAGCCAGATCGCCGACAGCTTCCGCACCTATGGCAAATACATGGGCCTGCGCGTGACCGTGATGTTCGGCGGCGTGCCCAAGCCGCGCCAGGCGAAGGCCATGTCCGGCGGCGTCGATGTGCTGGTGGCCACGCCGGGCCGGCTGATGGACCACATGGCCGACCGCGCCGTGCGGCTGGACCATGTGGAGACGCTGGTGCTGGACGAGGCCGACCACATGCTCGACCTCGGCTTCATCGTGCCGATCCGCCGCATCATCGCCACCCTGCCGGCCAAGCGGCAGACCATGCTGTTCTCCGCCACCATGCCGCCGGAGATCGCCACGCTGGCGGCGGGCATGCTGAAGGACCCGGCGCATGTCGCCGTCACCCCCGTCGCCACCACGGCGGAGCGGGTGGAGCAGGCGGTGGTGTTCGTCGATGCCCCGCGCAAGCGCCACGCCCTGCTGGAGCTGCTGGTGGACCACACCACCGGGCGCACCCTGGTGTTCACCCGCACCAAGCACGGCGCCGACCGCGTGGTGAAGCAGCTGGGTGAATCCGGCGTGGCCGCCGCGGCGATCCATGGCAACAAGAGCCAGGGCCAGCGCGAGCGGGCGCTCGCCGATTTCCGCGCCGGGGCTTGCCGCGTGCTGGTGGCCACCGACATCGCCGCGCGGGGCATCGACGTGGACGGCGTGACCCATGTGATCAATTTCGACCTGCCGAATGTACCGGAGAGTTACGTCCACCGCATCGGCCGCACCGCGCGGGCGGGCAAGGACGGCATGGCGATCAGCCTGTGCGCGCCGGACGAGCGGGCTTTCCTGCGCGGAATCGAGAAGCTGACGCGCAGCAAGGTGCCGGTGATGACCCTGGGCGGCGCGCCTACCCGTCAGGCGGCTTGAGTTCTCCGGGCGGCGCCCTTGCTGGCGCCGCCCGGATTCCTGCTGCTATACCCCGCAGAGCCCGTTTGAAAACGTGCGCTGGCGAGTCAGAGGCGCGCCCTTCGCGCGCCGCCCGGCGTGGGTTTGCGAGCACCGGAGCGGAGCGGGCTGAAGCCCGTGAGCACCGGAGCACAGCAAAGCCGCGTCGGATGACCGCCAGGGCGCGTTTTCAAACAGGCTCTGGTGCATTTCAGGGAGACGGCATATGCGGGGATGGCAGGCAGCGGTCGCGGGGTTGGGCTTCAGTCTGGCTGCGTTGCCGGTTCACGCGCAGTCGCTGACCATGGGCCTGTCGGCGGCGCCGACCAGCGCCGATCCGCACTACCACACCTTCACGCCGAACAATTCGCTGGTGGCCCATGTGTTCGAGACGCTGGTGGACACCGACGCGCATGCGCGGCTGATCCCCGGCCTGGCCGAATCCTGGAAGCTGATCGACGACGAGACCTGGGAATTCAAGCTGCGCAAGGGCGTGAAGTTCCAGAACGGCGACGCCTTCACCGGCGAGGACGTGGCCTACACGCTCGATCGGGTGCCGCGCGTGCTGAACTCGCCGGGCAGCTTCTCCGTCTATACCAAGGCGGTGGTGGGGGTGGAGATCGTCGATCCCACGACCGTGCGGCTGAAGACGCGGGGCATCTACCCGCTGCTGTCCAACGACCTCGCGCAGGTCTTCATCATTCCCAAATCGCTGGGCCCGAACCCGGCCACCGAGGATTTCAACTCGGGCAAGAACGCCGTGGGCACCGGCCCCTACCGCATGACCGCCTACAGGCCGGGCGACCGGGCGGAGCTGGCGCTGTACGACGGGTATTGGGGCACCAAGCCGCATTGGAAGAACGTGACGGTGCGCATGGTGCCCAACGACGCCGCGCGCACCGCGGGGCTGCTGTCGGGCGACCTCGACTTCATCGAATTCGTGCCGACGGCGGACGCGACCAAGCTGCGCGGCAACAAGGCGGTGCATCTGGAGGAAGGCGACAGCCTGCGCTTCGTCTATCTGATGCTCGACCGCTCGCGCGGCGCCGGCCCCACCCCGTTCATCACCGGGCCGAATGGCGAGACGCTGACGACCAATCCGCTGAACGACCAGCGGGTGCGGCTCGCGCTGAGCCTGGCGATCAACCGGCCGGCGCTGGTGGAGCGGGTGATGGAGGGGGCGGCGCGCGCCACCGGCCAGTTCCTGGCACCGGGCAGCGTCGGCTACACGCCCGACCTGCCGCCGCCGCCCTACGACCCCGCCAAGGCGAAGGCGCTGCTGGCCGAGGCCGGCTTCCCGAACGGCTTCCGCATCACCCTGCACGGCCCCAACGACCGCTACGTGAACGACGCCAAGATCGTGCAGGCGATCGGCCAGATGTGGTCGCGCATCGGGGTGCAGACCAACGTGGACGCGATGACCTGGACCACCTTCGTCTCGCGCGCCAACAAGCAGGAATTCTCGGCCTATCTGCTGGCCTGGGGCATTTCCTCGGGCGAGGCGTCCAACCCGCTGCGCTCGCTGGTGCACACCTACGACCCCAAGCTGGGCTGGGGGGCGGTGAACCGCGCCCGCTATTCCAACCCGGAGGTTGACGCGCTGGTGGCCAAGGCCATGGCCACCGCCGATGACGGCAAGCGCGAGCAGGTGCTGATCGAGGCGCAGCGCAAGGTGTTCGCCGACGTGGCGCTGATTCCGCTGCACATCCAGAAGAACATCTGGGGCATGCGGGCGGGGCTGACCTACGAGCCGCGGGCCGATGAGGAATCGCTCGCCATGTTCGTCAAGCCGGCCAAGTGATTGCTTGGCTGCTCCGCCGCCTGGTTCAGGCGGCGTTCGTGGTGCTGGCGATGACGGTGATCGTGTTCATCGGCGTCAACGTCATCGGCAACCCCGTGGACATCCTGATCTCGCCGGAGGCGGACCAGGCGGAGCGGCTGCGCATCATCGCCAATCTCGGGCTGGATCAGCCGTTGTGGCGGCAGTACCTGCATTTCCTGGTGGGGCTGCTGCATGGCGATCTCGGCCGCAGCTTCGTGTTCAACGAGCCGGCGCTGCGGCTGATCGGCCAGCGCATGCCCGCGACGATGGAGCTGGCGGTGACGGCGGTGCTGCTGTCGATCGTCATCGGCATTCCGCTGGGCCTGTATGCCGGGCTGTATCCCGATGGGGCGGCGGGGCGCTCGATCATGGCGGGCAGCATCCTCGGCTTCTCGCTGCCGAGCTTCTGGGTGGGGCTGATGCTGATCATGGTGTTCGCCGTGCAGCTCGGCTGGCTGCCCAGCACCGGGCGGGGGGCGACGCGCGAGCTGTTCGGCGTGCAGTGGTCGTTCCTGACGATCGACGGGCTGCGGCACATGGCGATGCCGGCGCTGAACCTCGCATTGGGCAACATCGCGCTGGTGCTGCGGCTGACGCGGGCCGGGGTGCGCGAGAACCTGCCGATGGACTATGTGAAATTCGCGCGCGCCAAGGGCCTGTCGCCGGCGCGGGTGGTGTTCGTGCATGTGATGAAGAACATCCTGATCCCGATCGTGACGGTGATCGGGCTGGAGTTCGGCAGCGTGATCGCCTTCGCGGTGGTGACCGAGAGCGTGTTCGCCTGGCCGGGCATGGGCAAGCTGATCATCGACAGCATCAACGTGCTCGATCGGCCGGTGATCGTGGCCTATCTGATGGTGATCGTGCTGCTGTTCATCGCGATCAACCTGATCGTCGATCTGCTCTACACGGTGCTCGATCCGCGGGTGCGGCTGGAGAGCCAGGAATGAGCGCCACGGCCCTTCCGAAAATCCGCGAGGAAACCCCGTTCCGCCGCTTCCTGCACGACTACGCGCAGAGCAAGCTCGCGGTGCTGGGGCTGGTGGTGGTGATCGTCATCGCCCTGCTCGCCCTGCTGGCACCGTGGATCGCGCCGCAGAATCCGTACGACCTCGCGCAGCTCGACATCATGGACGGGCGGCTGCCGCCGGGCGCGCAATCCATGGGCGGCATGACCTACTGGCTCGGGACGGACGACCAGGGGCGCGACATGCTCTCCGGCATTCTCTACGGGCTGCGCATCTCGCTCGGCGTGGGGCTGGGCTCGGCGATCATCGCCGGCATCGTCGGCTCGGCGCTGGGGCTGATCGCCGCCTATGCCGGGGGATGGGCCGAGACGGTGATCATGCGGCTGGTCGATCTGCAGCTGTCGTTCCCGGCCATCCTCGTGGCGCTGATGATCCTCGCCTTCCTCGGCAAGGGCGTGGGCAACGTGATGCTGGCGCTGGTGATCGTGGAATGGGCGCGCTACGCCCGCACCGCGCGCGCGGCGGCGCTGGTGGAGCGACGGCGGGAATATGTGGAGGCGGCGGAGTGCCTCGCCCTGCCGCGCTGGCGCGTGCTGTTCCGCCACATGCTGCCCAACTGCCTGCCGCCGCTGATCGTGATCGGCACCATCCAGGTGGCCCGCGCCATCACGCTGGAAGCGACGCTGAGCTTTCTTGGCCTGGGCGTGCCGATCACCGAACCCTCGCTCGGCCTGCTGATCGCCAACGGCTACCAGTACATGCTCTCGGGCAAATACTGGATCAGCTTCTATCCCGGCATCGCGCTGCTGGTTACCATCATGGCCATC
The DNA here is from genome assembly GCA_945957135.1 of uncultured Rhodospirillales bacterium. GTDB lineage: Bacteria > Pseudomonadota > Alphaproteobacteria > Acetobacterales > Acetobacteraceae > CAMFLK01. The sequence goes on from CAMFLK010000049.1 coordinate 6,325, forward strand.
AACCTGGTGGGCGACCAGCTGCGCGACGTGCTGAATCCGCGGTTGCGGCGATGAGCGACATCACCTTGGAGGTGCGCGACCTCGCCACCCATTTCGCCACGCGGGCGGGCGTGGTCAGGGCGGTGGACGGGGTGTCCTTCTCCATCGCGCGCGGGCAGGTGCTGGGGCTGGTGGGCGAGTCGGGCTCGGGCAAGTCGGTCACCGGGTTTTCGGTGTTGGGGCTGGTCGATGCGCCAGGCCGGATCGTGGCGGGCAGCGTGGTGTTTCGCGGTACCGACCTCACCAAGCTGGACGAGAAGGCGCTGCGGCGGCTGCGCGGCAACCGCATCGCCATGATCTTCCAGGACCCGATGATGACGCTCAATCCGGTCCTGCGCATCGACACGCAAATGATCGAGACGGTGCTGGCCCATGCGCAGGTATCGCGCGCCGAGGCCCGCGCCCGCGCGCGCGACGCGCTGGGCATGGTGGGCATCCCCAGCCCGGAGGAGCGGCTGTCGGCCTATCCGCACCAGTTCAGCGGCGGCATGCGCCAGCGCGTGGCCATCGCCATCGCCCTGCTGCACCGGCCCGACCTGATCATCGCGGACGAACCGACCACGGCGCTGGACGTGACCATCCAGGCGCAGATATTGGCCGAGGTGCAGAAGCTGGCGCGCGACCACGGCACCGCGCTCATCTGGATCACCCACGACCTCTCGGTGGTCGCCGGCCTCGCCGACGAGATCGCGGTGATGTATGCCGGCCGCATCGTGGAGACCGGCGCGGTGGCGACGGTGCTGGACCGGCCGATGCATCCGTACACGCACGGGCTGATCGGCAGCGTGCCCAGCCGCAACCGGCGCGGCCAGAACCTGCGCCAGATTCCCGGCATGACCCCCTCGCTGCTCAACCTGCCGCCCGGCTGCGCCTTCCGCACCCGCTGTGCCCGCGCGGACGGCGCCTGCGAGTCCGATCCGCCGGAGAACGAGGCGGCGCCTGGGCATTTCCTGCGCTGCTTCCATCCGCAGCTGGAGATCGCGGCGTGAGCGAGACGATGATCGCGCTGGAAGGCGTGTCCAAGCGTTTCGGCAAAAAACAGGACGCGGCGGCGCGCGCCGCCCTCGCGCTGCGGCGGCTGATCGGCGAGGCCACGCCGCCCTCCGTGGTGCGGGCGGTGGACAAGGTGGACCTCACCATCCGCCGCGGCGAGGTGGTCGGGCTGGTGGGGGAGTCGGGCTGCGGCAAGTCCACGCTCGGGCGCATGGTCGCCGGCATCATGCCGCCCAGCGATGGCCGCGTGCTGTGGCGCGGGCGCGACCGCGCGGGGCTGCCGCAGGCCGAGGCGCGGGCGGCCAAGCTGAAGGTCCAGATGATCTTCCAGGACCCCTATGCCAGCCTCAACCCCCGCCTGCGCGCGGAGGAGATCGTGGGCGAGGCGCCGCGCGTGCATGGGCTGGTCGGCGGGCGCGAGCTCTCCGCCTATATCGACGCGCAGTTCCGCCGCGCCGGGCTCGACCCCTCGTTCCGCCGGCGCTACCCGCACCAGTTCAGCGGCGGCCAGCGCCAGCGCATCGGCATCGCCCGCGCGCTGGCGGTGCAGCCGGAATTCCTGGTGTGCGACGAGGCGGTGGCGGCGCTGGACGTGTCGATCCAGGCGCAGATCCTCAACCTGTTCATGGCGCTGCGGCGCGAGCTGGACCTCACCTACCTGTTCATCAGCCATGATCTCGGCGTGGTGGAGCACCTCTCGGACCGGGTGGTGATCATGTATCTCGGCCGGGTGGTGGAGGAGGCGGCGACGGAAGAAATCTTCCTGCGCCCCAACCATCCCTACACCCAGGCGCTGCTGGCCGAGGTGCCGCGCATCGAGGCGCGCAAGCGGGAGTTCACCGCCATCTCCGGCGAAATCCCCAGCCCGCTGAACCCGCCGCCCGGCTGCCATTTCCATCCGCGCTGCCCGCACGCCATGCCGGTCTGCCGCGAGCGCGCGCCGGCGCTGGCCGAGGTCGCCCCGGGCCATCGCAGCGCCTGCCACCTCAACGCGGTGGGCTAGGCGTGTCGGGGTCCGGCAACCTCCTGCGCCACGCCAGCTCGCCCTACCTGCTGCAGCACGCCGACAATCCCGTCCACTGGCGCGTCTGGGGCGCGGCGGCGCTGACGGAGGCGCGCGAGACCAACCGGCCCATCCTGCTGTCGATCGGCTACGCCGCCTGCCACTGGTGCCACGTGATGGCGCATGAATCCTTCGAGGATGCCGAGGTGGCGGCGGAGATGAACGCGCTGTTCGTCAACATCAAGGTGGATCGCGAGGAGCGGCCGGATATCGACCACATCTACATGGCCGCCCTGCACGCCATGGGCGAACAGGGCGGCTGGCCGCTGACCATGTTTCTCACGCCCGCCGGCGAGCCGTTCTGGGGCGGCACCTATTTCCCGCCGGAGCCGCGCTGGGGCCGGCCCTCCTTCCGCCAGGTGCTGTGCGCGGTGGCCGAGGCGTTCCATGCGGGGAACGACGCCATCCGCAACAACGTCGCCCAGCTGCGCCGTACCCTGCATGCCGCCGCCGCCGAGCATCCCGGCGTCATGGTGGGGCCGGACCTGCTGGCCGCCGCGGCGCGCACCCTGCTGGCGGCCACCGACCCGGTGCTCGGCGGCATGCGCGGCGCGCCGAAATTCCCCAACCCCGCCATCTTCCGCTTCCTCTGGCAGCACGCCTGCCGCACCGGCGACGCGGCGATGGCGGACGCCATGCACCTGCTGCTGGAACGCATGTCGCAAGGCGGCATCTATGACCATCTCGGCGGCGGCTACGCCCGCTATTCCACCGACGCCGAATGGCTGGTGCCGCATTTCGAGAAGATGCTCTACGACAACGCGCAGATTCTCGACCTGCTTTCCCTCGCCCACGCCGCCCGCCCAAACCAGCTCTACGCCCAACGCGCCGCGGAAACCGTGGGCTGGATGTTCGGTGACATGACCGCCGGCCCCGCCTTCGCTGCCTCCGAGGACGCGGACAGCGAGGGCGAGGAAGGCCGCTTCTATGTCTGGACCCAAGCCGAGATCGACACGCTGCTCGGCCCCGCCGCCCCCGCCTTCCGCGCCGCCTACGACGTGACGCCGGCGGGCAACTGGGAAAGCCACACCATCCTGCGCCGCGTCACCCCGGCGGGCGACGCAGCGGCGGAAGCCGGGCTGGCCGCCAGCCGCGCCATCCTGCGCGAAGCCCGTGCGCGCCGCGTGCGGCCGGGCCGCGACGACAAGGTTCTCGCCGACTGGAACGGCCTCGCCATCGCCGCCCTGTGCCGCGCCGCCGCCGTGTTCGCCCAGCCGGCCTGGCTGGACCGCGCCGGTGCGGCCTTCGACGGGCTGCTGGCCGCCATGGCCCGCCCCGACGGCCGCGTGGATCACGCCTGGCGCCTCGGCCGCGTCTCCGCCGCCGGCCTGCTCGACGATCAGGCCGCCATGGCCCGCGCCGCCCTCGCTTTGTTCGAGGCCACCGGCGACCCCGCCCGGCTGGCCCAGGCCCGCCATCTGGCCGAAGCCGCCGATGCCTGGTTCGCCGGCGGCGGTTCCTATTTCACCTCCGCCTCCGACGCTGCGGACCTGCCGCTGGGCGCCGAGTCCCGCCCGCGCACCATCGCCGACAGCGCCACCCCCTCGGGCAACGGCATGATGGCCGAGGTGCTGGCCCGGCTCTACCACCTCACCGGCGAGGAGGCGTTCCGCACCCGCGCCCGCGCCGTCATCACCGCTTTTGCCGGCCTCGGCGCGCGCCTCTCCGCCGCGCCCACCCTGCTCGCCGCCGCCGATCTGCTGGAAGCCGGCACGGTGGCGGTGGTGGCCGGCGACCCCGCCGATTCCCGCACCCGCGCCCTGCTGCGGGTGGCCCTCCTTGCGCCCGACCCGGCGGTGGTGGTGCTGAGGGCACCCGACCCGGAAGCCGTGCCGCCGCTCCACCCCGCCCATGGAAAGACGGCGGCCGGACACGGTGCCGCCGCCTATCTGTGCCGTGCCGGCGTGTGCGGCCTGCCGCTCGCCGATCCCGCCGCCCTCGGGGCTGCCCTGCGTTCGCCCGCTTGACAGGCGGCGCGGCCAGGACCATCGCTGAACCCGCCGGCCCGGTCTCGCCCGGCGCCTCCCCCGTCTCGGGAGCCCACGCTTGCCGCAACTGTCGATGCACACGCCGATCGGCGACCTGACCGTCTCGGAAGAGGACGGCCGCATCGTCGCGCTCGATTGGGGCTGGGGCAGGGACCAGACCCAAACGCCGTTGCTGCTGCGCGCCCGCCGCCAGATCGAAGAGTATTTCGACGGCGCCCGCACGGAATTCGACCTGCCGCTGGCCCCCGCCGGCACCGACTACCAGCGCCGCGTCTGGGCCGCCCTGTGCGACATTCCCGCCGGCGCCACCCGCACCTATCGCGACATCGCCCGCGTGGCCGGGGGCAGCGCCCGCTCCGTGGGTGGGGCCAACAGCCGCAACCCGATTCCCCTCATCATTCCCTGCCACCGCGTCACCGCCACCGACGGCATTGGCGGCTATTCCGGCGGCGACGGGCTGCCCACCAAGCGCTTCCTGCTCGCCCTGGAAGGGGCTGGCGACGACCTCCTGACCACCAATTCCCACAGCACACGGCACGCATCATGACGAAAGCGATCCGCATCCACGCCACCGGCGGCCCCGACGTGATGCAGTGGGAGGACGTGCCCACGCCGGAGCCCGGCCCCGGCGAGGTGCTGCTGCGCCACGGCGCGGTGGGGCTGAACTATATCGACGTCTATTTCCGCACCGGCCTCTACAAGACCGCCCTGCCGGCCACGCTGGGAATGGAGGCGGCGGGCACCGTGCTGGCGGTGGGCGATGGGGTCAGCGACCTCGCGCCCGGCGACCGCGTGGCCTATGCCGGCGGCCCGCTCGGCGGCTACGCGACGGAGCGCACCATCGCCGCGGACCGGCTGGTGAAGCTTCCGGATGGGATCGATCTCACGACCGCCGCGGCGATGATGCTGCAGGGCCTGACCGCGCAATACCTGCTGCGCCGCACCCACCGGGTGCAGCCGGGCGAAACCGTCGTGGTGCATGCCGCGGCCGGCGGCGTCGGCCTCATCATGTGCCAATGGGCCAAGCATCTCGGCGCCACTGTCATCGGCGTGGTCTCCACCGAGGCCAAGGCCGAACTGGCCCGCGCCCATGGCGCCGCGCATGTGGTGATCGGCCATGCCGACCTGCCGGCCGAGGTGAAGCGCATCACTGGCGGCGCGATGGTGCCGGTGGTCTATGACAGCGTCGGGCGCGACACATTCATGCCCAGCCTGGACTGCCTGGCGCCGCTGGGGCTGATGGTGAGCTTCGGCAATGCCTCCGGCCCGGTGCCGCCGTTCGACCTCGGCATCCTCAGCGCCAAGGGCAGCCTGTTCGTCACCCGCCCCACGCTGGCCACCTACACCGCGCGGCGGGCCGACCTGCTGGCGGCGGCGAAGGATTTGTTCGACGTGGTGCTGGCCGGCGCCGTCTCCATCCGGGTGAACCAGACCTTCCCGCTGAAGGACGCGGCCGCGGCGCATGCGGCGCTGGAGGCGCGGCAGACGACCGGCAGTACGGTGCTGGTGCCCTGAAGAAAGGAAGGGGCGTTCTTTTTTGAAAAAAAGAACCAAAAAACTTTTTATCGTTGAAGGCGTGCCTCGGCATTGCCATCCGAAGGATAATTGCAAAAGTCTTTTTGCTTCTTTTTCTTCAAAAAAAGAAGATTCTTCCTTCCTTGTCTCGAGGCCCCTCTGAGCGAAAACGTCCTCACGCCGGGGCGCATTTCCGCGCGCACCCGCCTTACCGCGCTGATCGTCGCCTGCGCGCTGTTCATGCAGAATCTCGACAGCACCGTCATCGCCACCGCCCTGCCCACCATGGCCCGCGCGTTCGGCGAGGAGCCGGTGCGCATGAACGTGGCGCTTACCTCCTACCTGCTCAGCCTCGCGGTGTTCATTCCGGCGAGCGGCTGGATCGCCGACCGGTTCGGGGCGCGGCGGGTGTTCGCCGCGGCCATCGTGGTGTTCACCCTGGGCTCGGTGCTGTGCGGCAGCGCCAATTCGCTGGGCTTCCTGGTCGCCGCCCGTGTGTTGCAGGGCATGGGCGGGGCGATGATGGTGCCGGTGGGCCGGCTGGTGCTGCTGCGCACCGTGGCGAAATCGGAGCTGGTCGCGGCCATGGCGTGGCTGTCGATGCCCGCGCTGGTCGGGCCGGTGATCGGGCCGCCGCTGGGCGGGTTCATCGTCACCTATTTCTCCTGGCGCTGGATATTCGACATCAACGTGCCCATCGGCATTCTCGGCGTCACGCTGGTGCTGCTGTTCGTGGAGGATGTGCGCGAGGGCGATGTCGGCCGGTTCGACTGGTGGGGGCTGATCTTCTCCGGCGTGGCGCTGTCCGCCCTGATGTTCGGGCTGGAGACCGCCGGGCGCGGCGTGGTGCCGCCTGTTCTGACCTACGCCATGCTCGGCGTGGGCGCGGTGTTCGGTGTGCTGTGCGTGCGCCACTCGCGCCGGACGCCGGCGCCGCTGATCGATTTCTCATTGCTGCGCATTCCCACCTTCCAGGTGGCGGTCACCGCCGGCACGCTGTTCCGCGTGGGCATCGGCGCCATCCCCTTCCTGCTGCCGATGATGCTGCAGCTCACCTTCGGCAAATCCGCGGCACAGAGCGGCATGATCACCTTCGCAAGCTCGCTCGGCGCGCTGTTCATGAAGCCGGTGGCCACCCGCGCGCTGCGCTGGCTGGGCTTCCGCGACACGCTGGTATGGAACGGCGTGCTGTCCGCCGCGCTGCTCGGCGCCACCGCCGCCTTCCGCCCGTCCTGGCCCACGCTGCTGATCACCGCGATCCTGCTCGGCGGCGGGTTCTTCCGCTCGCTGCAATTCACCGCGTACAACGCGCTGGCCTATGCCGACATTCCCCGCCCGCGCATGAGCGCGGCTACCGCCTTCTACTCCACCATGCAGCAGGTCTCCCAGACCCTGGGCGTGTCGGCCGGCGCCGCCTCGCTGGCGATCACCATGGCGCTGTCCGGCCATGGGCAGCCCGAACTGTCCGATTTCACCGCCGCCTTCCTGGCCGTGGCCGTCATCTCGCTGCTCTCCGCCCCCGCCTCGCTCACCATGCCGCACAACGCCGGCATCGAGGCCAGCGGCCATTCCGGTCGGAGATAGAATTTACTCCTGCGGCAGCGCCAGCAGCGTGTGTTTCGCGAGGTAGCGCCGGAAGCCGGCGAGCGCCGGGGACCCGGCGCGGCCGGACGGGGTGATCATCACGATGTCCCTGATCATCGCCGGGTTGGTCAGGGGCGCGGCTTCCACCCGCTCGGCCCGCGCCGCAGCCCAGGCATAGGTGGGCAGCACGGCCACCCCCAGCCCCGCCTCCACCATCGCCAGCGCGGTGGTGACGTAGGAGACCTCGTAGGCCGGGCTCAGCGCCGTCCGTGCCGCCTCGAACCCCATTTCCGTCAGCAGGCGGATGCCGCTGTCGCGGGTCAGCGCGATAAGCCGGCGGCCGGCGAGCTCGCGCCAGTCCACCTCGCGCCGCCCCGCCAGCGCGTCGCCGCGCGGGCAGAACAGCATCAGCCGGTCCCGCGCCAGGCGGGTGGCGCGCACGCCTTCCTCCTCCGCGCGGAATGTGCCCAGGCCGCAATCCACCTGGCCGGCGCGCACCTGTTCCACGATCTGGTCGGTGCGCGCGTCCACCACGCTTACCTGGATGCCCGGATGCTCCTGGTGGAAATCGGCGATGGCGCGGGGGGCGACCACGGCGGCGAGCAGTGGTGGGGCGGCGAGCGAGATGCGCCCGCGGGTGCGTTCGGCCAGCCCGTGCGCCTGGCGGACCGCCCCTTCCAGCTCCGCCACGATGCGCGCGGCGCTGGCGTGGAATTCGTGCCCGCCCTCGGTCAGCTCTACCCGGCGGGTCGTGCGGTCGAACAGCTTGATGCCGAGTTCGGCTTCCAACTCGCGGATCTGCTGCGACAGGGCGGGCTGGGCCACGCGGAGCCGCTCGGCGGCCCGGGTGAAGCTGCCCAGCCGGGCGACGTGGAGGAAGGACTGGATTTGCCGCAGCGTGACGGACATGTGTCATTCATAAGAAAATCCGATTAATCAAGATAAACACGCCGGATTGAATTATGAAGTCCGGCCGCCCGAAAATACCGCCTTCGCGATCACGGGATGGGCATGGACGGTTCGGTCTCCCCACTGGCGGCATCGGCGGCCTGGATCGGCCGCTCCGTGCGCCGCGTGGAAGACGACCGCCTGCTGCGCGGCGCCGGCCGCTTCGTGAACGACCTGCGCTCCGCCGGCTGCCTGCATCTGGAATTCTGCCGCAGCCCCTACCAGGCCGGCCGCATCGTCCGGCTCGACGTGGCGGCGGCGCGTGCCGCGCCTGGGGTGGTGGCGGTGTTCACGGCGGAGGATTGCGCGGGCCATGGCGCGGCGGCGGTGAACGCCCTGCTGCCGGGCATTGCCGCGCCGCCTTTCGCCCTGCTCGCCGAGGGGCGGGTGGCGGCGGCCGGCCAGGCCGTCGCCGCCGTGGTCGCCGACACGCCGGCCGCCGCGCGCGACGCCGCGGCGCTGGTGGAGTTGGAAATGGAGGAGCAAGCGCCCGAGGCGCGGCTGGCCTTCGCCCATCGCTGGCAGTCCGGCGCGGCTGCCGAAGCCTTCAGCGCCGCCGCGCATGTGGTGCGGGTGGACATCGCCCATGCCACGCTGGCGCCGATGGCCATGGAGCCCCGCGCCACGCTCGCGGAATGGAGCGAGGGGCTGACCGTCTGGCTCTCCACCCAGACTCCGCACCGCGCCCGCGCCGATCTGGCGAACATCCTGCATCTGCCCGCGGAGTCGCTGCGGGTGATCGCGCCGGATGTGGGCGGCGCGTTCGGCGGCAAGGCCTCGATCGCGCCGGAAGACGCCATGGTGGCCTGGGCCTGCCGCGCCCTGCGCCGGCCGGTGCGCTGGTGCGCCACGCGCGGTGAGGATTTCCTGGCCGCCACGCGCGGACGCGGGGCCAGAATCGCCGCCGAATTGGCTTTGGATGCCCAGGGGCGGGCCCTGGCGCTGCGGGCGAAGCTGGATTTTCCACTCGGCCACTGGCTGCCCTACAGCGCCGCCGCCCCCGCCCGTAACGCCGCGCGCATCCTGCCCGGCCCCTACGCCATTCCCGAGGTGGACATCGTGGTGGAGGGCCGCACCCGTGCCACCGCCGCGATGAACATCTATCGCGGCGCCGGAAGACCGGAAGCCTGCATGGTGATGGAACGGCTGATGGACCGCGCGGCCGTCGTCACCGGCATCGACGGGGTGACGCTGCGCCGGCGCAACCTGATCGGCCCCGCCGCGCTGCCCGGCCCCACCCCTACCGGCGAGGTGCTGGACGCCACCGACCTGCCTGCCCTGCTCGACGCCGCCTGCCGCCGCGCCGGTCACGATGCGCTGCTGCGGGTCCGCGACGCGCGGCGGGTGGCGGGCGAGGTGGTGGGCGTCGGCCTCGCCCTCTACGTGGAACCCTGCGGCCAGGGTTGGGAAAGTGCGCGCGTCGGTCTGGCCTCCGACGGTACCATCCTCGCCGCCACCGGCAGCAGCGCCCAGGGCCAGGGGCGCGAGACGGCCTATGCCCAGATCGTTTGCCAGGTGCTGAACACCGATTTCGCCCGTGTGCGCATCGAGCATGGCGATACCGGCGCGGCCCCGCCCGGCATCGGCGCGCTGGCCAGCCGCAGCACCGCGATCGGGGGCAGCGCGCTGCACCGTGCCACAACCGCCTTTCTCACCCGCGCCCGCGCCGCCGCCGGGCGCCGCCTGAACCGCGCGCCGGCGGAGCTGGAGCCGGGACCGGACGGTCTGCACGCGCCGGATGGGGCCGCGCTGAGATGGGCGGCGCTGGCTGGCGAAGACGGGCTGACCGCCGAGGAGGTCTATCACGCCCCGGAGGAAGCCTGGGCGAGCGGATGCTGCATCGCCCTGCTGTCCATCGCCGCGGATACCGGCATCCCCACCGTCGAGAAGCTGGTCTGGGTGGACGATGCGGGCGTGGTGGTGAACCCGATGCTGGTGCAGGGCCAGCTGCTCGGCGGCCTGGCCCAGGGCTTCGGCGAGGCGATGATGGAGCGGCTGGTGCACGACGCGCATGGTCAGCTGCTCACCGGCTCGCTGATGGACTACGCCGTGCCGCGCGCGGCGGACGTGCCGCAGGTGACCCTCGACAAGCTCGCCACCCCCTCCGCCGCCAACACGCTCGGCGCCAAGGGCGTGGGCGAGGCCGGCTGCATCGGCGTGCCGGCCGCCATCGTCAATGCCGCGGTGGACGCGCTGTCGCCGTTCGGCGTCACCCATTTGGACATGCCGCTCACCAGCGAGAAACTGTGGCGGGCAATGAACGGAGCGACCGCATGAAATACGCACGCAAGGACGCCAAATCCTACGCCCGCGCCAACATGAAGGGCATCTGGGCCGCCGCCCTCACCCCATTCCGCGCCGACGGCGCGCTGGACGAGGACGGGTTCCGCCGCAACATCGCCCATTGGACGGGCGAGCTGGGTATCGACGGGCTGTTCATCGCCGGCAAGCAGGGCGAGTTCTTTTCGATGTCGGTCGATGAGCGCAAGCGCAGCTTCGAGATCGCGGTGGACGCCACGGCGGGGCGCGTCGCCACCATCATGTCCTGCTCCGACCAGAACATGGATGTGGTGATCGACCTCGCCCGGCACGCTCAGAAGGTGGGAGCCGACTACATCGTGGTCCACGCGCCGGTCCTGCATTTCCTCAAGGCGCAGGACGAGACTTTGCTCGGCTACTACCGCCGCATCACTGACGCGGTGGATATCGGCGTGGCGCTGTGGAGCCATCCCGACAGCGGCTATCTGATGTCGCCCGCCCTGTGCAACCGGCTCGCCGATCTCGAAACGGTGGTGGCGATCAAATACAGCGTGCCGCGCGAGATGTATGCCGAACTGACCCGGCTGGCCGGCGACCGCATCCTGGTCAGCACCGCCTCGGAGGAGGAGTGGCTGGACAATATCCTTGAGCTGAACTGGCAACTCTACCTCTGCTCCTCGCCGCCCTATCTGCTGCAGACGGCTGCCGACCGGCGCATGCGCGACTACACCGACCTGGCTTTCACCGGCGATGCGGTGCGCGCGAAGGCCGTGCGCGACAGCCTGGAGCCGGTGCGCCATGCGCTGCGCAGCACGCGCCCGGCGGAGAAGCCGCACGCGCACCAGAAATACTGGCAGGACCTGCTCGGCCAGACCGGCGGCGCGGTGCGCGCGCCCATGCTGGAACTGACGGCGGAGGAGAAGGCGGCCACCCGTCGCGCCTTCGAAAGCTGCGGCTTGCAACTCGGCGCGCGCCGGGCGGCCGGCTGATCATTCGCACACAGGCAAGGACCCCCTTATGGCCAAGCTCGGACGGCTGCGCGGCTTCAACTTCGCCAAATGGATCGAGGAGCACGAGCATCTTCTCAAGCCACCGGTCGGCAACCAGCAGATCTGGACGGATGCCGACCTGATGGTGACCGTGGTGGGCGGCCCCAACGGCCGCTGCGACTTCCACGACGATCCCGTCGAGGAGTTCTTCTACCAGCTGCGCGGCGACATGATGCTGAAAGTGGTGGATGACGGCGAGCACTACGACATTCCGCTGCGCGAAGGCGACATCTTCCTGCTGCCACCGCATGTGCGCCACTCGCCCCAGCGCCCGCAGCCCGGCTCGATCGGGCTGGTAATCGAACCGAAACGGCCGGAAGGCTGGCTGGACGCGTTCGAGTGGTACTGCTTCGAATGCCTCAAGCTGGTGCACCGGGTGGAGGTCGATCTGGAAAGCATCGTGGACGACCTGCCGCCGGTATACGAGGCGTTCTACGCCAACGAGAAAGCGCGCACCTGCCCGCATTGCGGGGCGCTGCATCCGGGCAAGCTGCCGCCGGCGGGGTGGGTTTCGCTTTAGGAAGGAAGGGTCTTCTTTTTTTGGAAAAAAAGAAGCAAAAAAACTTTTGCTCGTTGTTCTTCGCGCGGCGCCGCCGAGGCAGGACTCCAACGGATAAAAGTTTTTTGGTTCTTTTTTCCAAAAAAGAACGCGCTTACTTGCTTTCTTTGTTCACATATCAGGGACGAACCGAACCATGGCTTCACTTCGTTTCGCCACCGCGGCGCTGATCGGCGGCCTGCTCGCCGCCCAGCCGGCGCTGGCGCAGGCGCCGCTCAAGATCGGCATGATCACCTCGCTGTCCGGCCCCGGCGGCTATCTCGGCCAGGACATCCGCGACGGGTTCAAGCTCGCCATCACCGAACAGGGCGGCAAGCTCGGCGGCGTGCCGGTGGAGCTGCTGGTGGAGGATGACGGGGTGAAGCCCGGCCAGGGCAAGCAGATCGCCGACCGCATGCTGAACAACGATGGCGTGAAGCTGTTCACCGGCATCGTGTTCTCCAACGTCGCCGGCGCCACCGTGCCGGACATTCTCGATGCCGGCGGCATCTATGTCAGTCCCAACGCCGCACCCTCCACCTTCGCCGGCAAGGACTGCAACCCGAACTACTACACGATCGCCTGGCAGAACGACTCCCTGCACGAAAGTGCGGGGCAGAACGCGACGGAGCTGGGTTACAAGACCGCCTTCCTCGTCGCGCCGAACTACCAGGCCGGCAAGGACGCGCTGGCCGGGTTCAAGCGGATGTTCAAGGGCAAGATCGTCGGCGAGGCCTATACGAGTCTCGACCAGACCGATTTCGCCGCCGAGCTGGCGCAGATCCGCGCCGCAAATCCGGACGTGGTGTTCCAGTTCGAGCCCGGCGGTCTGGGCATCGCCTTCCTGCGGCAATACGCGCAGGCCGGGCTGAAGGACAAGATCCCGATGGTGGTGGCCGCCCCCTCGCTCGATCAGGTGACGCTGGCCGCGGTGGGCGACGCGGCGATGGGGCTGAACGTCACGTCGCATTGGAACACGGATTTCGACAATCAAGCCAACAAGGCGTTCATCGCGGCGTGGCAGAAAGCCTACAACCGCCCGGCCACTTATTACGCGAGCCAGGGCTACGACACGGCGCTGGCGATCGGGGCCGCGCTGAAGGCGACGGGCGGCAAGGTGGATGACCCCGCCGCCTTCCGCAAGGCAATGCTGAAGGCCGATTTCGCCTCCGTGCGCGGCAACTTCAAGTTCGGCAACAATCAGCATCCGATCCAGGACTGGTGGGCGCTGAAGGTGGTGCCGGGGGCGGACGGCAAGCCGGCGCTGGTGACGCAGCGCAAGATCCTGTCCAACTACGGTGATTCTTTCGCCAAGGATTGCAAACTCTGAAAAATCCGCGCGGGTGCCGATGCTGATTCTGGAGCAGATCCTCAACGGCGTGCAGTTCGGCGTGACGCTGTTCCTGATGTCCGCCGGGCTGACGCTGATCTTCGGCATCATGGGGGTGATCAACCTCGCCCATGGCTCGCTTTATATGATCGGCGCCTATGCCGCCGCGCTGACCGCGTCCTGGACCGGCTCGGCGGTACTCGCCCTGCTGGCCGGGGTGGCGGCGGCGGGAATCGCGGGGCTGATCATCGAGATTGTCGTCGTGCGGCGGCTGTATCGGCGCAACCATCTCGACCAGGTGCTCGCCACCTTCGCACTCATCCTGGTGATCAATCAGGTGATGGTCTTGCTGGTGGGCCGCCAGCCGTTGTTCGTCGCGATGCCCGCTGGATTGGACGGGTCGGTGCGGCTGCTGCCCGGCTTGGACTATCCGCTTTACCGGCTGGTGGTGATCGTCGCGGGGCTTCTGGTGGCGGTGGGGCTGTCGCTGCTGATCGGGCGGACGCGCATGGGCATGCTGGTGCGCGCCGGGGCCACGCATCGCGACATGGTCCGTGCCCTGGGCGTGGACATTCGCCTGTTGTACACGCTGGTTTTCGCGTTGGGCGCGGTGCTCGCGGGTCTTGCCGGCGCGATGGCCGCGCCGATCCTGGCGGTGCAGGTGGGCATGGGCGAGCAGATCCTCATCCTCACCTTCGTGGTGGTGGTGATCGGCGGCGTCGGTTCGGTGCGCGGCGCCTTCTTCGGCGCGCTGGTCGCCGGCATCGTGGACACGCTGATGCGCGCCTACCTGCCCGGGCTGTTTCGCCAGATGATGGGCGGGTCGGAGGCGGATGCGCTCGGCGCCGGCGTGGCCTCGATGGGCGTGTATCTGCTGATGGCCGCGGTGCTGCTGGGCTTCGTCGGCGCCACGGCCACGATGGTGCTGGGCGGCATCGTGG
>CAMFLK010000050.1 GCA_945957135.1 uncultured Rhodospirillales bacterium
GGTGTCGTCAAGGCCCTTGAGCGAAGCGTGCCTTGACGACATCGAGCACGGTGCCACCCTCAAAGCAGGCCGGACCTATTCCGCCGCCGCCAGCACCCGCTTCCGTCGCGGCTGCAACGCGAGATAGATCACCGGCGTCGTGTAGAGCGTCAGCAACTGCGAGACGAGCAGGCCGCCGACGATGGTGATGCCCAGCGGCCGGCGCAGCTCCGCGCCGGTGCCGAAGGCGAAGGCCAGCGGCAGCGCGCCGAGCAGGGCGGCCAGCGTGGTCATGATGATCGGGCGGAAGCGTTCCAGGCAGGCGGCGTGGATCGCCTCCAGCGGCGCGCGGCCGTGCTGGCGTTCCTGCTCCAGCGCGAAATCCACCAGCATGATCGCGTTCTTCTTCACGATGCCCATCAGCAGCAGGATGCCGATGATCGACATCACCGACAGGTCGATGCCGGTGATCATCAACGCCAGCAGCGCGCCCAGCCCGGCCGAGGGCAGGGTGGAGATGATGGTCAGCGGCTGGGCCAGGCTTTCGTAGAGCACGCCGAGCACGATGTACATCGTCAGCAGCGCCGCCGCGATCAGCAGCGGCTGGGTGCTGAGGCTGTCGGTGAGGAAGCGGGCATTGCCGGCGAAGCTGGTGCGCACCGTCTCGGGCATGCGCAGCTCGAACGCCGCCTGCTGCACGGCCGCGACCGCGTCGCCCTGCGACATGTCCGGCGCGGTGTTGTAGCTGATCGTCGCGGCGGGGAACTGGCCCTGGTGATGCACCGCCAGCGGCGCCGTGCTGCGTTCCAGCTTCACCACGCTGAGCAGCGGCACCTGGGTGCCGTTGCTGGCGCCGACGAAGATGCGGCCGAGCATCACCGGATCGGCCTGCAACGCGGGGTCCACCTCCAGCACCACGCGATACTGGTTGCGCTGGTTGTAGATGATGGAAATCTGGCGCTGGGCGAAGGCGTTGTTCAGCGCGTTGTCGATCGCCGTGACGCTCACGCCCAGCCGCGCCGCCGCCTCGCGGTCGATCACCACATCCGCCTGCGGGCCGGCGCGATCCTGGTCGCTGGTCACGTCGGTGATGCCCGGCACGGTGCGCAGCTTGTCCTCCAGCTTCATCGTCCAGCTGCGCAGCTCGTCGAGATTTTCGCTGAGCAGCACGAACTGGTTGCCGCTGCCGCCGCGCCCACCGCCGCGTAAGTCCTGAGCCGAGAACAGGAAGGTCTGGATGCCGCTGATCGCCGCGAGCTGCGGCCGCAGCCGCGCGATCACCTGCTCGGAGGTCACGCCGCCGCGCTCGGCCAGCGGCTTGAGGCTGATGGTGAGCTGGCCGCGATTGAGCGAGGCCCAGCCGCTGGTCACCCCGATGGTGGAGCCGATGCCGGCGATGGCCGGGTCCTTGCGCAGCACGTCCACCACCGCGCGCTGGCGCTCGCGCATCGCCGCGAAGGAAATCTCCGGCCCGGCCAGCGTGCTGCCCTGGATCAGCCCGGTGTCCTGCGTGGGCATGAAGCCCTTGGGCACCAGGACGTAGAGCCACACCGTCAGCGCCACGGTGAGCACGGTTGAAGCCAGCATCAGCACCCTGTGGCGCAGCGCCCAGCCCAGCGTGCGGCCGTAGAGGCGCTGGCAGGCCTGGAAGGCCCGGTCCACCGCGCCGTCGATGCGCGACCACAGCGAGCGGGACGGCGGCGCGTCGGTGCGCATGAATCGCCCGCACAGCATCGGCGTCAGCGTCAGCGACACGGCGGCGGAGATCGCGATGGCCAGCGTGAGGGTGACGGCGAATTCGCGGAACAGCCGGCCGAGAATGCCACCCATGAACAGGATGGGGATGAACACCGCCACCAGCGAGATGCTGATGGACATCACGGTGAAACCGATCTGGCTGGCGCCGTCCTGCGCCGCGCGCATCGGCGTCTTGCCCATCTCCATGTGGCGGACGATGTTCTCGATCATCACGATCGCGTCGTCCACCACGAAGCCCACGCAGATCGTCAGCGCCATCAGCGAGAGATTGTCGAGCGAGAAGCCGGCGAACCACATCGCCGCCAGCGTGCCGGCGATGGAGAGCGGCACCGTCACCGCCGCGGCGATGGTGGGCACCAGCCGGCGCATGAACAGCGCCACCACCACCAGCACCAGCGCCACGCTGATCAGCAGGGTGATCTGCACGTCGTCCACGCTGGCGCGGATGGTGTTGGTGCGGTCGGACAGGATGGTCAGCGTGATGTCCGGCGGCATCCAGGATTGCAGCAGCGGCAGCACCGCGCGCACGTTGTCCACCGTCTCGATGACGTTGGCGCCCGCGCTTTTCGTCACCGTCAGCAGGATGGCCGGCTGGCCGCCGAACCAGGCGGCGAGGCGGGTGTTGGCCACGCCGTCGATCACGGTGGCGACGTCGGACAGCCGCACCACCGCGCCGTTGGTGTTCTTGATGACCAGCGGCCGGTACTGCGCGGCGCGCGACATCTGGCCGTTGATGTCGATGCTTTCCGCCCGGTCCTTGCCCTGGAAGCCGCCGGTGGGGCCCATCACGTTGGAGCGGCGGATGGCGGTGTACACGTCCTGCGCCGCCAGCCCCGCCGCCGCCAGTGCCGCGGGGTTGAGCCGCACCCGCACCGCCGGCTTCTCCGCCCCGTTCACCGTCACCTGCGACACGCCATCCACCTGGGACAGGCGCTGGGCCAGGATGGAATCGGCGGCGTCATAGACCTGGCCCATGGACATCGTGTCCGAGGTCAGCGCGATCGTCATGATCGGCGCTTCCGCCGGGTTGAACTTGCGGAAATAGGGGCGCGAGGGCAGGTCGCTCGGCAAATCCGATGTGGCGGCGTTGATGGCGGCCTGCACGTCCTTGGCCGCGCCGTCGATATCGCGGTTGAGGTCGAACTGCACGACGATGCTGGTGGCGCCGACGGAGCTGGTGGAGGTGATTTCCGACACGCCGGGAATTTCGCCTAGCCGGCGTTCCAGGGGTGCCGCGATGGACACCGCCATCGTCTCGGGATCGGCGCCGGGGCGGTTGGCGAACACCACGATGGTGGGAATGTCCACGCTGGGCAGGGGGGCGACGGGCAGGAAGCGGTAGGCCACCGCACCGGCCAGGAACAGGCCGAGCGCAAGCAGCACAGTCGCGACCGGCCTGCGAATGAAGGCGGCCGAGAATCCCATCATTTCACCGGCCATGAAGAATGGCCGTCGAAATGAGTCTTTGCTTGGCGCGCCGCCGCCGGCCAACCCGGCGCGCGATGCCGATGCGCGGAAGAGCGCATCGGCATCATTCCGCCGCCTGCGGCTGCAACTTTCCGCCGAAGCGCAGCCGCAGCCGCTCGAAGGCCAAATAGATAGCGGGCGTGGTGTAGAGCGTCAGCAACTGGCTGAGCAGCAGCCCGCCAACGATGGTCACGCCCAGCGGAAAGCGCAGCTCGGAGCCCGTGCCGTTCTCGATCACCAGCGGCAGCGCGCCCAGCAGCGCGGCCATGGTGGTCATCATGATCGGGCGGAAGCGCAGCAGGCACGCCTCGCGGATCGCCGCTTCCGGCGCCAGCCCGCGCTCGCGTTCGGCCTCGATCGCGAAGTCGATCATCATGATCGCGTTCTTCTTCACGATGCCCATCAGCAGCACGATGCCCACCAGCGCCACCAGCGACAGATCGGCCCCCACCAGCATCAGGGCGAGCAGCGCGCCGATGCCGGCCGAGGGCAGGGTGGAGAGGATGGTGATCGGGTGGATCGTGCTTTCGTAGAGCACGCCGAGCACGATGTAGATCACCACCACCGCGGCGAGGATCAGCCATGGCTCGGCGGCGAGCGATTTCTGGAACTCCGCCGCGTCGCCCGAATAGCTGCCGGCGATGGTGGCGGGCAGGCCGATCTCGCGCTCCGCCGCCGCCACCGCGTCCACCGCCTGGCCGAGCGAGGCGCCCGGCGCGAGGTTGAAGCTGATGGTGACGGAGGGGAATTGCTGCTCGCGCGTCACCGCAAGCGGGGCCGTGATGTGCTCGATGGTGGCGATGGCGGTCAGCGGCACCTGGCCACCGCTGCCGGGCACGCGCAGATTGGCGAGCGAGGCGGGGTCGGCCTGCCAGGACGGCTCGGCCTCCAGCACCACGCGATACTGGTTCGACTGCGCGAAGATGGTGGAGATCTGGCGCTGGCCGAAACTGTCGTTGAGGATGTCCTGCACGTTCTGCATCGACACGCCCAGCCGCATCGCCGCGTCGCGATCCACGCGGATGAAGGTGCGGAACCCATCGTTCTGCGCGTCGGAGGTCACGTCGCGCAGCTCGGGCAAAGCTTGCAGCCTCGCGATGAGCTTCGGCGCCCAGGCGGCCAGCTCCTTCACGTCGGTATCCACCAGCGTGTACTGGAACTGGGTGCGCGAGACGCGCGTGCCGATCTGGATGTCCTGCACCGGCTGCATGAATGTGGACAAGCCGGTGATGCCGTGCAGCTGGTCCTGCAATCGCACCGCGACCTCCTGGGCGGAGGCGTCGCGCTGGCGGCGCGGCTTCAGCGCGATGGTCAGCCGCCCGACATTGGGCGTGGGATTGATCGCGCCGGCGCCGACGAACGACACCACGCCGGCCACCGCCGGGTCCGCCTGGATGATGCGCGCGGCCTGCATCTGCAGGTCGTTCATGCGCGGGATGGAGACGCTCTGCTCCGCCTCCGTCACCGCCACGATCACCCCGGTATCCTGCAACGGCAGGAAGCCCTTGGGCACCACGATGTAGAGCAGCACCGTGCCGACCAGCGTGCCCAGCGCGAGCAGCAGCATCAGCCCCTGATGGCGCAGCGAAATATCGAGCGTGCGGCGATAGCCCGCGAGCATCGCGTTGAACGCCGCCTCCGTCCGCCGGCCGATCCAGTTCGGCCGCTCCTCCGAAGCCGGCCGCAGCAGCCGGCTGCACATCATCGGCGTCAGCGTGAGCGACACGATCGCCGAGACCACCACGGAGACCGAGAGCGTGACGGCGAATTCGCTGAACAGCCGCCCGACCACCCCGGTCATGAACAGCAGCGGAATGAACACGGCGATCAGCGAGACGGTGAGCGAGACGATGGTGAAGCCGATCTGCCGCGCGCCCTTGTAGGCGGCGGCGAGCGGCGCCTCGCCCTCCTCGATGTAGCGCACCACGTTCTCGATCATCACGATGGCGTCGTCCACCACGAAGCCGGTCGCCACCGTCAGCGCCATCAGCGACAGGTTGTCGAGTCCGTAGCCCCACAGCGCCATCACGCCGAACGTGCCGACCAGCGACAGCGGCAGGGCCACGGCGGGGATCAGCGTCGCGCGCAGCGAGCGCAGGAACAGGTAGATCACGCCCACCACCAGCACCACCGCGAGCAGCAGGGTGAACTGCACGTCCTCCACGCTGGCGCGGATGGTTTCGGTGCGGTCGGTCACCACCACCATGCGCACGGCGGCGGGCAGGGCGCGTTGCAGGGCGGGCAGCGCCGCGTCGATGCGCGCCACGGTCTGCACGATGTTGGCCCCGGGCTGGCGCTGGATGTCGAGCACCACGGCCGGCTGCGGCGCGCCCTTCGCCGGCAGGTACCAGGCGGAGACGCGGGTGTTCTCCATGCCGCCGATCACCTGGCCGACATCGGAAATCCGCACCGGCGCGTTGTTGCGCCAGGCGATCACCAGCGAGCGATAGGCGTCGGGCGACAGAAGCTGGTCGTTGGCCCCCAGCGCCACCGCCTGGCGGGGCCCGTCGAACCCGCCCTTGGCGCCGTTGACGTTGGCGGCGGAGACGGCCGTGCGCACGTCCTCCATCGACAGCCCATAGGCGGCGAGGCGGGCGGGATCGACGCGCACCCGCACCGCCGGGCGCATGTTGCCCTGCACGGAAACGCGCCCCACCCCGTCGATCTGCGACAGCTTGGGCTGCAACAGCGTGTCCGCCGCGTCGGACACCCGGTCGATCGTCACCGCGTCCGACAGCAGGGCGATGGTCATGATGGGCGTGTCCGCCGGGTTCACCTTGGAATAGACAGGCGGGTAGGGCAGCGTGCTCGGCAGCGTGCCGGCGGCGGCGTTGATGGCCGCCTGCACGTCCTGCGCCGCGCTGTCGATGTTGCGGCTGAGCGAGAATTGCAGGGTGATCTGGCTGGTACCCTCCGAACTCGTGGAGGTCATCGTGGTCAGGCCCTGGATCTGGCCGAACTGCCGCTCCAGCGAGGCGGTGATGAGATTGGCCACCGTGTCCGGATTGGCGCCGGGCAGCTGGGTCGTCACCTGGATGGTGGGGAAGTCCACCTGCGGCAGGGCGGAAACCGGCAGGGCGCGGTAGCCGAGAATGCCGCCGAGCAGCACGGCGATGGCCAGCAGCGAGGTGGCGATGGGCCGCGCGATGAAGGGGGCGGAGATGTTCATGCCCCCGCCCTCATGCCCCCGCCCTCATGCCCCGACCGTCATGTGGGGCTGCGCCGCCCCTCGGCCATCGGCCGTCGCCGGTCGGTGGGCGGGGTGTTCGGCGCGGCGGGCGCCGGCGTGCCAGCCGGCGGTGCCACCGTGACCTTCGCCCCCTCGGTCAGGCGCGAGGCGCCGTCGATCACCACGCTCTCGCCGGGCGTGAGGCCGCTGGCGATCACCGCGGCCTGGTTGTCCTCATGCGCCAGGGTCACCGCCCGGCGGCTGACCGACTGGTCGGCGTTGAGCACGTACACGTAGGTGCCCTGCGGCCCCCGTTGCACGGCGACGGGCGGGATCACCGTCGCGTTCCTCTTCGTCTCCACCCGCAGCCGCACGGTGACGAAGGCGCCCGGCCACAGCGCCCGGCCGGCATTGGGGAAGCTCGCCTTCAGCTTGATCGTGCCGGTGGTGGGGTCCACCTGGTTGTCGAGCACGGTCAGCACGCCGCGGTCGATCACCGGCCGCTCGGTGGCGGCGGCGCTGCTCTGCGGCAGGGCGAGCACTTCCGGGCTGCCCGCCTGCATCGCCGCCGCCACCGCCGGCAGCGATTGCTGCGGCAGGGTGAACAGCACGGAAATCGGCGACAGCGTGGCCAGCATCATCAGCCCGGTGGCGTCGCCGGCATGGACGATGTTGCCGGCGTCCACGTTGCGGATGCCCACCCGCCCGTCCACCGGCGCGGTGATGGTGGTGTAGCCGAGCTGGGTGCGCGCCGTGTCGATCGCCGCCTGGTCGGACTGCACCTGGGCCTCGAGCTGGGCGACCTGGGCCTTCGCGTTATCCGCCTGCTGGGCGGAGGCATAGGCGCTGGTGGCCAGCTTGGCGTAGCGCGCGGCATCCACCTTCGCGTTGGCGAGATTGGCCTGGTCCTGCGCCTTCTTGGCGATGGCCTGGTCCAGGGCCGCCTGATAGATGCGCGGGTCGATGCGGGCGAGCACGTCGCCGGATTTCACGTCCTGCCCCTCGCGCACCGCGACCTCGATCAGCGGGCCGTCCACCATCGGCTTCACCGTCACGGTGGCGGAAGCCTGTACGGTGCCCAGCCCGTCCAGATAGATCGGCACGTCGCGCTGCTGCGCGGGGGCGACGGCGACGGGGATGGTGGTGGGCCGGCGGTTGCGCACGCGCTCTTCCTGCGCGGGCACGTGGACCTTCGTCCACCACGCGTAGCCGCCGCCGGCGACGACGAGCAGGCAGGCCAGGATCGTCAGGAACTTGCGCATGCCGCGATCATTCGGGTTTCGCCACCATAGCACGCCCCATCACAGCACGCCCCATCACAGCACGCCTTGGAACAGGGTGGGGGTGGGCGCCTCGATATCGGCATTCGACCATCCCCCGCCAAGGGCCTTGTACAGGGACAATAGGGCGGAAAAGCGTTGCAGGCGCACCTGGGCGAGCGTGTCGAGGTCGGAGAACAGCGTGCTCTGGGCCTGCAACGCAGTGACGATGTCGCTCGTTCCGGCCAGCAGCTGGGCACGGGCGATGTCGGCCGCGCGCTGGGCCACCGCCACGGCCTGCTGCTCCAGCACTTCCTGCTCGGTGGCGTAATTGAAGGCGGTGATGGCGTTGTCCACGTCGGTGAAGGCCTGCACCACCGTCTTTCGGTAGCCGGCCACCAGCTCGTCATAGCGCCCCTGCGCCTGGTCGAACTGGGCGGAGAGCCTGCCATTGTCGAAGAGGGTCTGCACCGCGCTGGCGGCGGCGCTGGCGAACAGCGAGCCGGGGCCGAACAGCGTCTGGATGCCGATATTCTGCCAGCCGCCGGAGGCGCTGAGCGCCACCTGCGGATAGAAATTGGCGCGGGCGACGCGGATATCGGCATTGGCGGCGATCAGCTGCGCCTCGGCGAAGGCCACGTCCGGCCGCCGCGCGAGCAGCTGGGAGGGCACGCCGGGCGCGGTCGGCGGCAGGGCGAGCGCGGTCAGCGTGCCCGGCCGTACGGTGATGAACGAGGGCGGCTTGCCGATCAGGATGCCCAGCGCGTTCACCTCCTGCTCCAGCTGGCTCTGCAGGCCGGGGATCTGCGCGCGCACGCCCGCCACCAGCGCCTCCTGCTGCGACACGTCGAGCAGCGAGGCGGTGCCGGCGTCGAGCCGGGCGCGGATGGCGCCGAGAATCTGCTCCGCGTCGTGCAGGTTGCGCCGGGCCACATCCACCCGGTCCTGCAACGCCAGCGCCTGGAACCAGGTGGAGGCGACGGAGGTCACCACCGTCAGCGCCACGGTCTGCTGGTCGAACCGCGTGGCCAGGGCGCTGGCGGCGGCGGAATCGCGCTGGGCGCGCAGCGCGCCCCAGAAATCGAGCTCGTAGCTGATGGAGGGGCCGAACGTGTAGGTGCGCGTTTCCACATAGGCGCCCACCGTGCGCCCGGCATTGGCGCCGCTGGTGCGCCTGGCGCTGACGAAGCTGTGCTGCCAGTCGTATTTGCCGTCGGCACTCACAGTGGGCAGCAGCGGCGCGCCGGCGACGCGCATGGCGGCATCGGCCTGGCGCACCCGGGCGATGGCGGCGATTATGTCGAAATTGTCGGTCTGGGCGGTGGCGATCAGCGTGTCGAGCTCGGGCGAGTTGAACCCTTTCCACCACGCGCGCGAGGGCCAGGCCTGCGCCGCGGTCTGCGGCGTCGCGCGGTAGGCGGCGGGGATGTCGAGCGTGGGCGCCTTGTAGTCCGGGCCGAGCGAACAGCCGGCGAGGGTGAGCAGGGCAAGCCCGGCGAGGCTGCGGTTCATGCGGCTCCACTGGTGGCGCCGGCGCGCCGGCAACGCTGTTCTATAGCGCCCGGTGGATTACGGGGCCATGACCGCGTGATTGCTGCGCCGCGTCATGAATCCCCCGCCGCCAGCAGCCGCTCGGCCAGGCGCAGATGCGGCCGGTCGATCATCTTGCCGTCCAGCGCGAACACGCCGGCCCCGGGCTGGGCGGCGAAGCCTTCCAGCACGCGGCGCGCCCAGGCGAGGCGGGCGGGGTCGGGCGTGAAGGCGGCGTTCACCGGGGCGATCTGGTCGGGATGGATGCACAGCTTGCCGGCGAACCCATCCGCCGCCGCCTCCGCCGCCTCGCGCGCGAGGCCGGTGGTGTCGCGCGGGTCGGGCCAGGGCGTGTCGATCGCCGGCACGCCCGCCGCGCCGGCCGCCAGCAGCACGGTCGCGCGCGCGTGGGCGACCGGGGCGGGATAGCTGCCATCCTCCCGGCGCGGGGCGATGCCGAGATCGGCGGAGAGGTCCTCGGCGCCGAAGCAGAAGGCCAGCACGCGCCGCGCGGCGCCGGCCATGGTGGGCAGGTTCAGCGCGGCGGCCGCCGTCTCCGTGACGATCGGCAGCACGCCGATGCTGCCGCGCGGATGGCCGGCGGCGGCTTCCAGCGCCTCCAGGTGATGGTCGAGGGCCAGCAGGTCCTCGGCCCCGCCGCATTTCGGCAGCATCACCGCCTGGGGACGGCCCGGCACGATGGCCGCGAGGTCGGGCAGATACCAGTCCGTGCCCGGCGGGTTGATCCGCACGATCACCCCGGGCCGGTCCAGCCCCGGCAGCATCGCCGCGGTCATCGCCCGCGCCGCGTCCTTGGCTGACATCGCGACCGAATCCTCGAGGTCGAGAATCACCGCATCCGCCACCGAAGCCAGCGCCTTCCGCACCTTGCGCTCCGAATCCCCCGGCGCGAACAGCGGGCTGCGCAGCCTCACGCCACGCCCTCCGGCCGCCGCAGCATCAATGCCTGCCGGTTGCAGATCGCCACCACCTGGCCGTCCTGGTTCACCGCCTCGTGCCGGAACGTCACGATCCCCGCGTTGGGGCGGGAGCGGCTGGCCCGGCTGGCCGTTACCGTCGTGCGGGTCGCCAGCGTGTCGCCGGCGAAGACCGGGGCGGGGAAGGTGATGTCGGTCATGCCGAGATTGGCCACCAGCGTGCCCTGGGTGAGGTTGTGCACGCTCATGCCGATCATCAGCCCCAGGGTGAACAGCGAATTCACCAGCGGCCGGCCGAATTCCGTGCCGGCGGCGTAATGCGCGTCCAGGTGCAGCTTCTGCACGTTCATCGTCATGCCGCAGAACATCACATTGTCCGCCTCGGTGACGGTGCGGGTCCATTCCGCGTCGATCACCCGCCCCTCGGGCAGCTCCTCGAACCAAAGTCCGGCCATTTTGTCACACCATTCCCGAAGAATTGCCCGTCCCGCCTGCGGATTTTCCCCGGTCCGCTTGAAACAATCTTGCGCCGCCGCGCGCGATATGCAAATCAGACCCCATATCAATAAATGGACAGGGAGGAGCTTCCCGGGTGTCGGACAGCATCCTGGAAACATCGGGGCTGACTCGCGAATTCCGCGGCTTCGTCGCGGTGAACGACGTGGCGCTGCGCGTCCGCGCCGGCACCATCCATGCGCTGATCGGGCCGAACGGCGCGGGCAAGACCACCTGCTTCAACCTGCTCACCAAGTTCCTGCAACCCACCCGCGGCTCCATCCGCTTCAAGGGCCGCGACATCACCGGCCTGAAGCCGGCCGACGTGGCGCAGCTCGGCCTGGTGCGCAGCTTCCAGATCTCCGCCGTGTTCGCCCATCTCACGGCGCTGGAGAACGTGCGCGTCGCCCTCCAGCGCCAGCGCGGCGGCAATTTCGACTTCTGGCGGTCCGACCGCGCGCTGTCCGTGTTCGACGACCGCGCCCGCGCCCTGCTGGACGATGTCGGCCTGTCCGCCTTCGTGAACGTGCCGGCCGGCGAGCTCTCCTACGGCCGCAAGCGCGCGCTCGAGATCGCCACCACGCTGGCGCTCGACCCCGAAATGATGCTGCTCGACGAACCCACCGCGGGCATGACGCATGAGGATGTGGACCGCATCGTCGCCCTGATCCGCCGCATCCGCGCCGGGCGCACCATCCTGATGGTGGAGCACAATCTCTCGGTGGTGGAAGGGCTGTGCGACGCCATCACCGTGCTGGCGCGCGGCCAGGTGCTGGCGGAGGGCGACTATGCCGGCGTCTCCGCCAATCCCGCCGTGGTCGCCGCCTATCTGGGGTCGAACGATGGCTGAGCCGATGCTTCAGGTGCGCGACCTCAACGCCTGGTATGGCGAAAGCCACGTGCTGCATGGCGTGGATTTCGACGTGGGCGAGGGCGAGGTGGTCACGCTGCTCGGCCGCAACGGCGCCGGCAAGACCACCACGATGAAATCCATCATGGGGCTGGTGCCGCGCCGCGCCGGCAGCATCCGCTTCCGCGGTGCCGAGCTGGTGGGCATGCGCCCGGACCTGATCGCGCGCACCGGCATCGGCTTCTGCCCCGAGGAGCGCGGCATCTTCGCCTCGCTCGACGTGACGGAGAACCTGATGCTGCCGCGCGAGGTGGCGCCGGGCGGCCTGTCCGTCGCGGAAATCCACACGCTGTTCCCCAACCTCAAGGAACGCGCGCGCAGCCAGGGCACCAAGCTCTCCGGCGGCGAGCAGCAGATGCTGGCGATCGGCCGCATCCTGCGCACCGGGGCCAAGCTGCTGCTGCTCGACGAACCCACCGAGGGCCTGGCCCCGGTCATCGTGCAGCAGATCGGCCGCACCATCCGCGAGATCAAGGCGCGCGGCTTCACCGTGCTGCTGGTGGAACAGAATTTCCGCTTCGCCGCCACGCTGGCCGACCGGCACTACGTCATGGAACATGGCCGTATCATCGACATGATTCCGAACGCCGAGCTGGAGGCGCGAATGGACACGCTGCACGAATATCTCGGTGTCTGAAAAACCCATGACGGCACCGGCAAACTCAGGGAAGGAGACCGCATCATGAAACTCTCTCGCCGCACCGTGCTCGGCGCCGCCGCCGCCTCGGCCCTGCCGCTGGTGCCCGCGCGCGCCCAGAAGCCCACGCTGAAATTCGGCGTGCTGACCGACCTCTCCGGCCCCTACCAGGACCTCGCCGGCCCGGTCGCGGTGGCCGCCGCCCAGCAGGCGGTGGAGGATTACGGTGTCGCCGGCAAGGGTTTCGCCGTCGAGATCATCTCCGCCGACCACCAGAACAAGCCCGATGTCGGCGCCGGCATCGCCCGGCAATGGGCCGACCGCGACGGGGTGGACGTGATCCTGGAAGTCGCCAACTCCGCCGTGGGGCTGGCCGTCGCCGGCGTGGCCAAGGACAAGAACAAGGTTTACGTCAATTCGGGCGCGGCCACCTCCGACCTTACCGGCAGCGCCTGCAACGCCAACACCATCCACTGGGTGTACGACACCTACATGCTCTCCCGTTCCACCGCGACCTCGGTGGTCAAGACCGGCGGCACCAGCTGGTTCATGCTGGTGGCCGACTACGCCTTCGGCCAGGCGCTGCAGCGCGACGCCAGCAGCTTCGTGGAGGCGGCGGGCGGCAAGGTGGTCGGCTCGGTGAAGACGCCGTTCCCCGGCACCACCGATTTCTCGTCCTTCCTGCTCCAGGCCCAATCTTCCGGCGCGAAGGTGCTGGGCCTGTGCAACGCGGGGGCGGACACCATCAACTCCATCAAGCAGGCCAAGGAATTCGGCATCACCAGCAGCATGCAGCTCGCCGGCCTGCTGGTGTTCCTGACCGACGTCCACTCGCTCGGCCTGGAAGTGGCGCAGGGCCTGGCGATCACCGAGAGCTTCTACTGGGACCTCAACGACCGCACCCGCGCCTTCTCCGAGCGCTTCAAGCCCAAGGCGCCCACCCGCCGCCCCACCATGGTGCAGGCCGGCGTCTATGCCAGCGCGCTCCACTACCTGAAGACCGCCGAGGCCATGGGCATCGCCGAGGCGAAGAAGGACGGTGCGGCCACCGTCGCCAAGATGAAGTCCCTGCCGACGGATGACGACTGCTTCGGCAAGGGCAGCATCCGCGCCGACGGCCGCTGCATCCACCCGGCCTACCTGTTCCAGGTGAAGTCGCCCAAGGAAAGCAAAGGGCCGTGGGACTACTACAAGCTGCTGGCCACCACGCCCGCCGATGAAGCCTTCCGGCCGCTCAATGCCGGTGGCTGCCCGCTCGTGAAAGCCTGAGCCCCCACCGCCATGTTCACGATACTGGGCTTCCCCGCGCCGCTGCTGTTCGGCCAGCTTCTGCTGGGCGTCATCAACGGCGCGTTCTACGCCCTGCTGTCGCTGGGCCTGGCGGTGATCTTCGGCATGCTCAACATCGTGAACTTCGCCCACGGGGCGCTGTTCATGCTGGGCGCCTTCGTCGCCTGGGGGCTGCTGGAATATCTCGGCATCGGCTACTGGTGGGCGCTGGTCCTGGCGCCCCTGGTGGTCGGTGCCTTCGGCATCGTGCTGGAAAAACTGCTGATCAGCCGGCTGTACAAGCTGGACCATCTGTACGGCCTGCTGCTCACCTTCGGCCTCGCGCTGATCATCGAAGGGCTGGCGCGCAACAATTTCGGCAGCTCCGGCATGCCCTACCCCATCCCCGCCTCGCTGCAAGGGGCGATGAATCTCGGCTTCATGTTCCTGCCCGTCTATCGCGGCTGGGTGGTGGTGGCGGCGCTGGTGATGTGCCTCGCCACCTGGGTGGTGATCGAGAAGACTCCGCTCGGCGCCACGCTGCGCGCCGCCACCGAGAACGCGAAGCTGGTGCAGGCCTTCGGCGTGAACGTGCCGCTGATGATCACCCTCACCTATGCCGGCGGCGTGGCGCTGGCCGCCTTCGCCGGCGTGCTCGCGGCGCCGATCTACTCCGTGAACCCCAACATGGGGGCCAATTTCATCATCGTGGTGTTCGCCGTGGTGGTGATCGGCGGCATGGGCTCCATCCTCGGCTCCGTCGTCACCGGCTTCGGCCTGGGCGTCATCGAGGGGTTGACCAAGGTGTTCTACCCGCAAGCCTCCGCCACCGTGATCTTCCTGGTGATGATCATCGTGCTGCTGGCCCGACCGGCCGGCCTGTTCGGCAGGGCGGCCTGAGATGCTCGGCTTCTCCCGCGCCCAATCCGCCGCCTTCCTGGTGATGCTGGCGCTGATCGTCGCAGCGCCCTTCACGCTCTATCCCGTCTTCCTGATGAAGCTGCTGTGCTTCGCCCTGTTCGCCTGCGCCTTCAACCTGCTGATCGGCTATGTCGGGCTGCTCAGCTTCGGCCACGCCGCCTATTTCGGCATGGGCAGCTACATCGCCGCCTGGACCGCCAAGACCTGGCACCTCACCCCGGAACTGGCGATCATCGCCGGCGGCCTCACCGGCGCCGCGCTGGGCACCGTGTTCGGCTGGCTGGCCATCCGCCGCCAGGGCATCTACTTCGCCATGATCACCCTGGCGCTGGCGCAGATGAACTACTTCTTCTGCCTCCAGGCCCCCTTCACCGGCGGCGAGGACGGCATCCAGCAGGTGCCGCGCGGCGCGCTGTTCGGCATCCTGCCGCTCGACAACGACATGACCATGTACGCCGTGGTGGCGGTGATCTTCCTCGCCGGCTTCCTGCTGATCCACCGCGTCGTCCACTCGCCCTTCGGCCAGGTGCTGAAAGCCATCCGTGAGAACGAGCCCCGCGCCATCTCGCTCGGCTACCGCACCGACAATTACAAACTCCTCGCCTTCATCCTCTCCGCCGGCCTGGCCGGCATCGCCGGCGGCGCCAAGGCCCTGGTGTTCGGCATCGCCACCCTCACCGACGTCCACTTCGCCATGTCCGGCGAAGTGGTGCTGATGACCCTGGTGGGCGGCATGGGCACGGTGTTCGGCCCGGTGGTCGGCGCGCTGATCACCAACTCCATGGAATACTACCTCGCGCAGTTCGGCTCCTGGGTCACCATCACCCAAGGCGCCATCTTCGTCGCCTGCGTGCTGCTGTTCCGCCGCGGGGTGATCGGGGAGATCGCGGCGAAGCTGCGGATCAGTTTGTAAGGAAGGAAGCGCTTCTTTCTTGGAAGAAAGAAGCAAAGAACTTCTTCTTGTTATTCTCCGCGCGGGCGAGCTGGGCGCCCCCGCGATCAGTTCGTCGCGAAGCCTTTCGCCTTGAATGCCGCGATGGCCTGCGCGGAGGTGAGAAACGCGATCAGGGCTTGCGCCGCCGTGGGCTGACTGGCGGTGGTCGGGATCGCCGCGGTGAAGATCGTGAAGTTCTGAATGTCGGCCGGAAGCGGTCCGACGAGATCGACTTCGGGCGATGCCAGGATGAGGGTCAGCTGATCGATCCCGATCTCGGCGCCACCCTTGGCCACCGCGTCGGCGATGATGTTTCCGGGACCTGGCGAAATGAGTTGCAACTTCGGCTTGATTTCACTGGCTATCCCGAGGCGGTCGAGCAGCTTCATCGTGTAGATGCCTGCCGGCGAGCCCTTGTTCGGGTCGCCCACCGCGATCGATCGGGCGTTCAGAAGGGCGAGCTTGAAGGTTTCGACGGAGTCGATGTTCGGCCGGGCGGCTCCCTTCCTGACGGACAGGCCGACCCCCACCTTGCTGATGGCGACGCGCCAGCCGTCGATGATTTTGCCATCCTCCCGCAGGCTGTCCCATTGTTGCGGCGACACGATCGCGAGGTCGGCCTCGTCGCCGCGGCGCAGGCGCTGGCTGATCTCGCCGACATTGGTGTAGTCGGCCTTGACGTGATGGCCGCTCGCCTTCTCGAACGCGGGCAGCAGTTCCTGCACGGTCGATTGCATGGCGCTGGCGCACAGGAAGGTGATGTCCGCGGCGTGCGCGCTGCCTCCGCTCGCGATCGTTGCAAGCGTGGCAAATACCGATATCGTTACGAAACCGGCCAGTCTGTCCAGGATATTCATGCTTTCGTCCCCTCGCACGGCACGGTCTCGCCGCCCTCAGGGTCTCCGATTTCGACAATTCCAGCAAGCTTGGCGCCCCCTGGCGCTGGCTGCGTTCCCCCGCCAGCGCCGACGCACGAAATCAAGTATCAAAAGTTCTTTGCTTCTTTCTTTCAAGAAAGAAGCGCTTCCTTCCCTACTTCCTCTCGGCAATCGCCCCCACCGCCTGCCCCACGATCTCGTCCAGAATCTCCCGGATCGGCTGCACCGCGGTCACCATGCCCACGGATTGTCCGGCCATCACCGAGCCCTGTTCCACATCCCCTTCGATCACCGCGCGGCGCAGCGCCCCGGCCCAGAAGTGCTCGATGGCAAGCTGGGCGTTTTCCTTGTCGAGTTCGCCCGATTGGAAGCGGCACAGCGTGTCGGCCTGGTGTTCCAGGAAGCGGCGCGTGCCGGCGTTGGCGAGGCCGCGCACGGGGATGACGGGGAAGCGTTCGTCGAGCTGCACGGAGGGCAGGGCGTCGCGGGCGTTGGCGCGGATGAAGGCGCGCTTGAAATTCTCGTGGGCGATGCTTTCGGCGGAGGCGGCGAAGCGGGTGCCGAGCTGCGCGCCGGACGCGCCCATTTCCAGATAGGCCAGGATCGCCTCGCCGCGGCCGAGTCCGCCGGCCACGAACACCGGCACCTCCCGCAGATGGGGCAGGATTTCCTGGGCCAGCACGGTCAGCGACACCGGGCCGATATGCCCGCCGGCCTCGCTGCCCTCGATCACGATGGCGTCGGCCCCGGAGCGCACCAGCCGCCGCGCCAGCACCAGGGCGGGGGCGAAGGCGATCAGCTTGGCGCCGCCGTCCTTCACCGCGCGCACCGCGCCGCCCGGCGGGATGCCGCCGGCCAGCACGACGTGGCCCACCCTGGCCGCGAGGCACACGCGCACGAGGTCGTCGAGCTGCGGGTGCATGGTGATCAGGTTCACGCCGAACGGCCGGTCGGTCATCGCCTGGGTGGCGGCGATCTCCGCCTCCAGCAGTTCCGGCCCCATCGCCCCGCAGGCGATCACCCCGAACCCGCCGGCGTTGGAAATGGCGGAGACCAAATGGCGCTCGCTCACCCAGCTCATCGCGCCGCCGAGGATGGCGAATTCGCAGCCGAGGAACGCGGTGCCCCGCGCCCACAGCGCGTCGAGCTTCGCGCGCGCTTCGGTCATGTCCAGCTCAGCCATCCAGGCCGTAGGCGGTATGCAGGGCGCGCACGGCAAGCTCGGTGTATTCCGCGGCGATCAGCACGGACACCTTGATCTCGCTGGTGGAGATCACCTGGATGTTGATGCCCTTGCCGGCCAGCGCCTTGAACATGGTGTTCGCCACGCCGGCATGGCTGCGCATGCCCACGCCCACCACCGAGATCTTCGCGACATCGGGATCGACCAGCAGATCCTGGTAGCCGATCTCCGCCCGGTGCGCGTCCAGCGTCGCCTGGGCGCGGGCGAGGTCGGTGCGGCCGAGGGTGAAGGTCATGTCCGTGGTGCCGTCGGCGGAGATGTTCTGCACGATCATGTCCACGTTCACGCTGGCCTCGCTCAGCGGGCCGAAGATGGCCGCGGCGATGCCCGGCCGGTCCGGCACGCGGCGCACCGTCACCTTCGCCTCGTCGCGCGAATAGGCGATGCCCGAAACGACTTCCTGTTCCACGATCTCGTCCTCGTCCACCACCATGGTTCCCGGCAGGTCGCCGCCATCGGCGTTGCCGAAGCTTGAGAGCACCTGCACCCGCACGCGCTCCTTCATCGCCAGCTCCACGCTGCGCGTCTGCAGCACCTTCGCGCCGACCGAGGCCAGTTCCAGCATCTCCTCATAGGCGATGTGGGTCAGCTTGCGGGCGCGGGCGACGATGCGCGGGTCGGTTGTATAGACGCCATCGACATCCGTGTAGATGTCGCAGCGATCGGCCTTCAGCGCGGCGGCCAGCGCCACGGCCGAGGTGTCGGACCCGCCGCGCCCCAGCGTGGTCACGCGGTTGTCCGGCCCGATGCCCTGGAACCCCGCGACCACCGCGACATGGCCGAGCTGCATGCGCCGCACCAGCTCATCGGCCGCGATGCTGGCGATGCGCGCCTTGCCGTGCGCGCCATCCGTCTTCAGCGGAATCTGCCAGCCCTGCCAGGAGCGCGCCTCCACGCCCATCTCCTGCAACGCGATGGCCAGCAGCCCCGCCGTCACCTGCTCGCCGGTGGCCACCACCGCGTCGTATTCCCGCGCGTCGTGCAGGGGGGAGAGGTCCTGGCAGTATTTCACCAGCGTGTTGGTCACCCCGGCCATGGCGGAGACCACCACCGCCACCTCGTTGCCCGCCTCCGCCTCGCGTTTGACGCGGCCGGCGACGTTGCGGATACGATCGAGATCGGCCACCGAGGTGCCGCCGAACTTCATGACGATGCGGGACATGGCTCCACTTCACGCGACGAGGGGCGCCGCGACCCGGTTGCGCGGATCGGGCGGCCGGCACACATACCGGTGGGAACGAAGGCGGGCAACATGACGGCGGCGGGCACCATCCCTGACGAAATCGCACGGTTCGATGCGCTGGCGGCGCAATGGTGGGACCGGCGCGGCCCGATGCGGCCGCTGCACGAGATGAACCCGGCCCGCGTGGCCTGGATCGACGCGCGCATCCGCGCCCGGTTCGCCGGCCCCGTGCGGCTGCTCGATGTCGGCTGCGGCGCCGGGCTGGCCGCCGAGGCGCTGGCCCGATGCGGCCACGCGGTGACCGGGGTGGACGCCGCCGACAGCCTGGTCGCCATCGCCCGCGCCCATGCCGCCGAGGCGGGCGTGGCCATCGACTATCGCGCCGGCCTCGCCGCGGATTTGCGCTCCGAGGCGCCGTTCCCCGTCATCACCGCGCTGGAAGTGATCGAGCACGTGCCCGATCCGCAGGCATTCCTGGCCGATCTGCGGGCACTCCTGGCACCCGGCGGGCTGGTCTTCCTCTCCACCCTGAACCGCACCCGCCGCGCCTGGCTCACCGCCATCGCCGGCGCCGAACACCTGCTGCGCCTGCTGCCGGTGGGCACGCATGACTGGCGCAAATTCATCCCCCCCGCCGAACTGGCCGCCTTGCTGCGCGCCGAGGGGCTGCGGCTGGCCGATATCGCCGGGCTGACGCCCGACCCGGCGCGGGGCGGCTGGCGCGCCGGCCGCGATACCTCCGTGAACTACATCGTGATGGCCCACGCATGATCCGCGTGGCGCGCAACTTGCGTCGGCGCCGGGGCATTGCAACGCCCCATGACCCCGGACACGCCCCCAGAACGACCATGAAGATCATCAGCTGGAACCTGCTGCGCCTGTCCGGCGCCACGGTGGACGATGTCGCCGCGCTGATCGGGCGCGAACAGCCGGACGTGCTGCTGATGCAGGAAGCCACCCATATGATCGACACGCTGGCCGAACACGCCGGCGGCCATTACTGGCGCACCCTGCAACCCGGCCGCGTCCACGGCCTGGCCATCTGGACCCGCAGCAAACCCGCATCCCCGCCGCGCATCGTGCCCCTGCCGGCCGGCGCCATGTTCCGCCGCATCGGGCTGGTGGCCGATCTCGGCCCGTTTAGCGTGGCCAACGTCCACCTCTCGCACGGCCAGATGCTCAACCGCCGCCAACTCCGCCGCATGGCCGACGCCCTGCCCGAACACGCCGCCATCCTCGGCGACTACAACCTCGTCGGCCCCCCCCTGCTGCCCGGCTTCCGCGACGTCGGCCCCCGCTTCGCCACCCATATCGCCGGGGAATTCGTGCCCCTGCGCATCGACCGCTGCCTCGCCCGCGGCCTGACCTGCACCGGCGCCCACGTCCTGCCCCGCGCCACCTCCGACCACCGACCCATCGTGGTGCGCCTCGCGGTGGCGCAGAAATACGCGGCGGCTTGAGGAACACGCAGGCGTGAAAATATAGAAACCGTCTTGGCTGGACTTGATCCGGGCATCCGCGGGGTGAAGTCAGGAAGGAAGAAAGCGGTTCTTTTTTGAAAAAAGAACCAAAAAACCGCAGTGGCCGGGCGCTTGTCCCGGCCATCCACGCGGGAAAGCAATAAGGAAGAATGTTCTTTTTTGAAAAAAAGAACCAAAAAACTTTTGATACTTATCGCATCCGCTTGGCGGTCTTTACGTTCTAGCGTCCCCCATCTCACCTTGTCTTGGCCTGGCGTGTCCCGGCCGTCCTGCCGCCTTAGCCGAAAATTTTTTGAAAAAATGCATTTTGTTCTTGCGACGGTCGCTGGCGGTTGGTAAGAAGCGGATATGTTCGTGGAGTGTTCATCTTCCTTCAGGACCAGCCTCGGCGAGAACCTCGCCCAGTCCCTGGAGCACATACGAGTTCCGGCAAACCCCTCCGAAAACGGCGAAGGGGCGTTGAAGCGGCTCGTGCGCGCCCTGGTCCA
>CAMFLK010000051.1 GCA_945957135.1 uncultured Rhodospirillales bacterium
GCGCGGGGGACAACGCGGCCGGCGCCGTCGGCCTGGGCGCCGTGAAGCCCGGCAGCGCCTTCCTCTCGCTCGGCACGTCCGGCGTGGTGTTTGCTACCACGGACCGGTTCGCGCCCTATCCGCAGGCCGCCGTCCACGCCTTCTGCCACGCGCTGCCCGCCACCTGGCACCAGATGGGCGTGACCCTCTCCGCCGCCGCCTCGCTCGCCTGGTGGGCCGGCGTCGCGGGGCAGGGGGAGGCGGCGCTGCTGGCGGAACTCGCCACACCCCTGGCCCCGGCCCGCGCCCTGTTCCTGCCCTACCTCTCGGGCGAGCGCACGCCGCACAACGACGGCGCCATCCGCGGCGCCTTCGCCGACCTCTCGCACGACACCGGCCGGGCGGACATGACCCAGGCCGTGCTGGAAGGTGTCGCCTTCTCCTTCCGCGATTGCCTGGACGCGCTCGCCGCCTCCGGCACAAATCTCGCCGAGGCCGACGTCATCGGCGGCGGCTCGCGGTCCGAGGCCTGGATCCGCATCCTCGCGTCCGTGCTCGGCATCCCCCTGCACCGCCTCGAGGACGGCGAGACCGGCGCCGCGTTCGGCGCCGCCCGCCTCGCCCGCCTCGCCGCCACCGGCGAGGACCCGGCCACCATCTGCACACCCCCCAACCGCCTCGCCCGCATCGAGCCCGACCCCGCCCTGTCCGCCGCCTATGCCGACCGCCTCGCCCGCTACCGCGCGCTCTACCCCGCCTTGAAAGGAGCCTTGCCATGACCGGATTCTTCGGCGACCTCGCCCCCATCCGCTTCGCGCCCGACGCGGCGCCGGACGCGCTCGCCTTCCGGTTCTACGACAAGGACCGGATCGTGCTGGGCAAGCGCATGGAGGACCATCTGCGCTTCGCCGTCGCCTACTGGCACTCCTTCTGCTGGCCCGGCGGCGACCCGTTCGGCGGCGAGACCTTCTTCCGCCCCTGGGCGCAGCCCGGCGACGCCATGGCGCAGGCCCGCGCCAAGGCCGAGGTCGCCTTCGACCTGTTTCGCCTGCTCGACGTGCCCTTCTTCTGCTTCCACGACCGCGACGTGGCCCCGGAAGGCGCGACGCTCGCCGAGAGCAACGCCAACCTCAACGCCATCGCCGACCTGTTCGCGAGCAAGATGGCCACGGCCAAGGTGAAGCTGCTCTGGGGCACCGCCAACATGTTCTCCCACCCCCGCTTCATGGCCGGGGCCGCCACCAACCCGGACCCCGCGGTGTTCGCCTATGCCGCCGCCCAGGTGAAGGCGGCGATGGACGTCACCCACCGGCTCGGCGGGCAGAACTACGTGCTGTGGGGCGGGCGCGAGGGCTACGAGACCCTGCTGAACACCGATCTCGGCCGCGAGCTCGACCAGGCCGGCCGCTTCCTGACCATGGTGGTGGAGTACAAGCACCGCATCGGCTTCCCCGGCACCATCCTGATCGAGCCGAAGCCGCAGGAGCCCACCAAGCACCAGTACGATTTCGACGTCGCCACCGTCTATGGCTTCCTCCGCCGCTATGGGCTGGAGGGCGAGGTGAAGGTGAACATCGAGGCCAACCACGCCACCCTGGCCGGCCACAGCTTCGAGCACGAGATCGCGCTCGCCGCCGCGCTCGGCATCCTCGGCTCGCTCGACATGAATCGCGGCGACATGCAGTCCGGCTGGGACACCGACCAGTTCCCCAACTCGGTGCCCGAGGTGGCCCTCGCCCTCTACTACGTGCTGAAGGCCGGCGGCCTCGGCTCCGGCGGCCTGAATTTCGACGCCAAGATCCGCCGCCAGTCGCTCGACCCCGTGGATCTGCTGCACGGCCATGTCGGCGCCATGGATGTCTGCGCCCGCGCCCTGCTCGCCGCGGCGCGGATGATCGAGGACGGCGCGCTGGCCGGTGCGGTGGAGAGCCGCTACGCCGGCTGGTCCAGCCCGGAGAACCAGGCCGTGCTGGCCGGCAAGGTGACGCTGTCAGACCTCGCGGCCCGCGTCACCGCCGAACCCACGCCGCGCTCTGGCCGGCAGGAATATCTGGAGAATCTCGTCAATCGCTATGTGTGACGGCCTGACCGTCCGCCCGGCCACCGCCGAGGACGAACCCGCCGTCGTCGCGCTCTGGCGGGAATGCAACCTGGTCGCCAGCTACAACGACCCCGCCGCCGATTTCCGCTTCGCCCGCGCCGGGGCCTGTTCCACCGTGCTGGTCGGCGAGCTGGCCGGCCGCATCCAGGGCAGCGTGATGGTCGGCCATGACGGCCATCGCGGCTGGCTCTACTACGTCGCCGCCGCCCCCGACGCCCGCGGGCTGGGCATCGGCAAGCGCATGGTCCGCGCCGCCGAATCCTGGCTGCGCGAGCGCGGGGTGGGGAAGGCCCAGCTTCTGGTGCGCGAGACCAACACCCAGGTCGTCGCCTTCTACGAACGCCTCGGCTTCGAGACGGCGCCCCGCGTGGTGATGA
Source organism: uncultured Rhodospirillales bacterium (assembly GCA_945957135.1). Classification (GTDB taxonomy): domain Bacteria; phylum Pseudomonadota; class Alphaproteobacteria; order Acetobacterales; family Acetobacteraceae; genus CAMFLK01. The sequence continues at coordinate 2,458 of CAMFLK010000051.1, forward strand.
GCCGCTGGCTCACTTCCCCCGATTGAGAAACGCGGCGAAGGCGGCCAGCGTCGCGTCGCTGACATGGTGCTCGATGCCCTCGGCATCCTGCTCCGCCGCCTCGGCCGGCACACCCACCGCCCGGAGCAGATCGACCACCATCTGGTGGCGGCTCTTCACCCGCTTGGCCAGCGCATGCCCGGCCTCGGTCAGGAACACGCCGCGATAGGGCAGGGCGGTCGCCAGCCCCTCCCGCTTCAGCCGCGCGATCGTCTTGATCGCCGTGGCGTGTGACACCCCCAGCCGCCGCGCGATATCCGTCGGCCGCGCCTCCCCCCCGCAAGCCAGCAGGTCGGCGATCAGCTCGGCATAATCCTCCAGCAACGCGGCGGACTGCGCGACACGCGCCTTGCCGAACCGGCGGGCCTGCGTCGGCTCGGCCGGCATCTCCGCGACCTGGGGAGCGGGGCGGGGCTTGGGGCGTGTGACCAACCAGGGAACTCCGTCTGCGCGGCGGACCATGCCGGGATCGCGGCGCCACTTCAACGGCCTTCGCGTGGGGGAATGGGAAAGAGGGAGGAAGGAAGCGCTTCTTTTTTTGAAAAAAAAGAAGCAAAAAAACGTCTATCCGTTTGGTCCGTGCGGGGGGCGACGGCTCGGGAAACGGGCGCCATGGCGGGCGTACACGCGGTATCGCCTCGGGAGTGACCCAAGGTAAAAAAAGAATGGGTAGCCAGCTGGAATTGTTACGAAAGGCGCGAGGTTCGGGCGGGGCGTGAGGTCATCCCGACCATTCGCCAGGGCGCTTCACGGCAACGCCGCGCCGGTTGGCGCCCGGCCCGATCCACCTGGGGATCACGATCCAGTTCACCGGCCGGGTGCGGACGATCCGGCGCCGGGCCTGGGGCCGCGCCGGCAGAAGCCGCCGGGCCGCGGCCGGGCGGGGGCCGCGCGTGCGGGGACGGGCTTGTGCCTTGCCGTCCTTCTCCCCGGCATCGTCCCCCCGAACCTCCGGCCCCTCGCCTTCAAGCGGCGGCGGAACCACCAGCTCGCCCGCCTTCCAGCGCGCGAACAACTCGTCGAACGCCTTCATGCCGGCCATCATCTCCCGCAGGGCGGCGGCCTGGGCGCGGCCGAGGAACAACCGGGCCCATACCCCACCCAGCAGGGCAGAGAGCATCTGCACGATCTGGGTGAAGGGGCTCGGCGGGGTCATCAGGTGGTCTCCTATGCATTGAGTCATCGGAACTCTACAGGAAACCGTGGGGGATACAAGGGGTAAAACCGGCTTTCAAAGAAATTTTTTATCTTTGTGGTTTCGTATTCGGTTCTTGTTCCATGCTTGTGTCGTCCATCGAGGCCTGTCTTTGTCCCGTCAGGGCGTGATGGACGAGGGCGTGCAGATATATTCCTCCCGCCAGCCCCTCGTCGTAGCTCGACCACAGTTTCCGCATCAATTCGATGCGGCGCCCGCCGCGGTCGGCCAGCCGCACCAGCCCGAGTTCCTCCGCTGCCCGGAGGATCTCACGCACCTGGTTGCGTGACACCCCGAAACGCGAGGCGAGCTCGCTATACGGCACGGCCACGACGTCGCTGCCATCCTCCATCGCCGCCCATAGCAGGGCGGAACGGACCATGTGGCCGCCGGCGTGCCTGAAGAACAGCATGGTCTCCGGCACCGAGGTCATCAGGCTCATCCCCGAAGCCAGCCAGCGCGCCGCCTCGCGGCGATGCCGCAGCTGATAGTCGGCATCGTCCTGCCTCGCGCGGGCGTAGTCGCGCTCCGGCCACAGCATGGTCAGCGGCGCATAATGCGCGCTGAGCCATTTGCGGTCGTGCGCCAGCATTTTTTCCGTGGGCGCCAGCAGGCGCACTCTGCGGTCCGACGGCGCGGGCCGCACCGTGACGAAGCCGGCGTCCTGCAGCCGCCCGATCAGGTGATCCACCTGGCGCGCGCTCGCCATGCCGGTCGCCGCGATGCCGCGCTTCAGCGGGCCGACCGCACACCATGTTTCGCGCCGCGACGGATCGTGGCCGGCGTGCAGAAGCATGATGAGGAGGTGCACGAAGAAGCGGCCCTGCTCCAGCAGCAGCCGCCCGAGGAACCGGTCGTCGCCGTAGAGGCCGAGGAATTCGCGAAGATAAAGCCGCCGGGCCGCCGGCATGGCTGGATGCGAGACGATTTCCGCGACGGCGAGTTGGGCGGTCTGCGCGTGCGCCATTGCGGTGTCCATGGTCCCTGCCGTCCCCCGCGCACGCCCCGGATGGGGACCAATCCCGTGTAACGCAATGACTCAATATACGCAAAGTTTTCCCCCGCGGCGACGGAAGGAGGAATTATAAAATTTCCAGAAATCTCCGAAATTGGACGGGAATTCAAATGAAGGTGCAGCAATGAATCGTCGTATAGCTTCTTTTTGCGCTCAATTTTCAGTTGCCATCGGCCTTGCCGCAGTCTCCACGCCGGCCGCTTGGGCAGATACGATGTCGTTCAACTACACTGGCGGCATCGTCGATTACACGATCATGCAGACTGGCACATATGAGATTTTGCTTTACGGGGCCCAGGGCGGTTCGAACTACTATGGCCGCGGAGGCCTCGGCGCGGAGGTCGACTCCCTGTTTTACCTGACCAGCGGCACCGCGCTGGCGATCGCGGTGGGCGGCCAGGGCGCCACGAGCGGCAGCCGCACCGTTGACCCTGGCTCTGCTGGCGGCGGAGGCGGCACGTTCGTGGTGTTGGGCAGCACGCCCCTGCTTGTCGCCGGCGGCGGTGGCGGAGCCGGCCGCAGCGCGGGCGGCCCCGGTCTTGGCACCGGCAGTTCCGGCAGCGCCGGCCAGAGCGGCACCTACACCCAGGGGTATGGCCCCGTGAATGGTGGGGCGGGTGGCTCGAACGGAACTGGCGGCGGGGGTGCTTCCAGGAGTCCGTACTACTGGCCATCTTCAGGCGCCGGCGGCGGAGCAGGATTCTTCAGCAACGGCAGCGACGGCGCGGCGACCGGTTTCGCGGCGCCGGGTCACGGGGGCGCCGACTGGGCGAATGGGTTGGGTGGAGGCGCCGGCGGTGCCGACCGTGATTACGGCGGCAATGGCGGGTTCGGGGGCGGTGGCGGCGGTAACGGAAGCGGCGGCGGTGGCGGTGGCGGCGGCTACAGCGGCGGCGGCGGTGGCAACGGGACCGGCTCCGGCGCGGGCGGTGGCGGCGGCTCGTATTTCGATCCCTCCCTCCAGCAGGAATTGCTCGCCGCGGATGGCGTGCGATCCGGCGATGGCGCCGCGGGCATCAGGTTTCTCTGCTCCTGCCGTGCGCTGATCACCGACGTATCCAACTATCAGGTCCTCACCATCGCCGATCCAACGGCGGTGCCGGAGCCTGCCACGATTTTTCTGCTCGGCATGGGTGGGGTGACGCTGGCGGCCGTGAAGCGCCGGAAGCGAGGGCCCGCGGTCGATTGAGCCGGACGGCGGCGAGGAACTTGCGAGGAGTGTCGCGGATGGATCCCCTGCTGAAACAGGCCAGCCTGAAGGCCATTTCGTACCTGTCGAACAGCGCGCTCGGCTCGGAGGCCGGGCCGTTGGCCGATGCGGCGCTGGTCGAGGTGCTCGGGCTGGGCAGCAGCGACACCACGGGCGCCTATCTCGCGAAGATCGACGCGGCGCTCAGCGCGATCAAGGAAAAGCTCGACGGGCTTCAGCACAGCCTGTCCGTCGTGCTCGACTGCCTCATCGAGATCGAGGAGAAGATCGACGACGCCAACGCGCAGATGATGCTGGCGCGCTATGCGGACAATGCGATCCGAATCCGCACCTATTTCGCGATGTACGCCAATCTGGTGAAGGCGGTGGCCGCGGCCGACGACGGCGCGCGGGCGAAGGCGGCGGGTGACCTCTACGCTTTCCTCAGCGCGCAGCAGACCCGTGTGGAGGTGATCGAGGCGCTGGCGCGGATCAACGACGTGTTCGCGCCGGGGGTGGCGGAGCAGCAGGGCCTGGCGTCCTTCCAGGCCACCATCGTGTCCGACGCGATCATGGCGGAGAGCGCGCATGTCGAGGATCACTGGGCGGGCACGCCGGACGAGAGATGGCTGCACCTGCCTTTCACCAACGCCAGCGGCGCCCACGGCATCTACCAGATGCAGGATTTCTTCGGGTCCATGCAGAACGCCGCGCGCGCGGCGATCGATGGCAAGGTGCTCGGCGCCCTGAAATCCTATCTGACGATCGCCATCCAGGGCCTGGTGCTGGCCAACGCGCTGCTGCTGGGCACGCGCGACGAGAACCTGCTGGCCACGGCGCTGGCCGATATCGACCGGGTGCGCACGGCGTGGACCACGCTCGGCACCGCCTTGCCCGGCGCCATCGACGCCGAGGCGGCGAAGCTTCTGGAAATGAAGGGCAAGCGCGCGCTGTGTGCGGACGACGCGCGATGGAGCCGCGATCACGGCATGTCCAGCAGCACGGACCGGCCCTATGACGGGAACTGGATGCAATGGGGGCGAGCGCAGTTCGAAGGGATGGGCTGGGTGATGTTCCAGCCCTGGGATTATGACGGCTCCTATCGGCGGGAGTTTCTCTTTCCCGCGACCGACGCCGACAACAATCGCTGCACATGCATCAACTGGTGGCCGGGCCCGGCGCTCCCCGATCCGGCGATGCCGAACCGCTACGATCCCCGCCGCGCCGAGTCCAAATTCTACCTGGCGCTGGCCGCGCTGACGCCGGGGTAACCGAAGACCCCTCCCTTCACCGTCTCACCAGCCACCGCACCGCCTCCGCGACGGGGGCCACGACCGGCACCTGGAAGCGGGATTGCAGGGCGGCGGCGGAGGCGGCGAGGGGACCGCCGCCGATGATCACCGCCTCCGCCCCGTCCCGGCCGATGCAATCCCGCACGCAGAGGGCAAGGGCCTCGCGCAGCGCGGCGGGGTCGGCGGTCAGGACGTGGGGATCGCCCTGGGTCAGCCGGATGCCGGTGAACTGCGCGGCGAGGCCGAGGGCCGCCGCCCGCGCCGCGATGGCCGGCGCCAAATCCGGTGTGGTGGTCGCCACGCCGAAGCGCCGGCCGCCCCCCGTCGCCTTGTCCCGGGCCGCCGCCAGCATCGCCGCCTCCGCGATGCCCGCCACCGGCACCGCGACGCGTGCCCGCAGCTCCGCGAGACCGGGATCGCCGAACGCCGCGACGATCAGCCCGTCATGTCCGCCGGCCTGGGCGATGCCGATCTCCACCACCTCCGCCGCCGCCGCGTCCAGGGCGGCGGGGTCGGTGATCATCGCCGGCGCCCGCGTGGCGGTGGCGCCGGCCACAATCGCCCCCGCGCCGGCTTCCGCCTGGGCCAGGGCGACCATCATCTCCGTGGTCGCCCGATTGCTGTTGGGGTTGATGAGAAGCAGCCGCCGCATGCTCGGGATCATCGCGGCGCATCCAAAGGAAGGTCAATCTACCCGCCGTGCCCAGCCAGGGCCGTCCAGCCGGATACCGCCATATACGCCGCGATGGCCAGCATCAGCGCGCCGGATGCGTAGGGCGCGCGCCGCGCGAGCGCATCGAAGCCGCGCCAGCGCCTGCGCATGTGGGTGACGCTCAGCGAGGCGGCGACGCCCACCGCGACCATCGTGATCGCGAGCCCGATGCTGAAGAACGCGACCAGAGTCACGCCGAGCACCAGTTGTTTGAGTTGCAGGCACAGCAGGAGCACCGTGATCGCCGCCGGGCAGGGAATCAGGCCGCCGGTCAGGCCGAACAGCACGATCTGCGGCGTGGTGACGGCCGCGTTCTGGAAGCGGCGGCCGATATCGTCGGCATGCGCGCGCGCGTGCGCGTCCATAGCGGCGCCTTCTTCGACAATTTTCAGCCCGCGCGCCGGTTCGTGCGCATGGGGATGGGCGGCGCCCTCGGTGAACGGCACGTCGTAGTCATGCGTGTGGCCACCATGGCCGAGGCTGATCCGCGCCACGAATTCATGCGGCTCCGGCACCTCATCGGCGCTTTCGAGATGGCCGCCGCGATCGGCGAAGGCGAAGCTCTGGCGCGCGCCGCCGGGGCGTTCGGTGACGAGGGCGACATCGCCGGCCTTCCAGCCGGGGCCGCCGTCGAAGTGGATGCGCCAGCGCGGGGGCACGCCGTCCTCGAAGATGTCCAGCGTCATGACGCCGTGGCCGGTGTCGATGCGGTGCGCGGCCTCGCCGTGATGGTGATGCGTTTCCGGCGCGCTTGCCTGATCGCGCCGGGTGCGCCAGATCATCCAGGCGGCGACCCCGGCCACGATCACCGCGGAGGCAAGCTGCAGCCAGGGCTCGACGGCCTCGGCATCGAGGCCGCGCCCGAGATACTGCCCGCCGAGCGCGACCACCCAGACCACGGCGGTATGGGAGATCGCGGCGGACAGGCCGAGCAGCACGGCCTGCCCCACCGTGCCGCGAATGGCGATGATGAATGCCGCCATCATCGTCTTGCTGTGGCCGGGCTCCAGCCCGTGCAGGGCGCCGAGCAGGATGGCCGTGGGAATGAACAGCCAGGCATGCGCGCTGCCCTGCTGGAGAAGCTCGGGAAGCGATTGCATGGCCCGCCCTCAGAGATACTTGGCCAGCGCCTTGAACTCGCGCAGGGCCTGCTCGGCGTTCACCCCGCCTTCGCCCACGGCATCGCCGATGCAGTGCTCCATATGGTCCTGGATCAGCGTGCGCTTGGCGTTGTGGACGACGCTTTCCACCGCCTGGAGCTGCTGGGCGAGGTCGAGGCAGGACCGCCCGCTCTCGAACATGCCGAGAATGGAGGTCAGCTGCCCCTGCGCCTGCTTCAGCCGCTTGACGAGGTCGGGATGCGAGGCGTGTTTCATCACGCATCCCTACCCCCTAGGGGGGAGGGGAGTCAAAGGACCGGCGGCGTCACGCGAATTTCGCCGCCGCTGCCTCTTCCCCCGCCACATCCGCCGGCTGGGTGGGGTCTTCCATCGAGCGGCCATAGGTCTCCGGCCCGAACTGGATGGCGATGGCGAAGATCAGATACATCGCCGAGGCCAGCCCGAACACGCCCATCAGCCCATACGCCTCGAACAGCGCGCCGGAGACCGGCGGCACCAGCGAGCCCGCGGCCGAGCCGGTGGCCAGGATGAACGCCACCCCGAAGGCCCGCATGCGCGTGGGGTACAGCTCCGGCGCGTAGATCCAGATCGAGGTGTTGAGCAGCAGCACGAAGAACTGGAACACCGCGCCCAGCAGCAGCACCAGCACGATGCTCTTGCCCAGGAAGGCGATGCACAGCGCGGCGACGCAGGCCAGCACGGCGCCTGCGGTCAGCACGCGCTTGCGCGGCAGGTGGTAGCCGAACACCGAGGCGGCGATGGCGCCCAGCACGCTGCCGGACTGGATGGTCATCGCATAGAGCAGGCTGCTGGAATAGTTGTAGCCCATCGCCACGAAGATGGTGGGCATCAGGGTCAGCACCGAAAGCTGCGCGCCGTAGCTCATGAGAATGGCGATCGCCACCGCGACGGTGCGGCCGAGATAGGGCGGCTGGAACACTCCGGCCGAGCCCGTCTGGCGCTCCGCCGCCACCGAAGGCGGCCGGGTGAGATACTCGGTGGTGGCCACCCCGCGCGGGTTGAGCGAGCCGGAGGCGAGGATGGACAGCACCCGGTTCGCCTCGCCCACCCGCCCGCGCGACAGCAGGAAGCGCGGCGTTTCCGGCACGTAGCGGCGGTAGAACACCACCAGCAGGCAGGGAATGGCGAGCACCGCGAACAGCCAGCGCCAGGCGTTCTCGCCGGGAAAGAGGCTGAACACCAGCAACCCGAAGGCCGGCGCCAGGAAGTTGCCCAGCCCGCCCGCGCCGACATTCACCAGCCCGGCCGCCGTGCCGCGGAACTTGGGCGAGCAGAATTCCGACAGCATGGTCACCGCCGTGGAAATCTCCCCGCCCACGCCGAAGCCGACGATGGCGCGGAACAGGCACAGCACCGCGAAGCTCGGCGCCAGCGCGCAGCCCAGCGAGCCGATGGTGAACAGGATGAGGTTGATGCCCAGCATCACCCGCCGCCCGTAGCGGTCGCCGATCGCGCCGGAGGCCAGCCGGCCCAGCGCCGCGCTGCCGAAGGTGATGGTGTTGAGGAAGCCGATATCCGTCGCCGTCAGCCCCCACAGATTGCGCAGCGCGGGGCCGACGATGCCCACCGTGTTCTGCTCGAACGCATCGAACAGGCAGCCGATCAGGATGAGCACGATGATCTGCTTGTGCGCGGCGGTGACGCCGATGCGCGCGAGTGCCCCTTCCAGGTCGCGGATGGCGGGGTCGTTGGACGGCGATTGCGTGGCGGGTCCTGCGGCCATCTGCCCTCTCCTTCATGCGGATTGTGCCGTCCGCGCAGCAAAGGGTGTGCCAATTTTGAACGTTCGGTCAATTGAAATTGAACGAATGGTCGAATCCCTTGAACGCCCGGCCGATCCGGCCCAGGCTGCGCCGGGGGATGGAGCGCTCCAGGCAGGGCCATGACAGTGCAGGACAACCCGTTCCGCATCCGCCCGCCATCGGGCAAGGCGCGCCGCGGCCCGCCTTCCGTCAACGCCGAGGAGAAGATTCTCGACGCCGCCGAATTCGTCTTCGGCCATTTCGGCCTGCGCGGCGCCACCACCGCGCTGATCGCCAGGAAGGCCGGCGTGGCGAAGGCGCATCTCTATTATTATTTCGAGGACAAGGAGGATCTCTACTGCGCGATTCTTGAGCGGGCGATGAAGGAATGGGCCCACGACATAGACAGTCTCGACACCACCGCCGACCTGCGCACCGTGCTGCGCGACTACATCCACCGCAAGGTGGACTTCTCCCGCGACCACCCCGCCTTGTCGCGCATCTACGCCAGCGAGATCATCGCCGGCGCGCCGTTCATCGGCGACTTCATCGCGAAGGTCTCCACCCCGCAATTGCTCGACAAGATGCGCATGGTGGATGAATGGATCGCCCAGGGCCTGATCCGCCCGATCAGCCCCGCCGACCTGTTCTTCTGCATCTGGGCCATGACCCAGGCCTATGCCGACTTCGCCAGCCAGATGGCGATCATGAAGAACAGGCGCCAGCTGGAGCAGCCGGATTACGACGCGGCCAAGGCGACGATCGTGCAGCTGGTGTTTGGGGGGGTGGGGCTGGTGGGGTAGGCAGCCGCCTGCACAAAAATCAAGAATTCGGCGGCAGGAGGCGTGCGCTGTCGAAGACCGTTGGCTCATCGACCTTCGTTATCCCGATCACGGAGAAGCCTTTATGAGACCGTCGAAAATCATCGATGCCTTTTGACCCTCCCTTCGATCCTCGACGCTTTCGCCGATCGACACGTTACCTCGTTGAGGCCCGGCTTCGCCCCTTGGCGGAGGTACTGCTGGCGGCTTCGTCTTTGCGGCTCAAGGGACGAACTATACGGCAGCGGCCGATTGGCTGGTCTGGCGAGTGGCCTCGCTGCGCATTGAGTAGCCTGGATAGAAACGGTCACCAAAAAAAGCTTCGGGCATCTCTCCGGGCTCAACTCAACGCCTTGCGGAAAATAAGACGGCAGGGTGCGCGTTTGGCAATTTTGGCCATGGTCCTGATGAGCCCGGTCTTGATTGCGTGCCGACATGCTGGGGCATGTATTACTTGAGCCAGCAAGCTTCATGACAGGCCGCGAGAAGGATGCGCTGATCCGTCAATACGCCGCCGGCGAGATCGCGGGGCATGCGCTGCGCGAGCGCGGGTTCGAGGATTACGTGCAGGTGCTCGGGGCGCTCGGCGAGTTGGGCCTTCGCCCGCCCATCGCGCCCATGGAAGGGCCGAATGTCGAAGCGCGGCTGCGAGGGCGGCGGATCATTCGCGAGGCGCTGGAGGCGCGGCGATGATCTACAAGGAACACTTCACCCGCGATCTGGAAAGCGGCGCGACCTATGTGAGGTTTCTCGATACCAAGGTCGCCTACACGCAGCAGATCAAGGATGAGGGCGGCTCGTTCATTGCCGACTACGATTCGCAGGGGCAGGTCATCGGCGTGGAATTCCTGGGCAAACGGGCCAAGGAGATCGCCTGTTACCGCAGCCTGGCGCAGCAGAAGAGCAAAGGTCCCAAGGCGTTCGTCCCGCCGAAAAGGCGCTTGGCGGGCTGACCCGCATTCAGCGCCCTGGTGCCGCCCGCTGCTGCCGCGCAACGAACAGCAGCGCGATGGCGAGCAGCGGGCACGCGATGTCCATGTAGAACGGCACCCCCGCATTGCCCGGCGCGAAATTGCCGGCGAGCTGCATCTGCCGCACATGGCCGATGGCGTCGCCGAGCAGGAACACCGAGGCGGCGCTGATGGCGGCGGCCTTGAAGCTCAGGTCGCGGCGGAAGGCGAGGCAGGCGGTGACGCCGATCGCCAGGTCGGCCATGCCGACCTCGAACTGGAAGGGGCTGGGCTCCCAGCCGATGAGGGCGGCGGATGTCGTGGGAAACAGGATGTGGAATCCGCCCGCCCACAGGCCGGTGACGCCGATGGGCAGCAGCAGGATCCAGGACAGGAAGCGCTCGGCGGGGTGCGGGCCGGGGCGGGCGGCGGCGATCGCGAGTGCCAGCACCAGCAGCAGGGCGGGCAGGTTTTGCAGGGCGAAGCGGATGGCGGAACCGATCATCGGCGGGCGTGTCCTGAAAGTCTGAAGATGGATTCTACTTCATCCGGCAGCCCAACGCGGCGCTGATGGAATTGGCATGGTGCATCACGAGTTTCGCCATGCCCTCCACCTCGGACACCGGCAGCCGCCAGGCCGGGCCGGTGAGGCTGATGCCGGCGGTCACCTGGGCGGCGCGGTCGCGGATCGGCGCGCCGATGCAGCGCAGGCCGGGCTGGTGCTCGCCCTCGTCGAGCGCGTAGCCGCGTTCGCGGATGCGTTCGAGTTCCTGGCGCAGGGCGGTGGGGTCGGTGATGGTGCTGTCGGTGAAGCGGGGCAGGCCGGCGGCGAGGATGCGCGCGATCACCGGCTCCGGCTGGAAGGCCAGGATGGCCTTGCCGACGCTGGTGCAGTGCACCGGCGCCTGCTCGATCATCGTGGGCGCGGCGGTCTTGTCCGGCGCGATGTCGGCGCGGTGGATGACGATGGCGCGCCGCCCGTCGAACACCGCGAGATGCACGGCCTGGCCGCCCTGGCGGGTCAGCATGTCCACGAAGGGCCGGGCCTCGCGGTGCAGCTCCATGTTGGCGAGCACGATGTTGCCCAGCTCGAACAGCTTCATGCCCAGCCGGTAGCGGTCGCGCTGCTCGTCCTGGTCGAGCAGCCCGGCCTCGCGCATGGCGGCGAGCAGGCGGTGGGTGGTGCTCTTGGGAAAGCCGGTCGCGCGGCAGATTTCGGTGAGCGAGAGGCTGCGATGGAGGGTGGAGAAGGCGTTGAGCACGCGCATCACCTTGGCCAGCGATTTCAGCCCGTCTTCGGGGGTGAGGGACATCGGCGGAATTCCCGAGATGATCCCGGATTGTGGAACTGAGAATCGAAAAACGCCAGATTGTTCCGAATATCGGAAATCATGTTCCGAAAAAATTTGACCCGTGCGGGGTGCGGGCGATATCCGGCGGGCAAGGAAAATCGAGGAAACACCCGCCATGGACCATCCGGTCGATACCGCGCCGCGCCCTTCGCTCGCGGACCTCCGCAAGACGCTGACGGGGATTTTGCCGCCGACCACCATGCCGTTCGACCGCGACGGCGCGCTGGTGTTCTCGGCGCTGCGCGAACAGATGGATTTCGTGGTGGCGCAGGGCGCGCACGGCGTGGTGGCCGGCGGCAGCACCGGCGAAGGGCACACGCTCGGCTTCGACGAGTTCGTGCGCGCGATGACCGAGACGCATGACGCGCTCGGCGGCCGGCTGCCCTTCGTGGTCGGGCTGATCGTCAACAGCACGCAGGAGGCGATCGCGCGGGTGCGGGCGATCCGCCACCTCAACATCGCGGCGCTGCAGATCACGCCGGTGCACTACCTGTTCAAGCCGTCCGAGGACGGCACGGTGCGGCATTTCCGCGCCATCCACGAGGAGACGGGGATTCCCATCCTCATCTACAACGTCATTCCCTGGAACTACCTGTCGATCGACCTGATGCTGCGCATCATGCGCGAGGTGCCCGGGGTGATCGGCATGAAGCAGAGCGGCGGCGACCTGAAATCGGTCTCCGACCTGATCCAGCGCGTCGATCCGCGCAACCTCGTGCTGAGCGGGGTGGATTCGCTGCTCTACCCCGCCTTCGCGCTGGGCGCCCACGGCTCGATCAGCGCGCTGACAGCGGCGGTGCCGGGCGTGTGCGTGAAGCTGTGGAACGCGGTGCAGCGCCGCGACTTCGACACCGCGCTGGCGCTGCATCGCGGGCTGAACACGCTGTGGAACGTCATTCCGCACGAGGTGCTGCCGGCCTGCGTGAAATACATCCAGCACCGGCAGGGGTTGGGCATGTACTATCCTCGCGCGCCGATGGACCATGTGAGCGAGGATTTGCGGCGGGCGATCGATGGGGCGCTGAAGGGCCTGCCGCTCTGACGCAGACTAGGCGGCGGCGCGGCGCCACAGGCCCAGCCCGAAGCCCAGCACCGCGCCCACCGGCACGAAGCGAATCTGCGCGCGCATGATCTCGTCATGCATGGCGAGGCTGAGCAGCAGGCCGAGGACGCTGGCGATGACGGCCGCGGTCACCGTCCATCGCGCCACCGGGCCGGATGCCAGCACAAGCCGCACCGCGCGCAACGCGAGGCCCGGAACCTTGCACGCGGCCAGCAGCAGGTGGCCGAGGCCGCGGGAGACGGCCATGGTCGCCGTGCCGGCGTTGGGGTCGGCGGCGATGCGTTCCTGGGTGTCCTCGGCCACCCGGTAGGTGAAATCCTCGGCAGTGCCGCGCTTGTGCGGCGAGGTCGAAAACAGCGGCATCGGAACTCCCCGGCCAGCGTCGCGCGCAGCATGGCCGGAAAGGTTCAGGCGGTATCGTTACGTAGCGTATCGCGGTATCACGCGATCCGCGCGAGTGCCGCCTCCAGCCGCGCCATATCGGCCTGCATGGCGGCGAGGCGGTCGCGGTTTTCCTCCACCACCTCCTCACGGGCACGGGCGACGAAGTCCGGGTTGGCGAGCTTGCGGGCGATCTTGTCGGCCTCGTCGCGCGCCTTGCCGGCCTCGCGGGCCAGGCGCGCGCGTTCGGCGTCGAGGTCGATCAGCCCGGCGAGAGGGAGCACGATGGTGGCCTCGTCCAGCGTGGACTGGGCGGAGCCGGCGGGCACCTCGCCCTCGAGCGGGCCGAAGGAGGAGGCGCGGGCAAGGCGGGCGATGGCTTCCATCCAGGCGGCGCCGCGCGACAGCGCCTCGGGCGCCGCGTCCTTCATCAGGATCGGGGCGAGGCGCGAAGGCGGCACGTTCATCTCCGCGCGCACGCCGCGCACCTCGGAGATCAGCCGCACCACCCAGTCGAGCTCGGCGCGGGCCGCCTCGGCGCCCGGGATCGGCGTGGGTTCCGGCCAGGCGGTGGCGATCAGGCTGCCGGGGGCGGCGTAGCGGAAATAGTCCCACAGCGTTTCCGTCACGTAGGGGATGGCCGGGTGCAGCAGGCGCAGCACCAGGCCGAGCACATGGGCGGCGGTGCGGCGCACCTCCGCGGCTTCGGCGCTGTCGGGTTTCGCCAGCGCGGGCTTGGCGAATTCCAGGAACCAGTCGCAGAACACGTTCCAGGTGAAGCGGTAGGCGGCGGCGGCGTATTCGTCGAAGCGGTAGGAATCGAGCGCCGCGGTGGCCTCGGCGATGGCGCGGTTGGCGGCGTCGAGGATCCACCGGGTCAGCGGTAGGGTGGCGGTGGCGGGGTCGAAATCGGGGTCGGGCGCCACGCCGTTCATTTCGCAGAAGCGCGCGGCGTTCCACAGCTTGGTGACGAAGCCGCGGCTGGATTCCACCCGGGCCGGCCCCAGCTTCACGTCGCGGCCGGGGCCGGTCAGGGCGCAGATGGTCCAGCGCAGCGCGTCCGCGCCGTACTGGTCGATCAGCACCAGCGGGTCGATGACGTTGCCCTTGGACTTGCTCATCTTCTGGCCGCGCTCGTCGCGCACCAGCCCGTGAATGTACACGGTACGGAAGGGCACATCCTTCATGAAGTGATGGCCCATCATCATCATGCGGGCGACCCAGAAGAAGATGATGTCGAAGCCGGTGACCAGCACGTCGCCGGGGTAGTAGCGGGCGAGCTCGCGGGTCTGCTCCGGCCAGCCGAGGGTGGAGAAGGGCCACAGCGCGGAGCTGAACCAGGTGTCCAGCACGTCCTCGTCCTGTGCCAGCGCCACGGGCGTGCCGAACTTGGCGGCGGCCTGGGCCAGGGCGTCGGCCTCGCTCTCGGCGACGAACACCGTGCCATCCGGCGCGTACCAGGCGGGGATGCGGTGGCCCCACCACAGCTGGCGGCTGATGCACCAGGGCTGGATGTCGCGCATCCAAGCGAAGAAGGTGTTCTCCCATTGCTGCGGCACGAAGCGGGTGCGGCCCTGCTCGACGGCTTCGATGGCCGGTTTCGCCAGCACCTCGGCGTTGCAATACCATTGCAGGGTCAGCAGCGGCTCGATCGGCACGCCGGAGCGGTCGCCATGCGGCACCTGGTGGGTGTGCGGCTCCGTCTTGGTCAGCAGCTCCAGCCGTTCGAGTTCGGCGACGATCGCCTTGCGCGCCGCGAAACGGTCCTGGCCGGCGAGGCCGCGCACGAAGGCGGGGTCGGCCACGCCGGGCACGGCGGCAAGCTCGCCCTCGATCTCCACCAGGGTGATCTTCCCCTCGCGGTCGAGCACCGAGGGCATCGGCAGCGAATGGCGCTGGCCCACCGCGAAATCGTTGAAGTCGTGCGCCGGCGTGATCTTCACCGCGCCGGTGCCCTTCTCGGGGTCGGAGTATTCGTCGGCCACGATTGGCACGCGCCGCCCGGTCAGCGGCAGGATGGCGAAGCGGCCGACCAGATCGGCGAAGCGCTCATCGGTGGGGTGCACGGCCACGGCGGTGTCGCCCAGCATGGTCTCCGGCCGCGTGGTGGCGACGGTGATGCGGCGGTCGCTGCCCTCCACCGGATAGGCGATGTGCCAGAGATGGCCGCGGATTTCCCGGCTCTCCACCTCGAGGTCGGAGATCGCCGACTGGAATTGCGGGTCCCAGTTCACCAGCCGCCGGTCGCGGTAGATCAGCCCCTCGCGGTGCAGCGTGACGAACACGCGGCGTACGGCCGCGGACAGCCCGTCATCCATGGTGAAGCGCTCGCGCGGCCAGTCGAGCGAAGCGCCGAGGCGGCGCAGCTGGGTGGTGATGGCGCCGCCGGATTCGGCCTTCCACTGCCACACCCGGTCGAGAAAGGCGGCGCGGCCCATTGCCTTGCGGTCGGTGCCCTCGGCGGCGAGCAGGCGCTCCACCACCATCTGCGTCGCGATGCCCGCATGGTCGCTGCCCGGCTGCCACAGCGCGTCGCGCCCCTGCATGCGGCGCCAGCGGATCAGCACATCCTGCACCGTGAAGGTGAGGGCGTGGCCCATGTGCAGGCTGCCCGTGACGTTGGGCGGCGGGATCATGATGGTGAAGGGGGCGGCGTTGCTGTCGGGATGGGCGGCGAAGGCGCCGTCCTTTTCCCAGGCGGCATACAGGTCCCGCTCGGTGGCGGCGGGGGTGAAGTTCTTGTCGAGCATGGGGGGTATCCGGTTTTCGCCCCGGCGGGGCGAGGAGGGGGAGCGGCGCGGCGCTGGCGTGGGGCTGCGATTCACACCTTCGGCGGCGCCGCCTGCGGTGATCGCGGCCTAGGAGATCGCGCGGCCTACCACGCGTTCCAGCTCCGCCCGTACCAGCCGCTCCACCAGCGGCGGCAGGTTGGTGTCCAGCCAGTCCTTCAGCAGCGGCCGGATTTCCTCGCGCACGAGGTCCTCGATCGTGGGGCCGCCACGATGCACCGGCACCTGCTCGCGCCCGGCGATCAGGGTGCGCAGCAAAGTGCCGACGGAGGCGGAGGCGGCGGCCTCGGCCTCGGCGGCGACGAGGCGTGGCCGGATGAGGGGCGGGGCGGGTTCGGCCGGGCTCGCGACAGGCATGGGCTCGGTCGGCATGGGCTCGGCGGCATGCGCGGCCGGGGCCTGCGGCGGCGCGGGGGTGTGCGCCGTCGGTTCCTGCACGATCATCGATTCGTCGAGCGCCAGCACCTCGCTCGCCGATGCAGGTGTGGGGGCAGGTGTGGGGGCCGGCATGGGGGCCGGCGCGGCGACCGCCGCCGGCACGGGGGCGGCTGGGGCCGCGCCGGCGGCGGGCTCGTCCTCGCTGAGGATGCGGCGGATGGAGGCCAGGATGTCCTCCATCGAGGGATCGCCGGCGGGCGGCGCGCCCGGCGAAGGAGAGGGGGGCGTGGGAGAGGGCGGGGTGGCGGGCTGGGTCATGCCGGCCTCAGCGTCCAGGCTGGTCGGTGGCGAAATCGCCCGTGCCGGCCCAGCGGTTGCGCACCTGCTCGTAATAGGCGTGGTCGTCATACAGCGGCACGGCCAGCGCCAGGTCGCGCGCCGTCAGCCGCCCGACCGAGGCCGCCACCTGGTAGGAGGCGGTGACCAGCTGGGCGAGGTTCTGCACCAGCGTCACGCGCGAGTTCAGCAGGGTCTGCTCGGCGTTCAGCACGTCGAGCGTGGTGCGGCTGCCGACGATCGCCTCGCGCTGCACGCCTTCCAGCGCGATCTCGTTCGAGGCGATGGCCTGGCGCGTGCTGGCGATGGTGGCCTTCAGCGCCTCGTAGGTCTGCCAGGAGCTGGTGACGTTCTGGATGGCGACGTTGCGCGCGTCGTCGAGCGATTTCTGGGTCTGCTGCTGCTGCTGGCGGGCCTGGCGGATGGCCGAATACTCGCTGCCGCCCTGGTACAGCGGCATGCTCGCCTGCAGCAGGACCTGCGCGAACTGGGTGGTGAGGTTCTTGGTCTGGGTGTTGTCGTTGCGCGCCACCTGGCCCTGCACCGACAGGTTCGGCATCAGCTTGGTGAACTGGACGTCGAAATTGTCCTTGGCCGCGGCGTTGTTGTACAGCGCGATCAGCACGGCGGGGTTGTTGACCAGCGCGAGCGACTTCACCTGGTCCAGCGTGGCCCCGCCCGGCTGCAGCGGCTGCGGCTCGATCAGGCGGTCCGGCACGTCGCCGATCACCTGCTTGTAGGTGGCCCGCGCGGTCTGCAGATTGCCCTGGGAGGTGGCGAGCGTGGCCTGGGCGCTGGCCAGCGAGGCCTCGGCCTGCGCCACGTCGGTGCGGGTGATCTCGCCCACCCGGAACCGGTCCTGGGTGGCCTGCAACTGGCGGGTGAGCACCTGCACGTTGTTGATGTTCAGCCCGAGCACCTGCTGCGCCTGGATCAGGTTCACATAGGCCAGCACCGCGTTGCCGAGGATCTGCTGCTCCGACTGGATCAGCGTGGCGCGCTGGGCCAGCACCTGGTTCTCGGCGCGATTGGTGTTCGCGCGGGTGGCGCCGCCGCGATAGACGGGTTGGGTGACGGTCAGCGACTGGCTGTTCAGCGAGCGGGAGACGTTCACATGGCGACGCACGTCGTCGGCCAACTGGGTGATGTTGGCCTGGTCGCTATAGCCGACACTGCCGGTGATCGAGACCTGCGGTCGCCAGCCGGCGAGGGCCTGGGGCACGTTCTCGTCCGTCGCCCGCAACTGGGCACGGGCGGCCTGCAGGGCGGGGTTGGTGGCGTAGGTCACCGCCAGCGCCTGCTGCAGCGTGCTGGTGGTCGCCGGGGCGGCGGCAGGCGCCGTGGCGCGCGGCGCGGCCTGCACCCGCGGCTGCGGGGCCGGGCGGGGTTGCGTCTGGGCCTGGGCGGCCATGGTGGGAAGGGCCAGCGCCAGCGTCGCGAGCAGCCCCGTTCGCAGCTTCATCATTCCGAACCCTCTGTCTCCGGCCCGCCCATCCTTGGCTCGCCGGCATCGGCCATTGCGCACCGCAGCGTGGTTGCGGTCAAGCGCGAGACTGTATCAGAAAACGAACGCCGCCACGCGGCACATGCCCGGCAGCACCGGCGTGGCCGCGTCGAACACCGGCCGGTCGGCCAGCCCGCCGCCGGCGTCATGGCCGGCGGGGTCCGAATGGCGCAGGCG